>NZ_JBSFQL010000029.1:0-62329 GCF_053588675.1 Gordonia sp. NPDC003422
GTATCTGGTTCGCGCGGGCGCCGCAGGTGTCTGACCCGCACCGGCAGTCCAACTCGGTGCGGCCGCGAGTGATGGCGACCAGCGCGTCGGCGCGTTGCTGACCGGGCAGGCGCGGATCCTCAGAGCAGAGGAAATGATTGATCAGCCCGGTGATGCGCGATTGCAGGTAGCGGGCATCGCCGAGTCCGAGGGTGGCCGAGATGGCGACTTGTCCGTAGGGGGCTTTGCCGAAGCGGACGTCTTGGTAGCGTTCGGCGAACTCTTCCCGCACCTCGGCCGCCGCCACGGGGTCCAGCGCGATGATCAGTTCGTCGAGTTTGTCCGACAGCACCGCATTCGTCGACGCATCGGCGGCCAACATGAAGCGGCCTCTTCGGCGGCGGCGCGTTGCTCGGCATCCACGCCGCACACCGCGTGCGCCACCAGCGATGCCCGCGATTCGGAGAGGTCACCGGCCAGGAACGCTGCCCGCACCGCCGGCAGGTCTTGCAGCAGGGCGCCCAGGGTCATCCACCGTCCGGCCGTGGCCGGGGCACGGCGAAATGCAGGGAGACTTCGCGCAGGGCGGCTTTGTCGGGCATGCGTTTGCGGTAGCGGTCGGAGTCGGCGGACTGGACGCGGTCGAACACTTTGCGGCCCAGGTGGTAGGCGGCCAGGACTTTGCGGGCCATCACCTCGAACTCGATATGCGTGAACGCCGAAGCTGCTGTGGCCAGATCGGTTTCACCCGCGTCGGCCAGTGTGGCCTCGCTGGTGTCCCGCCCCGGTTCGAACATGTGTCCCCTATCGCAGAGGGGTACGACAAGAATTGTTGTCGGACTCGGAGGGGTGTGGACAGAGATCTCGACGCTCTCGGCGGCAGCGGCTTCGAGGCTCGTCGACTTCGAGACGCTCCATGTCAGCGACCAGCTCCTCAGTCAGGAAAACCGTCGAGCACCGCGCGCGACGCCGACAACCCCAGTCGGCTCGCGCCCGCCTCGATGAGTTCTTCGGCGAAGTCGGCCGTGCGAATGCCGCCGCTGGCCTTGACTCCGACGGTGTCGCCGACGGCGTCGCGCATCAGCCGGACGGCCTCGACGGTGGCGCCGCCAGCGGGGTGAAAGCCGGTCGAGGTCTTCACATATGACGCCCCGGCGGTCGCCGCGCGGAGGCACACCTGGGTGACGGCGTCGGGGCCGACGCGGTCGAGCAGCACCGCCGACTCGATGATCACCTTGAGCAATGGACCGTCGCCGATCGCCTCGCGCACGGTGAGGATGTCGCTGAAGACCTCGTCGTAGTTGCCGGCGACCGCGGCACCGACGTCGATCACCATGTCGATCTCCTCGGCACCGGTGTCGACTGCGAGACGCGCCTCCGACGCCTTGACCAGCGAGTGATGCTTCCCGGACGGAAAGCCCGCGACCACGCACAGCTTCTGGGCACCACTGTCGACGGGCAGCATCGACGGCGACAGGCACACGGCGTAAACACCCAGATCGGCCGCCTCGGCAAGGGTCGCCTCGACGTCGGCGCGGGTGGCCTCCGGCTTGAGCAGGGTGTGGTCGATGATCGCGGCGACGTCACCACGTCGTAGGTCGGTTTTGGTCACAACGTCGAGCTTGGCACACTGAACTGCGTGTCCCCATCTGCCTCGTCCGACGACCGCTATGTGCTGACCCTCGGATGCCCGGACCGCACCGGCATCGTGGCGCGAATCTCGACCTTCCTCGCCGACATCGGCGGCTGGATCACCGAGGCGGCTTACCACTCGGACGCCGAGACGGGCTGGTTCTTCACCCGGCAGGCTGTTCGCGCCGACTCCACCGACCTCGACGCCGACGCGGTTCGCGAGCGGTTCGCCGCCGAGGTCGCCGACGAGCTCGGCGCCGACACGGACTGGAAGCTGACCGACACCGGGCATCGCAAATCGGTGGTGCTGCTCGTCAGCAAGGAAAGCCACTGCCTGTCTGACCTCTTGGGTCGCTCCTACCGCGGCGAGTTGCCCGCCACGATCGACGCGGTGATCGGCAACCACCGCGACCTCCAGGAACTGCCCGAGCGATTCGGCATCCCCTTCCACCACGTCCCGTTCGCCGCCGACCGCAAGGCCGACGCGTTCGCCGAGGTCGGTCGCATCGTCGATGGCTATTCGCCCGACGCCATCGTTCTCGCCCGCTTCATGCAGATCCTGCCGCCGCAGCTGTGCGACGCCTGGGCAGGCCGCGCGATCAACATCCACCACAGCTTCTTGCCGAGTTTCGTTGGGGCACGGCCCTATCACCAGGCTTTCGCCCGCGGCGTGAAGCTCATCGGCGCCACCTGCCATTACGTGACCGCCGACCTCGACGCCGGACCGATCATCGAGCAGGATGTCATCCGCGTCGATCACGGCGACGGCGTCTCCGACATGGTGCGTCAGGGTCGTGACATCGAAACCCTGGTTCTCTCAAGGGGATTGCGCTGGCACCTCGAAGATCGCGTCCTGGTGCACGGACGCAAGACCGTGGTGTTCAACTGAGGACCAGGACCTCGGCATCCGAACTCTTCGAATTGCCTGACCCTTTCCTCGGATTTGCCCTGCGCGACGATCGTGGAGGCGGGAAGAGTTGAGCCGTCCAGAACGGTCCGCGTCAGCTGTCTCCGAGGGCATATTGCCCTCGGAGACACCTCAGGAAGACCGTTTCGGACACAAAAGCTGCGGCGAGCCGGTGAGGCCACAGGAACACGTCGACCACCCCGGTCGGTTGTCTGTACGCCTGAGCCCGGCCACGTGCACTGTGCATTTGACTGGGCTCCCAGGTACAGATTGCCGCAGTTCAGGGGGCCGAAAGCAGTACTTTCGGATCAGAAGTCAGAAGCCTCCGAAGTCACCGCCCCCGAAATCCCCACCGCCGAAGTCGCTTCCGAAGTCGCCGCCACCGAAGTCGCCGGGATCGCCGCCGCTGGGATCACCACCGCCCATGTCTCCCCCGTCGAACGCACTCGCGTCCGATCCATCACCGGCGCCGTTCTCGAAAGCCGTTGCGTCGTAATTGACTCCGGCCATTCCGGCGAACAGCGTCGAGAACAGGAGCATCGAGCCGACGCCCCAGGCGCCGGCCACCAGTGCGGGTTTCCACCACGGTTCGGAGTACCAGCCTGCGGGCACGGGGCGTCCGGCAACCCGACCGCCCGGATAGTAGTTCGGCGTGCGCGACGACGGAGTGGGCGACGCCTCCACCTCGCGGCCCTCGAATTCGACGGACCGGTCCTCGGTCACCGCGCCCGCGCTCTTCTGACCGTCGAGCTCCGGGATGGGCGGACCGGGATCCATGTTCATCGCGGTTCGCGCCGCGCGGATGTAGTAGAGCCCCTCGATGGCCGTCTGCTTGGCCAGACGCGCCTGCGCGGGCGTCGCGGCCTGGTCGATCTGCGACCCCGCAGCAGTGTGCCGTTCCGCGGCGTCGGCGAGCGCCGCCTTGGACGCGGGCGAATCCCCCACCAGCAGGTAGACCTGACCACCGAGACGCTCGATGGCCTGTCGGGCGTCGGCCTTGGCGTCGTCGAGCGCTTCGGCACGGCTGGTGCCCGACCGATTCTGCGCGACGACGACCACCGCGACCACGATCAGAACAACGACGATGATCAGGATGAGGGTCGGCATCGAAACTCCAGGGTTGACGGCGGTCGGACCCGATCAGGCGGGCCGACGGCCCGACAAACCGGACAGCTCCAGCGTACCGACGAACCGAGCGACGTCAGACGATCGAGCAGTCCACCGACTCGCTGGAATTCGCCATCATCGTCTTCTCGAACCGAACGTCCTTGCCGTTCAGCGCGAAATCGACACCGGTCGCGGTCACCTTGAGGTTGGTCATGGTGACCTCGTTGAAGAATGACCCGAACATCTGCGGAGTCACCTGGTCGATGATCTGCTGGGCGAAGTTCGGCGGGATCGCGATGCTGCTCAGGATCGGGATGTCGGCGGTCACCTTGACGGCCTGGAAGGTCACCTTGCCGTCGGTCAGGATCGGTTTGATGACGGTGATCACCGGGATCATCATGAACAGCGCCGGGAAGTTCGACACCACCTCGATGGTCTGGTCGGCCGGGTTGCCGGTGATCTTCTCGATGCCACCGGCCATGCCGGTGGGCTGACCGTTCGGATCGGTGCCGTTCCCCTGCTCCTTGCCCGCCGCGACCACGCGATCGAAGGTGACCGCTCCGGTGGCATCGAGGCTGCCGAACCGTACCGCGTCCGAACCGTCGTTGGTGATGTTCTCGGCCCGACCGTCGAGCGCGATGCCGTTGATGTTCATCCGCCCGTCGACGCTGCCGATGTCACCGCCGGACGTCGCGACGTTCTCGACACGGGCATCGATGAGCTCGCCGTTGTCGCCACTGCCGTGGAGCTCGGCCCACGGCGCCTTGCCGCTGATCCACTGCAACACGATCGGCTTCTTGCTCAACGACACCTCGACGGGGAATCCCGACGACTTGCTGATGGAGTCCGACACACAGTTCGTCAGTCGATTCCGCAAATACAGTTCGCTACCGACGCCGGCGATGACCAGTACGAGCACCACCGCAACCACGGAGGCGATGACAATCTGCGTCACGCTGCGCTTCTTCCTGCCGGGTGCCGACCGAACCGCGCGCGACCCTCCTGCCGGAGTGACGGCCGGTTGCGGACCGGACGCCGGCGGGATCGGTCCGAAGTCATCGGCCGGGTTGGCGCCGGTCTCGAACTGGGCGGTACTCGAGCCGACGGCTGGAGAGCCCGCCACGCTGGAGTAGGCGCGTGGAGAGGGCGCTGTCGACGCCCGCTCGAACTGTTCCGTCGCGGGGGAATCGTCGTTGCGCATGGAGGGCCCGATCGTCGTCCCGGCCCCCGACGTGGTTTCCGCAGACGTGGTGTCCGCAGTGGGCTGCTCGGTGGTCGGCGCGTCGTGTTCGCCGCCGGACCCGGGCGATGCCGGTTCGGCGGGCGACGGTCGATCGGTGTTGTCGTCAGTCATGGATTCCGTCCTCGGTGGGTGGGCTTCACGCCCGCCCGTCGGGGTTCTCGGTGTCAATGCGATGGGGTGTCAACGCGGTGGGAAGGTGAATCTCGTTGGCGAGAACGGCCAATTGCTTGCGGGCCTTCTCCACCAGGGCCAGGTCGAGCTCATGAACGTCGAGCTTGACGCTCTCGTCGTACGCGGCGACCACCGTACCGAAGGGATCTGTGATTTGGCTGTGCCCTATTCCGGTGGGTGCACCGGAGTCGGCCACGTCGGGATCGGCAGGTACCGCCTGTCCGACACCCACCACAAATGACGTCGAATCCAGCGCCCTAGCCGTTACCAGAACCTCCCATTGGTGACGCTTTCCCGGGCCCGCACCCCATGATGTCGGCACGACGATGACGTCGGCGCCCAGACGCGCGAGCCCGCTGAACAACCCCGGAAATCTCACGTCGTAGCAGGTGGCAACGCCGACCGTCGTGCCGCCGACGTCGAAGGTCACCGGTGTCGTGCCAGGTGCGACCGTCCGCGACTCCTGGAAGCCGAAGGCGTCGTAGAGATGGAGCTTGTCGTAGCCGACCCGGGTGCCGTCGGGCTGCGCGATCAGCAGCGTGTTGTAGACCCGACCGTCGTCGGCGGGGGTGAACATGCCGGCCACCGCGGTGATCCCGGACTCGACGGCGGCTGCCACCACGGCGTCGGCCCACGGCCCGTCGATCGGCTGGGCGATCGGTTTCAGCGGCACCCCGAACCGGCACATCGCGGCTTCGGGGAAGACCACCAGGTCGGCGTCCTGCGCGGCCGCGTCGCGAATCCCGGCAACCACCGTCGACAAGTTTGCCGCCGGGTCGTCGTCGGAACTGATCTGGGCCATCGCCACACGCATACCGGCCACCCTAACGGGAGCGCAGTGGGGCAACCAGACTCCAAGGAACCGACAGGATGTTGTCGACGGACCGGCCACGCGGGACCACGCAGTCGACGCCACGCTGTCTGAGCAGCCCCAGCGCCGCCCGCCACCGGGCTCGCGGCCCGTAGGGCGCGTGCGGTGCCGCGATGTCCCAGCACTGGTCGGCGACGGTGAGCAGCCGGTGGATCGGCTCGCCCGGCACATTGCGGTGAATGAGGGCCTTGGGGAGGCGTTCGGCCATCTCCGACGGGCGGTCGGTGTGCTCGGGCGCCCAGCTCAGCGTCAGGCTGACCGGACCGTCGGCGTCGAGCAGTACCCAGGCACAGCGTCGGCCGATCTCGTCGCACGTGCCCTCGACGATGACACCGGTCGGGGCAAGTGCGGCCCGCATCTGCGTCCACGCCGCCGCGACCTCGTCTTCGTCGTACTGACGCAGGACGTTGAACGCGCGGACGACGTCGGGCCGCAGACCGGCCAGTTCGAATCCGCCGACGGCAAAACGGACACCGTCGCGGGATTCGACAACCCGCTCCGGATCGATCTCCAACCCCACGACCTGCACGTCAGGTGCAACGGTCCGCAGACGGGAAGCCATCTCGAGGGTGGTGTCGGGTCGCGCGCCGTAGCCGAGGTCGACGACCAGCGGTTCGGCAACCGCCAACGCGGCAAGGACGCACGGTTGGTGCGACATCCACCGGTCGACGCGCCGCAGGCGATTGATGTTGGTGGTGCCGCGGGTGATTCTGCCGTGATGCGGCGAGTTCGGGCCTGTTCGGGACCCGCCCGACGTCACAAGTTCTTGTCGATCCAGTCCTTGGCGTACTCTGCCTCGGCCCGGAACAGGTCGACGAGGTTCACCAGCATCATCTGCTCGAGCTTGGCGTTGACGAACGGGATGAAGACCTTGACCTCGGTGGTCTTGCGGATCGTGCAGCCGGTGTCGGTGGGGAACAGCTCCTGCCAACCGTTGAGGCTGCCCGGTCCGGCCGGGATCGACGCGTTGTAGGTGCCCTTGGTGTTGTCCGGGTCGTACGGACCGAAGGACTCCTCACGGGTGATGACCATGTCCTTCATCAACACCGTCTGCGCCAGCGCCGGAAGCTGGTCGCGTCCGATCGTCTGCTTCAGAGTTGCGCGCAGCCCGGTCTCGTCGGACGTGAACGATGCGACCTCGCAGTGCGGGGAGATCATCTGGAACCCCGCCATCATGTCTTCCCAGTACTGGCGGGTGCTCTGCGCCTGATAGAGCTTCTCCGCAGGGTGCTTGTAACGTGCGGAATAGCTGAGCCGTCGTGCCATAGGCACCAGGCTACGTCAGGCGATTCTCCTGCTCCCAATCGACGGTGTGCCCGTGTTCGGCGTCGAGCAAGTCGATCAACTGACCGATAACCGACTTCTCGATCTTCCCACCGAGCAGCGGAATGCTCACCGCGACGTCCGCGGTGTAGTCGGTTCGGGCCGGATCCCCCGTGGTCACGACCGTCCCGCGGATCTTCACCGGCGCGCCGTCGACGGTCGCGCTGATCTCACCGTCGACCTTGTCCCCCACCAGCCGATAGGTGTTGCGACGCGGGATCTCCATGTCGCCGGGCTTGATCTTGGTGACGCTCGACGGCAGTTTGTCGGCCGGAACGCCCTGATGCATCTCGACCACCACGGTGTCGCCGTCGAGGGTGAAGGAGTCGACCCGGCCGTGATCGGCGTTGATGCGGGCGACGAGGTCGTGCCAGTACTGCTCGGTGGACACGATCTCCCACAACCGCTGCGTGGAAAAGGGATAGGAGACCGAATGCTGCAGCTTGCTCGACATGGGCGCAACGCTACCCGGTTGGACCCGACCGGGTAACCGAGCACGTCCAACAGCCACCGATAGCCCAGACCGCTACCGTTGGGGCGTGACCGACATCCGCCACGCCGCCCCGCTGGCCGACCTGACCACTCTGCGTCTCGGCGGTCCCGCCCGCGACCTGGTCCGCTGTCCGGACACGCGCAGCGTCGTGGAGACCGTCATCGACCTCGACCGGCAGGCCGAACCAATCCTGATCATCGGCGGGGGCTCCAATCTGGTCATCGCCGACGAGGGATTCGACGGCACCGCCGTGGTGATCGGCAGCGAGAAGATCGAATTCGGCACCGGCCGTGAATCCGGCCGCAGCCACGTGACCGCCGACGCCGGCGTGACCTGGGACGACCTTGTGGCAGCCACGCTCGATGCCGGGTTCGGCGGGCTGGAATGCCTGTCGGGCATCCCCGGCGCGGCTGGTGCGACACCGGTACAGAATGTCGGGGCCTACGGCGTCGAGGTGTCGGATGTGTTGCGCGAGGTGCAGGTGCTCGACCGCCGCTCGGGCGGACTCCGCTGGGTTGCGCCTGCCGAACTCGGACTGGGCTACCGGACCAGCAATCTGAAGCATCGTGACGACTTCGTCGTCGTCGCAGTCTCGTTCTGGCTCAACGAGAATCGACTCAGCCAGCCCATCCGCTACCGCGAACTGTCGACGCTGCTCGGGGTCGAGCCCGGCGAACGGGTCGACGCCGCTGCGGCACGCGAGCAGGTGGTCGGGCTGCGGCGCGCCAAGGGCATGGTCCTCGACGCCGACGACCACGACACCTGGAGTGCCGGTTCGTTTTTCACCAATCCCATCCTCGACGCCGAGGAGGCAGCAAAGGCCGTGCGTCGGATCACCGAGGTGCTCGGCGCCGACATCAGCGTGCCGTCGTACCCGGCCGACGCAGCGGACTCCTCGGTCGGCATCAAGCTCTCGGCCGGCTGGCTCATCGAGCGGGCCGGCTTCGCCCGCGGCTACCCGGGACCCGACTCCCCGGTGCGCTTGTCCACGAAACACACTCTGGCACTGACCAATCGGGGCGACGCCACCACCGACGAACTCCTTGCCCTCGCACGCGACGTCCGCGACGGGGTCCACGACGCCTTCGGCGTGACGTTGCGCCCGGAACCCGTGCTGGTCAACTGCGAGCTGTAGCGCCGCCACCTACCCGCCGGCTCCCTTCAGATCAGACCTCGACCCGCTGCTTCCCCACGTCCGCGAGGATCTCACCCAGCAGCTCGTTGAACCGCTCGGCGGCCTCGATGCTCGACATGTGCCCGACACCGTCGTAGACCACGAGGTCGCGTAGGTTTCCGTTGCGCCGCAACACCTCTGCCATCTGTTCGGCATGCGCGGGCGGGGTCAGCCGGTCGTCGGTGCCGACGATGACGGTGGTCGGGACCGAGAGCGCCTCCAACCCGGCGGTCACGTCGAGTTTGCCCATCGCGGCACCCCATCCGGCCCGGGACCGCGGGGGGCAGGCGCCGATCATCTCGTCGACGAAGTCCACATGAGACTGGCGTGCGTTGGGGCCCAGGGCGATGTAGTGCGACAGCCGACCACCGTAGGGGGTCTTCGGAATCGGCACCGGCGTCGAGGTGAACAGTTTGCCCACGGTCGACTCGAACGGCCGGGTGTAGCGCGGCAGGTTCACCGGGACGAGCGCGTGGTTCTGGAGCACGGCCTTGGCGGCGGTCGAGGTCAGTGCGACCCCGGACACGCGGTCGGCAACCCGGTCGGGGAACTGGGCCGCCCACGACATGATGGTCATGCCGCCCATGCTGTGTCCGACCAGAACTGCTCGTCGACCCTCGGGGACCACCGCGTCGAGCACCGCGTCGAGGTCCTCACCCAGCATCGCGACGGTCGGACGCCGCCGACCGCGCTCACTGGTGCCATGCCCGCGCTGATCGTAGGCAACCACGGTCCGATCCCCGGCCAACGCGTTGATCTGCGGGTACCAATACGCGGTGTTGCAGGTCCAGCCGTGCACCATCACGAGGACGTCGTGGTCGTGATCGTCGATCGACGGGCCATGCACCTCGACGTTGAGCCGCGTGCGGTCCGCGGTGTGCACCAACGGACGCGTCGGTGAGGTGCTGGGCGCCCTGAGCAGGTCGTCGGGACCGTCGTCGACAGCCGGTTCCGCGCGAAAGGCATCGCGTGCGATGCCGGCGAAGATGGTGCCCACACCGAGTCCGACAACACCCGCGCCGAGCGCCGCACCAACAACCGCGGCCGTTGAACTCTTCTTCACCGCACACTCCCTACTCACGTCCGGCGTCGCTGCCCACGTGCATCGGCCTCCAATGTACCAATGCTCATTGTCGTATGCGATGGGCTGCTGGGCGTCCGTCGACGAGGTTGCCATCGCGCTCGGTTTCCGAGCGCGATGGCAACCTCAAGGCCGGTCCGGCTCTGCGGGGGTTTCCTGGGCAGCATCGAAGTAGGTCGCGGCCTCGCCGATCGCCTTCGAGATCTGCTCGTCGAGCGCCTTGCGGAAGGTGGTCTCGACGATCTCGTGGGCCATCGGCCGCACCGTCTGGATCAGTTCGGCCATTCTGCTGACGCCGGCCTCACCGAGGTCGGGCAGGTTCTCGTCGAAGTACCGGTCGGTGATGATGGAGACAAAGCTCTGTGCGACGTCTTCGAGGTCGCCCTGGACGCGCACCCAGCGGTCGAGCAGTACGTCGATGTCGATGCCGCTCTTCACCAGCACCTCGGCGCCCTCGAGCAGTTCCGGGTTCTTGATCGCATAGTGCGCGCCGTCCTTGGCGAGCAAGCCGAGTTTCTGGCTGAGTGCGATCGACCGGTCGCTCGCGTTGAGGGTCTTGCGTAACTCGGTGATGGTGATCGTCGCAGCGCGCTTGAAGTTGCGGAACCGCCCGGTCTTCGGGGTTCCGCGGAGCACTTGCTCCACGCGCATCCCATGGTGAGCGGCGTGCAGGAGTTCGCTGATCGTCGCGAACGTGTAGCCGCGTTCGAGCATCCGTGAGATCAGATTGAGCCGGACGAGGTGTTCGTCGGAGTACCAGCCGACCCGACCCCGAATGATCGGTGCGGGCAGCAATCCTCGGTCCTGGTAGACGCGGATGTTGCGGACGCTCACGCCCGACGCCTCGGCCAGTTCGTTGATCCGATACTCGGCCACGACGTCAGCGCCTCTCTGCAGCGGTGATCACGCCTTCTTGAACCACGACTTGCCTTGGATCGCGTCGACTCGCGGTCGCACGTCGACGATGTACACGAGCATGGCGACAACGCCGACCAGGTACAGCAGCGACGGCGCCTGGAAGAACCAGATGAACAGCGTCGCACCGGCCAGCAATGCCACCCAGATGACCTTCGACTGCCGATCGACCGCGGGGAAGGCATCTTTGCGCTGGATCGCTGCGTGAATGAGGGCGATCAACGACGCCACACCCGCGACGACGGTCAACGCCCACAGGATCAGGTTCTGTCCGGCGGACATGACTGAGAAGAAATCCACGCCATCACTGTAGTAGCCCCGACGAATCGACCGCCGATTGTGACTCGGCAAGCCGCCCCGGGGTCGCGACGATGTCAGCCGGCGGTGCGCCCGCCCGCTTTCTTGGCCGGCGCCTTCTTCCCTGCCACTTTCTTGGCTGCGGTGTTCTTCGCTGCGGTCTTCTTCGCGGCAGCCTTCTTCGCTGCAGCCTTCTTCGCGGGCGCCTTCACCGACTCGGCCTTCTTCGCAGCTGCCTTCTTGGCGGGGGCCTTCTTTGCCGGAGCTTTCTTTGCAGGCGCCTTCCTTGCCGGAGCTTGCTTTGCTGCCGCCTTCTTCGCAGGCGCCTTCTGTGCAGGTGCGGCCTTCGTCGCCGCCGGCTTCGTCGGAGCTGCCTTCTTCGCTGGGGTCTTCTTCGCGACCGCCTTCTTGGCGACCGCCTTCTTGGCGGGACTCTTCTGTGCGGGAGAGCTCGACGACCCACCCGTCAGTTTCGCGGCGCGCTCTCCGACCAGACGCGTCTGCGCCGACACCACTCCCAATGCGTCCTCGGTGAGCCCGACGGCGTCGCTGTACACCTTCTCCAGCTTCGGCAGATTCGCTTCGACCACCGGCTGCGACTTCAGCTTCTCGACAACCTCTTCGCTGCGCTCCGACAGTGACGTCAACAATCCGGCAGCGACCGCCAGGTACGCCTCGGCGACCTTGCGCAACTCGTCCGACGAGAACCTCGTCCGCAACTCCTCGAGCTCCGCGGGCACCTCGATCGGCAACGACGACAGCTTGACCCTGGCCTCCTCGAACAACGCCAACGCCGTCGCCAGCGCATCGTCGATCCGCGCCTGCGCATCGTCCCGCGACCCGGTGAGCTTCGCTTGTGTGGTCTCGACCCTCTCGGTCAGTTTCGCCTGGGTGGTCTCAACAGTCTCCGCAAGCTTCGACTGGGTGGTCTCCACCGTCTCGGCCAACTTGGCCTGCGTGGACTCGACAGTCTCAGCGAGCTTCGACTGGGTACTTCCGACAGTCTCAGCAAGCTTCGACTGGGCTTGCTCGCCGGCCGCCTCACCACGCTCGCGCGCTTCCGCGAGCAGAGCGGACACCTGGGCGACGGCGGTCGCCAACGGATTGTCGGTCATATCGGTAGCTCCTTGCAGGGTGGAGATTGCGACAGGGAAAGGACGTTCGTGTTCAGGAGATCACGAGTTGCCGTCTGCTGCGTTCTCCTTTCGGAAAGAGTCGTAGATCTCCAACAACATCTGCTTCTGCCGCTCGTTGATCGAGTCGTCGGCGATCAACGCGTCGCGCACCGGACTCGCCGGACGTTCCTCGAGAATCCCCGCCCGCACGTAGAGGACCTCGGCAGAAACGCGCAGCCCCTTGGCGATTTGAGCGAGCACGTCCGCCGACGGCTTACGAAGTCCGCGCTCGATCTGACTCAGATACGGATTGCTCACCCCGGCACGTTCGGCGAGCTGACGCAGTGACACCTCCGCCGCCACACGCTGCGAACGGATGAACGCACCGATGTCCTGAGCCGCATTGGCCACTGCCTCAACCGCATTCGACGCGCCGTCGTCGTCGGTGGCATCGGCCCCGTCTGCAGTCACCCCGTCTGCAGTCACCCCGGCTGCAGTCACCCCGGCTGGGTCCGGCTGGGGTGCAGGCTCCTCGGGCTGCTCCGCGTGCATCGTGTTCCCATCGTCGTCGATCACCTGTCCTGCCAAGTATCGACCTCGCGTGCTAGCAGAAGCAAGCAGAGCGCTAACCCGCGAGGAGAGGACGAGACGCCTGCTCGCATGGCACCCGCGACAACCGGAGCCGAGTTGGAGAACGAGAGTGCTGCAGCACTCGCGTTCTCCAACTCAACTCGATTCCTGGCCGGCGCGAAATGCTTGGATCAATGGAAGATCAGCACCGACACCGTATAGATCGCGAGTCCTGCCAACGAACCGACCACCGTGCCGTTGATCCGGATGAACTGCAGATCCCGTCCGACCTGCAACTCGATCTTGCGGCTCGTGTCGTCGGCATCCCACCCGCGGACGGTCTCGGTGATCACCGAGATGATCTCCTGCGAATAGTTCGCAGCGACGTGATGGGCCACCCGGGCCACCCATCCATTCATCTTCTCCTGCAGCGGACGGTCGTCGCGAATCCGGACCGCCAGCCGAATAATTGAGTCCGACAACGTGTTTCGCAACGTACTGTTGGGGTCGGCCAGCATCTGCTCGATCACGGCCTTGCCCGTCTTCCACGCGGTCGACGCGGCTCCGGTCACCTCGTCGCGCCCCACGAGCTCCTGCTTGATGCCTTCGAACTTCGCGATCATGTCCGGGTCGTGCTGCAGATCCTGGGAGAACTGCTCGACGAACTCGTGCATCGACCGACGAAGCTCGTGATTGGGGTCGGTGCGGACCTTGTAGGTGAAGTCGACGAGTTCGCGGTAGATCTTGTCGCCGACGAAGTTGTTGACGAACTTCGGTGTCCACGACGGACCGTCCTTGTCGACCACGCGGTCGATGAGGTCCTGGCTGCCCAGCGCCCACTCGTGCGCGCGGTCGCACAGCAACTGGAACACCGGGTCCAGACGATCCTCGGCGATCAGTTGCTCCAGGATGCGACCGGTCGGCGGCGCCCACTCCGGCTCGGCAGCCCACTTCAGCGCCGCCTGGATGAGCTGTTCGACGTCCTCGTCGCGCAGCATCTCCGACGCCAGCTGGATCAGCCGCGCGGCCTCGTCGGACACCCGGGGGGCGTTGCGCGGATCGGCGAGCCACGTCGACAGACGACGCGGCAGGTCCAGCTGTTCGGCGCGGTGGACCACCACCTCCGGGGTCATGAAGTTGTCTTCGATGAACTCGCCGAGCTGGTCGCCGATGTCGTCCTTCTTCTTGCGGATCAATGCGGTGTGCGGAATCGGCAGGCCCAACGGATGCCGGAACAGCGCGGTCACCGCAAACCAGTCGGCGAGGGCGCCGACCATGCCGGCCTCGGCCGCGGCCCGCACATACCCGACCCACGCGGCCACGTCCGCGCCGTCGCGGTGTTCGAGGTAGCGGGTGAACAGGTAGACGATCGCCGCGAACACGAGGAAGCTGGTCGCGACCACCTTCATCTTGCGTAGGTCTCGACGCCGGCGAGCGTCGCCGGCACCATCACCGGCAAAGCCGGGTGCCGATCGCGGTGCCGGCCTCCCGGGTTCGTCCCGCACTTCCGGGACCACTGTGGAAGACATGAATCCAGTCTTACCCGTCGCGGCGAGCCTGCACATGCTCCGACGCCGTCGAACAGGCCGGTTCGAGACCTTCATCGCGTACCTCGGTGAATGCGACGTCAATTACGCTTGCCCCATGAAGCCCACCCGTCCCAAACCCGCGGCGGCCGCGCGCGCCGCGCTGACGGCGGCGGCCAGTGTCACCCGGGGCCTCGAGCAAGCGCTGCTGAGCACCGTCAGCGAGAACGGGACCAAACCCGACGGACGACGCCAGCGCTGGGAGAAGCACAAGCAGGCCCGACGATCCGAACTGACCGACGGCGTCATCGACGCGGTCCGTGAGCTCGGGCCGGACGTCGGGATGGACGAGATCGCCGGCCACATCGGCGTCTCCAAGACAGTCCTGTACCGCTATTTCGCCGACAAGAGCGATCTGGGCGTGGCGACGACCGTCCGGTTCTTCGAGACCGTGCTCCTACCGCGTCTGATCGAGGCCATTCACGACGACGTCGACGAGTACACGCTGACCCGCACCGTCATCGCCGTCTATGTCCACGCTGTCGCCGACGAACCGAACCTGTACAAGTTCGCGCTGGCGAGTTCACCGACCTCGTCGCCGGCTCCCGCCGAATCCGAGAAGTTGGTCGCGCAGTTGCTGTCGGCGACCATCGTCATGCGGATGACCGAGCGAGCTGCCGACACCGACGGTGCCGTGGTCTGGTCGAATGTGCTGGTCGGCGGCATCCAGCGCGTCGTCGACTGGTGGATGGCGGATCGCACGATGGACGTCGAGGCCGTCATCGACTACCTGACGATGATGGCGTGGAGCGCAATCGTCGGGATCGCGGCGGTCAATGGTTCGCGGGAAGAGTTCGTCGCATCTCCCCCGCCGCTGCCCGACCCACCGATCGGCGAGACGCCGGACACCGAAGCGAGGAGGCAGGCGTGAGTCCAGTGGCATTGGTTACGGGTGCCAGCCGCGGCGTCGGCCACGGAGTCGCACGCGCTCTGATCGCCGACGGTTGGACCACCTACGTCACCTCCCGCAAGGGCGCGGGACCCGATGGCGCGATCGCCGTGGGCTGCGACCACACCGACGACGACGCGGTCGCCGAGGTCTTCGGCCGGATCGCCGCCGACCATGGCCGCCTGGATCTGCTGGTGAACAACGCCTGGGCGGCGCCGCGTGGCTTCGGCGGATTCTCCGACCGGTTCTGGGAACGCCCGGTGAACGACTGGGACACGCTGATCGGGGTCGGGCTGCGCGCACACTACGTCGCGTCGGTGCACGCGGCGGCGACGATGACCGCCGCCGGTTCCGGCCTCATCGCCAACATCTCGTCGTTCGGTTCCCGCGGACACCTGCACTCGGTGCTGTACGGCATGAGCAAGAGCGCCTTGGACAAGATGGCCTACGACATGGGCACCGAACTCGCCGGCACCGGCGTCACCGCAGTGTCGTTGTGGCTCGGCCTGATTCGCACCGAGCTGCTGCTGTCGCTCGGGGTGGACGAGTTCGCCGGCTTCTCACTGGACCGTGCCGAGGACCCCGAGTTCGTCGGCCGCGTCATCGCAGCCCTCGCCCGCGATCCGCAACTGTGCGGATACAACGGCCACACCCTGGTGACCGCCGAACTCGGCGCCGGCTACGGCATCGTCAACAACGACGGGACGCCACCGGACTCCCATCGCGCGGCGTTCGGTGGTGGGCCGATGTTCCCGCCGACGGCGTCTTCCTCAACACCCGCTGGTCATCACGCTGGTCGATCTCGACACGACTCCTCGCTCCGCTCGGTGTCGGCTCGATCCGGCGGAGCCGCCACCGAGCCCCTGGGCGAGGCGGCGAGTCGAGACCACTTCACTGGAGAAGAGGTCCAATGAGCAAGAACCACAACAAGACCGGTTGGTCGACGCCCGCGTCGGAGGCGCTGCGGGTCAGCTCGCTCGGCCCGATCGCCTCCTTCGACCCGGAGTCGACGCCCGGTTTCACCGGCGACAAGGCACTTGGCGAACAACTCCTCGTCGAGCGTGGTGAAGTCCTCGCCGACCTGCAGGAGTTGTTGTACGCCAATGGCCGATCCGGTGACAACCGGTCGGTGCTGCTCGTTCTGCAGGGCATGGACACGGCAGGCAAGGGCGGCATCGTGCGCCACGTGGGTGGCCTCCTCGACCCGCAGGGTCTGGTCATCCGCGGCTTCGGCAAACCCACCCCGGAGGAACTCGAACACGACTTCTTGTGGCGGATCCACAAGGCGTTGCCACCGGCGGGCCGGATCGGCATCTTCGACCGCTCGCACTACGAGGACGTCCTGCCTGTGCGTGTGCACAACCTTGTGCCGCAAGCAGAATGGGAGAAGCGCTACGAGATGATCAACCAGTTCGAGCGGGATCTCGTGGAGACGGGCACCACCGTGATCAAGTGCTGTCTCGTGGTGAGCAAGGACGAACAGAAGGTGCGGCTGACCGAGAGACTCAATCGCCCCGACAAGTACTGGAAGTACAACCCGGGCGACATCGACGAACGAGGCTTCTGGGACCAGTACCTCGAGGCATATCAGGCGATTTTCGACCTGACCGACAACGACTCCGCCCCTTGGCATCTCATCCCGGCGAACAAGAAGTGGTTTGCACGGCTCGCCGTGTGCGAACTCCTCGTCGGCACACTCCAGGGACTCGATCTCGATTGGCCCAAAGCCGATTTCGACGTCGAGACCGAACGCAAGCGGGTTGCCGCGCTCGACTGAGTGGCAGCGCAGAGGTGGTGGACGCCGGCAACATCACGATCGTCGTAGCCCGAAGTGCGCGATCAGCCCGACCACCAGCGCCCAGAACGCGGCACCGATCCCGCCGAAGGTGACGCCCGCGGCCGCCGTGACAAATGTGAGGGCCGCGGGGATCCGGTACTCGACGTGACCCAGCGCTCCGAGCAGTGCGTTCGCGAAGGTCATCAACAGCGCCAGTCCGGCCACCGCCTCCAGCAGTCCGGCCGGCGCGATGGTGGCTATCGTGACCAGCGTTCCCGACAGCACCGCCAGGACGAGGTAGCTGATTCCGCCCGACACGCCCGCGATCCATCGCCTCGACCGATCGGCGCCCGCTTCCTCCCCGGCGGCCAACGCGGCCGACAGGGCGGCGAGGTTGTTGGCATGTCCACCGAAGGGCGCACTGACGAGGGTGGTTGCTCCGGTCACGAGCATCGCTGCCCGCCAGGGCGTTTCGTACCCGAAGGACTTCAGTACGGCCACCCCGGGCACGTTCTGGGACGCCATGGTGACGATGTACAACGGCACCGCGATCCCTACGATCGCCGAAAGATCGAACGACGGTGTGGTCCATGCCAGTTGGGGCCACCACGATGTCTGACCGGCGTCGTCGTACCCGTGAATCAGCAAGTAGACGGTAATCACGACGAGTGCGGTCGCCAGGGTCAGCGGCAACGCCCACCGCGGCGCACATCGGGTCGCGGCGAGCCACACCAGAAGTATCGGTATGGTCAGAACAGGCTCCAGCACAAGCGATTTCATCGGAGCGAGGCACAGGGTGAGGAGCACACCGGCGAGCATCGCCTGGGCGATCGGCGTGGGGATGCGGCCGATCAACTCGCCGAGTGCCGGAACCAGGCCAGTGGCCACGATCAGCAATCCGACGACGACGAACGCTCCCACTGCCGCCGACCAGCCGCCGTGATACGACGCCCCCATCGACGCGAGCATCGCCGCTCCGGGAGTCGACCACGCCAGGGTGATCGGCCGGCGATAGACCACGCACAGCAGGGCCGTCCCGATCCCGAAGGTCACAGTGAGGGCGAGCAGCCCGGATGCCGCCTCGACCGGATCTGCTCCGACTGCCCGCAGACCGGCCACCACGACGGCGAACGATGAGGTGAAGCCGACGAGCGCGGTGACCACACCCGCGACGATGGGTTCGCTGAGCGACGAAGGCGTGGATGTGGTCATGCGGTCAGCATAGGGTGCGTCGGCACCGAAGCCGAAAGGCAACGGCCCCCGCGGTGAACACCGCAGGGGCCGTTGGCTTCTGAAGTTGTGAGTCTTACTTGGCCGGGGTCTTACTTGGCCGGGGCCTTCTTGGCCGGGGCCTTCTTGGCGGGAGCCTTCTTGGCCGGTGCCTTCTTCGCAGCCGCGATCTTCTTCGCGGGCGAGGCGTTGGCGGTACGGCCCTTGGCCTCGACGGTTCCGGCGGCGCCGCTGATCTCCTCGGCGACATCGTCGGCCTCGGACTTCAGGGTTGCACCGGCTTCCTCGATGGCGACTGCGGCGTCTTCGACCTTGCCGCTCACGCGGCCGGCGATCTTGGCAGCACGGTCACCGACGAGACGAGTCTGGCTCGAGACAACGCCCAGCGCGTCCTCGGTGAGGTCGACGGCGTCGTTGTAGGCCTTCTCCGCGCGGGTCAGGTTCTCCTGCACCACGGGGCGGGTGCGCAACTTCTCGACGGCTGCCTCGCCACGCTCGGCGAGCGAGTTGTAGAACTCGGTTGCCTTGTCCACGTAGGGATCTGCGTACTTGCGCAGCTCATCGACGGTCAGCTTGGCGCGGAACTCCTCGACGGTCGCGGGAACCTCTTCTGGGAGGCCCTCGACGCGGGTCTTGGTCTCCTCGAACCGGGCCTGCGCAGTCTCGGGCAGCGCGGTGAAACGGGTCTTGGCCTCTTCGTAGCGGGCTTCGAGACGCGCCTGGGCGGTCTCGGCGGCCGACTCGGTGCGTTCACGCAGGTCGGTCAGCGCTTCGGTCACCTGCTGGTAGGCGTAATCGCCTGCACCAACGGCAGCATAGAGGGGGTTTGCGTAGGTACGCTCTGCGGTGGTCATTGGTGGACTCCTTTGATTGTGGTCACCAATCACGCTGCGGCAGTGGCAGTCTCGTCACACTCCGGCGTCAATGCCGGGGAAGGGAGATTGCCATCGTCAGGGGGGTGAACCCGCGGCGCTCTCGGTATTGGTGCTTCCACTACCCAGTATCCACGCCGTGCTAGCAAATGCAAGCAATCTGCTAGCAGTGTGGTGTAGCTCACGGCATCGAAGGCGTATCAGTACTGGTAGAAGCCCCGACCGGCCTTTTTGCCCAGCCGCCCGGCCTCGACCATGCGAAGCAATACCGGCGGCGGCGAGTACAGGGGCTCTTTGAATTCTTCGTACATCTCGTCGGCGATCGCCTTCACCGTGTCGAGGCCGACCAGATCGGCGAGCTTGAGCGGCCCCATCGGATGGGCACAGCCGAGCACCATCGCCTTGTCGATGTCCTCGACTGTCGCAAATCCGCTCTCCACCATGCGAATCGCCGACAGCAGATATGGCACGAGCAATGCGTTGACGACGAAACCCGATCGGTCTGCCGATCGCACCACCTGTTTGCCCAGCACGTCGTGGGCAAAGGCCTCGGCACGATCGCCGACCTCGGGGGCGGTGGCGAGCGTGGTGACCAGTTCGACGAGCGGGAGCACCGGCACCGGGTTGAAGAAGTGCAACCCGACGACGCGTCCGGCATCTTGAGTTGCCATGCCCAGCTTCATGATCGGGATCGACGACGTGTTGGAGGCGAGTACCGCCTCCGGGTCGGTGACGACCTTGTCGAGTTGCGCGAACAGCTCTGCCTTGACGTCCTCGTCTTCGACGACGGCCTCGCACACGAGTTGACGGTCGGCGAAGTCGCCGAGATCCGAGGTGAATCGAAGTCGCAGCGCAGCCTGCTCGCGCTCCCGTTCGGTGAGTTTGCCGCTCGAGACTCCCCTGTCGAGCGAGCGCAGCACCCGCGTCCGTCCGGCCGCGGCGAGCTCACGAGTGGATTCGAAGACCAGCACGTCGGTGTTCGCACGCGCGCAGACCTCGGCGATCCCCGCACCCATCTGCCCCGCACCGACCACACCCACCCGCGTGATCCCGTGACTAACCACCAGGAACTCCTAACAGCAACCAAAGACCAAACGCAACAACTGATCTCGCAAGTACATGGGTAACTCCCCGGGTACGAACAAAGCCCTCAACAAACCGACAGGCGGCCCGCAACGGTAGTCGCGGGCCGCCTGACTGGTTCGCAAGAGCCCCGGAGAGGCGGACTAGTCCGCAGCGCAAGCCGCGAGCCGCCTGACTAGTTCGCCAAAATCCCGGAGAGGCGGAATGGAGGCGGTCCAGTTCTAGTGGAACTGGCCTTCTTCGGTGGAGCCCTTCAGAGCTGCAGTCGAGGTGTTGGGGTCCACGGTGGTGGCGATGCTGTCGAAGTAGCCGGCGCCGACCTCACGCTGGTGCTTGACGGCGGTGAAGCCACGCTCTTCGGCGGCCTTGAACTCGCGGTTCTGCAGGTCGACGAACGCGCTCAT
This sequence comes from Gordonia sp. NPDC003422, assembly GCF_053588675.1. Taxonomy (NCBI): domain Bacteria; kingdom Bacillati; phylum Actinomycetota; class Actinomycetes; order Mycobacteriales; family Gordoniaceae; genus Gordonia; species Gordonia sp. NPDC003422. The sequence continues at coordinate 20,720 of NZ_JBSFQL010000029.1, forward strand.
CTGCTCGCGTGCGTAACCGTAGGCGAGGTCGAACATGCCGTAGTTGAGCGAGTGGAAGCCGGCCAGGGTGATGAACTGGAAGGTGAAGCCCATGGCGCCGAGCTCGTTCTGGAACTTGGCGATGGTGCTGTCGTCGAGGTGCTTGCTCCAGTTGAAGGACGGGCTGCAGTTGTAGGACAGCAGCTGGTCCGGGAACTCGGACTTGACGGCCTCGGCGAACTTGCGGGCGAGCTCGAGATCGGGGGTGCCGGTCTCCATCCAGATCATGTCGGCGTACGGAGCGTATGACTTCGCACGCGCGATGCACGGCTCGATGCCGTTCTTGACGTTGTAGTAGCCCTCGGCGGTGCGCTCACCGGTGATGAACGGCTTGTCGCGCTCGTCCACATCGGAGGTGATGAGGGTGGCGGCCTCGGCGTCGGTGCGCGCGATGACGACGGTGGGGACACCGGCGACGTCGGCGGCCAAGCGGGCCGAGTTCAGGGTGCGGACGTGCTGCTGGGTCGGGATGAGCACCTTGCCACCGAGGTGGCCGCACTTCTTCTCCGACGCGAGCTGATCTTCCCAGTGGGTACCGGCGGCACCCGCGGCGATCATGGCCTTCTGCAGTTCGTAGACGTTGAGGGCGCCACCGAAGCCGGCTTCACCGTCGGCGACGATCGGCACGAGCCAGTTGTCGACGGAGTCGTCACCCTCGACGCGCGAGATCTCGTCGGCGCGCAGGAGCGCGTTGTTGATGCGACGCACCACGTTCGGGACCGAGTTGGCCGGGTAGAGCGACTGGTCGGGGTAGGTGTGGCCGGAGAGGTTGGCGTCACCGGCGACCTGCCAGCCCGAGAGGTAGACGGCCTTGAGGCCTGCACGGACCTGCTGGACGGCCTGGTTACCGGTCAGCGCGCCGAGCGCGTTGATGTAGCTGCCGTCCTTCTGGTTCACGCCTTCCCACAGGATCTCGGCGCCACGGCGGGCGAGGGTGTTCTCCTCGACGACCGAACCCTGGAGCTGCGCCACCTGCTCGGCGGTGTAGTCACGCTTGACGTTGTCCCAGCGCGGGTTGCTGTCCCAGTCCTGCTGGATCTCCGCGGCGGTGCGGGGCTTTCCGACGTTGCTCATTGCCTACTTCGCTTTCGTTGTCCTGCTCCTCCCGACCGGTTCGGTCGGGACGACCCGGCGGGGCCGCCGGGTATCGGCTGACAGACATCCGACGGCGCGCTCGGGTCCGCGAGCCTTTCGGCTCAGGTGACTCAAAGCCGAACATTTGCGAAACCGACGGCATCCCTCGGTGGTGCCTGCACCTAGGGTGCCATAGGACAAACCTGCAGGTCCAATCGCTTTAGGATGCAAAAGTGGGCAAGTTTTTGACGCCGGTTTGCAAAGTTTGCAAATCTTGAGGTGTGAAGACATGGGCCCCGGACGCCAAAAAGTACGCGCGTACTGCGTTTTTCGCGATCGCGAAGCTACCCGCGAGTACCCATCGGCGTGCGGGACACCTGGACACCGCGTCGTCCATCGGGAGGTTGGTGTGAGCATTTTCACAAGGGCGACGGTATGTCCGTCGGCCCGAGTTCCCGACGATCACCGGTCGGAGTTGGTCACCTTCTGCAGCGCCTTGCCGAAGAGGTCGACAAAGCCGGCGTCGGAGAGGGGCGCGAGGCCCGGCGTCGGCGGGTTGGTTGCGCGGGATGCCTCGCCCGCGACGGTCAACTGCACGGTCACCTCTCCGGAGGACGCACGGTTGAGCAACGCGTACCCGGCGAAGCCGATCTGGGTGCGGACCCCGCGGTCGGGCAACGTGGTGGTGACCGTGGAGCGGACAAGCACGGCACGTTCACCCGAACGCAGACCACCGTCGATCGGCGGCACGGGCAGCGCGGTGTACTCGGTGACGATGCGGGTTCCCGCCAGGTTGCCCTTGGTGATGGTCGTCTCGGTCCGGGCACATCGCCCCGAGGTCGCAAAGAGATCGGCACCCAGGTCGCGCCGCTGCGTCGTCACGAGCTCCACCAGCCCCGTGTTGAGTCGACGAGCTGCCAGGACCGCCGAGTTGTCGGCGCGCAGTTGGTCGTTCAGCGTGGCGTCGGCCGTCGGCCGGCAGAAATCGGGCGCGAATCGCGCCGTCTTGGCGTCGTCGAAGGCAACGCGATTGCTCGCGGCCAGATCGGCAACCGAGAGCGGCGTGACCACAAAACCCGGAGGAAGATCCGACGGCGCGAGGAGCAGATCGGCCGGCGCCAATCGCCGGTCCGGCACATCGGCCGTCCGGCCGCAGCCGGCAACGACGACGAGAACAATCACGCACAGAAGGATCCGCACAATCGTCGTCCCCCTGAGCACCCGCACGCCGTCACCGTACCCTGAGAACACATCCGTATTTCGAGGGCAGGCACGATGACCAGGACCTACGTCGGATCACGGCTCCGACAGCTCCGCTCCGAACGGGGGCTGTCGCAGGTCGCCCTCGCCCAGGCGCTGTCCATATCACCGTCGTACCTCAATCAGATCGAACACGACGCTCGCCCCCTCACCGCCAAGGTGCTCACCAAGATCACCGAGGCCTTCGGCGTCGACGCGGGCTTCTTCGATTCCCAGGACGACGTTCGGCTCGTGGCCGAACTCCGCGAGGTCCTGCTCGACGACGACGTCGAAGCAGCATCAGGCACGCTCGACGCCCACGAGATCAGTTCGCTCGTCACGGCCCACCCGGAGATGGCGCAGGCGATGGTCAACCTGCACCGTCGTTACCGCGTGGCCACCGATCAGCTCGCCGCGGCCACCGACGAGCGCGGCGACCGCAGTATGCGTGGCACCATCACCGCGCCCCACGAGGAGGTTCGCGACTACTTCTCGCATCGCCGCAACTACATTCACGAACTCGACGTCGCCGCCGAGGACATGACCGCGCGCATGCGCATGCACTCGGCGGACATCCGACGCGAGATCACCAACCGGCTCGAGGCGCTGCACGGCGTCCGGATCGTGCGCCGCGTCGACCTCGGCGACTACACCCTGCACCGATACGACCCCGAGACCCGACGGCTCGAGTTCTCCGCCGCCTTGTCCGCCGGGCAGCGGACGTTCAAGCTCGCCACCGAACTCTGTTTGCTCGAGTACCGCGATCTCCTCGACGCGCTGATCGACGAGGGGAACTTCACCAGCGACGACGCCCGATCGCTCGCCATGCTCGGTCTGGCCAACTACTTCGCCGCCGCAGCCGTCCTGCCGTATACCCAATTCCATGGCGCTGCAGAGGATTTCCGGTACGACATCGAGCGGCTCTCGGCTTTCTACGCGGTGTCCTATGAAACGATCTGCCATCGACTCTCGACCCTGCAGCGGCCGAACCTTCGCGGTATCCCGTGGTCGTTCGTGCGCGTCGACCGTGCCGGGAACATGTCGAAACGACAGTCTGCCACCGGCTTTCACTTCTCGTCGAGCGGTGGCACCTGCCCGCTGTGGAACGTGTACGAGACCTTCGCGTCGCCCGGGAAGATCTCCACGCAGGTCGCCGAGATGCCCGACGGTCGTAACTACCTGTGGGTGGCGCGCACCGTGGAGCGACGCGCTGCGCGATACGGGCAGTCCGGCAAGACCTTCGCCATCGGCCTCGGATGCGAGCTGCGCCATGCCGGACGCGTCGTCTACTCCGACGGCCTCGAGATCGGGCCGCAGGCTCGGGTAACCCCGATCGGTGCGGGTTGTCGCGTGTGCGAACGGCTGAAGTGTCCACAGCGCGCCTTTCCTGCGCTGGGCGCACCCCTGCGGGTCCAGGAGCACCGCAGCACCGTGTCGCCGTACATGAACACCGAGATGGAGTGACGTACATCACAATCCCGTAACGGTCGCCCGACTCAGTCGCGTGTCCCGGACGGTTGACCAACAGATCGTCCTAGCCTCCGAGATGTGGGGCGATCGCGGGGATTTCCCACGTCAGAGGGGATTCCTCATGGTTGTGCACCGTGTTCTGAACACCATCTCAGCACGCCGTTCCGGAGCGCTGATCTCGACCTTTGCTGCCGTGCTGGCAGTTCCCCTGTTGGTGTCCGGCGCCGCGCCCGCGGCAGCCGACCCGCCCAACATGATCGGCGTTCCGCCACAGATTCCCCATGCGATCGACGGCACGGTGCCCGCTCCCCCGTACCCGCACCTGCGCCGCATTCCACAGCGGGCCGTGACACCCGGCATGAGTCGACGACTCCAGGAGCTGCGCGAAGCCGTCCTGCCCACTCCGACCGGCGATCCGTTCTTCGACAGGTGGGCACCCGACCTGGCGCAACGCCGACCGGGCGAGTTGCTGGCGACCCGCGACGTGACCTGGCCGGCCGGATTGCTGGTGACCGCACCGATTTCGTCGGCCCGCCAGATCAAGTTCGCCACCCGTGATGCCATCGGTCGCCCGTCCTTCGGGACAGCCACCATTCTGATTCCGAGGCAGGCATGGCAGGGTCGCGGTCCTCGACCCATCCTGGTCAACAACCTGCCCATAGACTCCCTCGGCGCGGCCTGCACCCCGGGTGCCACCCTCGCGCACGGCCTCGGTGCCGCAACGGGTTTCACCGACTTCTTTCCGCCCAGCTCACAACTCGCCCTCGCTCGCGGTTACTCGGTGATCGTGCCCGACCACCAGGGGCCGCGGATGGCCTATGCCGAACCCACCACCGCCGGCCATATCGTTCTCGACTCCCTGCGTGCGGCCGCCGCGTACAATCCGAAGCTGTTCGGGCGCAGCAGAATCGGCATCACCGGCTACTCGGGTGGCGCCATCGCCACCAACGGCGCCACCAAACTGGCTGCCGGCTACGCACCCGACGTCGCGCCCCGGATCGTCGGTGCGGCCCTCGGCGGCGTGCCCGCCGACTTCCGGATGCTCGTCGGCAGCATGAACGCCAATCTCGCGACCGGACTGTTCCACGCGGCGACCTTCGGCATCGCCCGCGAGCGACCGGAGATCCTCACCATGGCAAACCATGCGGCGCAATGGATTGCCAGTTCTCCGCTGAAGAACGTGTGCGTGCTACCGGCTGCCCTGGCCGGCCAGACGTTCATGCCCATGCAGTTGATGTCCAACGACCCCGACCCGTTCCGTTCCCCGGTGGCCGAGAACATCTACCGGGTCACCAAGATGTCCGACCGGAAATCCGTTGTGCCGCTTTATATCTACAACGGCACCTATGAATGGTGGATCCCCGCGGCAGGCGCCCGCAATCTCTTCCGCGAGCAGTGCCGCCTCGGTGCCACCGCCACCTACCGCGAGGTCTTCGCCGAACACCTCACCGGCATCATGGTCGGCTACCCGGACGCGATCACCTGGCTCGACGCACGGCTGCGTGGCATCCCCGCGCGGTCGACGTGCCGTCGGTGATGCGAAGGGTTTGCTGAGCTACTGCTCGCTCCCTGAGGTGCGAGCTTGCGAGCCTCGAAGGGCATGGTGAGACAACAACGCAGCTGGCAGGAAATCTTGGCCGAATGTCCGACAGGGCTGTCGTGCACCCGATCTCGGCACACTCTAGACTCCGGGCGGGGGCTGAGCACGGAGGAGTTGTCGATGCCGGGTCGACCCTGGTCGCGTCGTTGGAAGCTGCGCACGATCGTCACGACGGTCACGATCGTCGCACTGGCGACGACCACCGCCACCGCGGCGGCCGACCCGCCGAATCTCATGCCTGCACCGGGGCAACTGTCCCACGACATCGAGGACGCTGTGCCGGCGCCGAACATTCCGCGACTCGCCCGGATCCCGATGCGCGCGCAGACGCCCGGCGCCGACCGCGCACTCCAGGAGCTGCGAGAAGCAATCATGCCGTCGCCCACCGGCGACCGGTTCTTCGACGACTGGCCCGCAGACCTGGCGAGGTACCGCCCCGGCGCGATCATGTCCACACGCGACGTCGCACCCGTCGCCGCGCCTCTACTCGAGGTCCGGGTGCGCTATGCACGGCAGATCAAATTCCGCACCGTCGACGCTGCCGGCCGTCCGTTGTTCGCCACCGCCACACTGTTTGTGCCGCCGACCACGTGGACAGGTCGCGGCAAGCGTCCGGTCATGGTGAACAACCCACCGATCGTCGCACTGGGCACGCGCTGTACCACCGGATACACGTTCGCGCACGGGAAGACCGACGACACCAACAGCACCGACCTACGACCGGAGACGACGCAGGAATCGCTCAAACGCGGGTACGCGGTGATCGTCCCCGACCACACCGGTGCACGGATGGCGTATGCGGAGCCCTATGTCGCGGCGCATGTGGTTCTGGACGCGGTCCGGGCCGCAAGCGTCTACGACCCGAACAACTTCGGGTCCGGACCCCTGGTGATGCTCGGCTACTCCGGGGGCGCGATCGCCACCAACGCGACCGCGAAACTCGCGTCGTCGTATGCACCGGATGTGGCGAAGCGGTTCGTGGGTGCGGCAATTGGCGGTGTCCCGGCCGACTACCGTGCTTTGGCCGGTGCGATGAACGCGAACCTCGCGTCGGGCGTCTTCCACGCGGCGATCCTGGGAATAGCGCGTGAGCGGCCCGAGTTGCTGAGGCTGGCCAACAACCTCGCCCGGCAACTCGCCACCAACGACCTCCTCAAGAATCTCTGCACCGGAACGATGGGCTATTTCGGCTTCACCTTCGGTGCCACCCAGATGCTGTCGACCGACCCCGACCCGTTCCGGACGCCGGCCGCCGAGCACGTCTTCGAGGTGACCGAGATGGCCGGCGACAAGGCCGCCATGCCGATCTTCATCTACCACGGCGCGCAGGAGTGGTGGATTCCGGCGAGCCAGGCACGCTCACTGTTCGCCGAACAGTGTCGCCTCGGCGTCGACGCCACCTACCGCGAGTACCCTGGGGAACACATGACCACCGTTTTCGTCGCGTTCCGGGACGCGTTGGCCTGGCTCGACGCGCGGTTGCAGGGCGTTCCGGCGAAGTCGAACTGCCGGGGCTGAGCGGGGCGTCGGACATCGCCACCCGTCGGATCTCTGTACCCCCGAGTCCGACCAAGTGCACTGTGCATTTCGTCAATCTCCCAGGTACACATTTCCGACGGGTAGTGATCGGCCACCCCACCCGTCGAGTCAGAAAACCAGCACGCGCACGTTCTCGGCGACGCACGCCGGCTTGTCGGCACCCTCGATCTCGACGACGTTCTTCACCACGACGTTGACTCCGGCCGGGGTCTCGTCGACCGAGGTGATGACCGCGTTGGCGCGGATGCGTGAACCCACGACGACCGGGTTGGGGAAGCGCACCTTGTTCAGTCCGTAGTTGATGACCAACTTGGGGCCCTCGACCGTGAAGATTCCGCCGGCCAGCATCGGCAACAAGGACAGCGTGAGGTAGCCGTGGGCGATCGGAGCGCCGAACGGACCCGACTTCGCGCGCTCGGGGTCGACGTGAATCCACTGGTGATCGCCGGTCGCGTCGGCAAACGCGTTGACCCGATCCTGCGTGATCTCGAGCCATTCGCCCGATCCGAGGTCCTCGCCGATCGCGGCGGTGAGTTCTTCGACGGATGTGAATGTGCGCGCCATTGCGTTCTCCATGTTTCGTGATCTGGGTCTCGTGGATGTCCGGCGTCGTAGTCTACCGTTGCGTCCATGAGCACCCCTCGCGTCACTCCGGGAGAATTCTGGGATCTGGGACCCATCAACTGGGTCTTCGCGCGCGGCGCGGCCCGCGTGATCGGCGTCGACAACGCCCGCATCTTCTCGACCCTGGGCCGCACCCGCGGTGTGTTCCGTGCCTGGCTGCACTACTCGGGACGCCTGATGCCGTTCGGCACCTTGTCGCGCAAGGAATCCGAGATGATCATCATCCGCGTCGCACACTTGCGCAAGTGCGACTACGAACTCGATCATCACCGTCGCCTGGGACGCCGTGCGGGCATCGACGATGCGATGTTCGCCCAGATCCTCGCCGGGCCCGGCGACGCGGGCTGGGGAGATCGGGAACGCGCGATGCTGCGGGCGGTCGACGAGCTGATCGAGAATCAGGACATCTCCGACACCGCGTGGTCGGCGCTTACGCGCCACCTCGATGATCGCCGGCTGATCGCGTTCGTCCTTCTGGCCGGACAGTACGACACGCTCGCCACGACCATCCACACGTTGCGCATCCAGCGCGACACCCGGGTCTGACATGGAGTCCTTGAGCCAGCGGTTCATGCAGAACCCACTCTTTGCCCAAGTCTACGAACATCTTTGGCGCCCGACGTTCACCCGGCTGTTCAGCTTCGGCGGCACCGCGACCGAAGACTACGACCGCGCCCTGCAGGCCTACCTGTGCCGTCCCGGTGAGCGCCTGGTCCTCGACGTCGCCTGCGGCCCAGGAAATTACACCCGACGCATCGCCGACGGCCTCACCGGCGACGGACGGTGCATCGGCATCGACTACTCCGCCCCCATGCTCACGCAGGCAGCACGCACCAACACCACCGAGAAGACCGGGTACGTGCGTGGTGACGCACACGCGATGCCGTTCGCCGACAACACCTTCGACACGGTGACCTGCCTCGCGGCGCTCTACCTGATCCCCGACCCCCTGCCCGTGCTCGATGAGCTCGCCCGGGTGACCAAGCCGGGCGGCGAGGTCATCATCTTCACCTCCGTGGTCACCAGGGTCAGCGCGCTGCCCGGGGTCCGCGAAGCGGCCGGCGCGACCGGCTACCGGATCTTCGATCGCCACGAGATCGTCGACGGATTGCGCAACGCCGGACTCGACGACGTCGAGCAGACCATCACCGGCCAGGGTCAGTACGTTATCGGCGTCAAACCCTGATCCGACGAAAGTCCCATTCCTACCCCTACCGTGCTTCCCGAGCTGAGGCGCGCGAGAAGCGGCCTACCACCGCTCCCTGAGGTGCGAGCCTGCGAGCCTCGAAGGGTCCTGGTGAGACGACAATGTCCTCTCACCAGGAGCTTCGAGGCTCGTCGCTTGCGCTCCTCGCACCTCAGCCGGCGGAGCTGGACGCTCAGCCGGCGACAGCGAGCGGAACGCACCGCAGCCAGGATTGTCGACCATTTAGAGTAGAGCTATCCTCTAAATAGTCGATCCCGAGGAGTAGTGATGTCCGGTCAGCAGGCCAGCCACGATGAACTGCCGTTTGCCGCACGCAAGACCGAGGACATGCCCGGTCACTGGTTGCTGGCACGACTGGGCAAGCTGGTGCTGCGGCCCGGTGGTCGTGAGCTCACCGAGCAACTGCTCGACGACGCCGAGTTGAGCGACGCCGACGTCCTCGAGATCGCGCCGGGTCTCGGCAAGACCGCACGGTCCATCATCGATCGAAACCCGAAAACCTATGTGGGCGTCGTCGTAGCGATCGGCGAGGCGATGCTGACGATGCAATCGGACCGGGCCAAGGCCGACATCGTTGCCGAGGCCTTCCGCGTGCTGCGGCCCGGCGGACGCTACGCCATCCACGAACTCGCACTCCATCCCGACACCCTGCCCGACGAGGCGAAGACCGAGATCCGCAAACAACTCGCGCGCTCGATCAAGGTCAACGCCCGACCGCTCACCGAGCAGGAATGGCGAAAGCTGTTGACCGACGCCGGTTTCGAGATCGCGAAGGTAGGCTTCGCCAAGATGGCGCTGTTGCAGCCGCGGCGCGTGCTCGCCGACGAGGGGCCGCTGCGAACGCTCAAGTTCGTCGGCAACGTGCTGCGCGACAAGGACGCACGCAGCCGCGTCCTCGGCATGCGCGCCACGTTCACCAAGTATCGGGACCAACTCGCGGCCATCGAGGTCATTGCCGTGAAACCGAACCAGTCATGAGCCCCGCACACACCCGCACGTCGACCACCGTGACAGGTCTCGCCGACCTGACCGGCGACGGCACCGGCCCGCGACCCGACATCACCGCGATGGCCCGCGCCACCGGCGTGAACATCCTCCGCCTGTCGTTTCGGGCGGGGCAGTCGATGGCCGATCATCGGGCCGGACGCCCCATCCTGGTGCTCGGACAAGTCGGCGAGGTGCAGTTCACGATCGGCGACGAGAACGTGACAGTGCGCCCGGGCTCGGCCGTCCACGTCGAGACCGGCGTCACCCATGCGCTCACCGCTGTCACCGACGCCGTCGTCACCCTGCTCATCCTCGAAGACGTAGCCGAGACCGGATGAGCGCAAGCCCGTAAAGTCCTGGACACAGCCCAGATTCACCCCAGGAGCAGCCCATGCCCGCATCCCGTTCGCGCGACAACGCGCAACGCGACAAGGTGCTCGCCATCCTTGCCGATCGCGGCGCGCCGGTGGATGCGCGCGAGGTCGCCGACGCCCTCGACATCCACGTGACCACCGCGCGTTTCCATCTGAACAAACTCGTGTCCGACGACGCCGCGTCGACCGTCGAACTACGCTCGACGACCGCCGGCCGACCCCGGATCGGCTATCGGGCCGTGTCCGCGCCACCGGTCGACGACCTCATCGGACACTTGCTGGCACAACTCGGCTCCACCTCGGCCGCACGAGAACACGCCGCCGCCGACGCCGGCCGCGTGTGGGCCGACGTCAACGCGCTGTCTCGCCTCAACCCACCGTCGCATGCCGATGTGGCACTGCCGGATCCGATCACGGTCGCGGTCGAGACCCTGACCGCTCTCGGATTCCGCGTGTCCAACGTCATGAGCGCGTTCGGCACCCACGAACTCCGCATCTGCTCCTGCCCCCTCAAGGACATCGGGCGCCATCATCCCGAAGTCGCGCGCGGGGTGGCCCGCGGCGTCATCGAACAGACCCTGGCGTCGAGTTCTGCCGCCTTGGCGTCGCAGTACCTGGTCGACGTCGTACCCGATCCCGCGGGCGACTGCGAGATCACCCTTCGGCTGTCGCGGGTGCGCGCGACAGAACCCGCGGCGACGGATGTCACACAGCGATAAGGGTTTCCTCAGCATATTTAGAGGATTAGATTACTTTTTATGTCCACATTCCGCACCGCCCTGATCGCCACCGTCGCCCTGATGCTCGCCATCACCGGAGTCCTGGTCGCCGGCGGACCCGCACAAGCCAAGACCTTCCCGCCGAACTTCAAGGTCACCACCGACCGCCCCACCCTGGCCGACCTCAACGACATCGTCGAATTCCTGGTCGAAACACCCGCTTCCGACCAGGCCAAGGCCGCCAACGTCGAAGGCGGGATGAACGCCGTCGTCGTGCCCAAGACCGTCTACAGCCTCGGCTTGTTCCGCGCGCCCCGCGGCTGGAACGAGGTCACCGGACCACTCGTCCAGCGTGGCAACAGCGTCACCGCGACCCTGAACAGCGGCTCCGCCGGCCGCCCCACCATCAAGATGACCATCGAGTTCAAGAAGCTCGACGGCAACTGGAAGCTGTCGGCGAACTCCCTGTGCCAGGGCGTCAAGACAGTGGGCCTCAACATCTACTGCAACCGCTGAGGCGCTCGGCCACAAGAATGATCGAGATCGATGACCTGACCGTCCGCCTGGGCGGGCAGACCGTCCTCGACGAGGTGTCGGCAACCGTGCGCCCGGGAGAGCTCGTGTATCTCCTGGGGCGCAACGGCGCCGGAAAGTCCACCCTGCTGCGCACCATCTGCGGCATCATCCGGCCCGATGGCGGCACAGTTGCGGTGAACGGCAGATCCCTTGCACGGCAATGCCGTCCGCTCACGGAGGTCGGCATCCACCTGGGCGCCGATGCCCATCATCCCGGCCACACCGCGCGACGACATCTGCACTGGCTCGCCGACGCGGGCGGAGTCGATCGGCGCCGGGCCGACGAACTCCTCGACAAGGTGGGACTGGCGGAGGACGCGACGCGACGCGTCTCCGACTTCTCTCTGGGCATGACGCAGCGTCTCGGGTTGGCGGCCGCACTCCTCGGCGATGCCCCGACGATCCTGCTCGACGAGCCGGTCAACGGCCTCGACATCGATGGAATCCGTTGGCTGCGTGACGTGTTGCGCGAACTCACCGCCGAAGGCCGCTGCCTACTCATCGCGTCGCACCTCATGGACGAAGTGGCCCGGACCGGCGATCAAGTGATCGTCCTCGACCATGGACGGATCATCGCGGACGCAGGTGTCGACGACTTCGTCGTCGGGCACGCCTCCCTCGAAGACGCGTATTTCGCGGCGGTCGGCGGTGCGACGCATGGGTGCTGATCGTTTGCGCTGCGCCACTGGCCAACTCGGACGCGCAGTGCGTGCGGAGATCACCCGATCCGGCGGCCGCCGAAGCATCCTGCTCTTCGGGGCCATCCCGGCTGCGGTGCTGCTCCCGCTGATCATCACGCTGGGAGTGGCGATGGTGAGTGAGCGCTTCGCGTCGATCTCGAGCACCATCCAGGTCACGTCGGTGGCGACCACCAACTCGGTTTACTGGGTCATCACCTTCACCGTGATCGCCTGGGCGGTGATTGCGACGTTCGCGCAGGCCACCGGCGAGCGCGGCGCGGTGGGCGAGATGTCGCGCTACCTGTATCCGCGGTCGGCCACGGCTGCGCTGGCCCGGTGGATCGTTTACGGAGCGTGGGCTGCACTCTGCTCGGCGCTCTTGGTATCTGCGGTGATGTTGTTGCTGCCCAACGTCTTTCCCCGCGTTTACGCTGGCGTCGACATCGCCTCTGCGGCAGGTGTGCGATTCATCGTGACCGTGCCGATCTACGGCGTGTTCGCCGTCGGCATCGGGGTGGGACTCGCCGCGATCGTCGGGCACCCGGCCACCTCGGTCGCGATTCTTCTCGGCTGGACCTACATCGTCGAGAATGCGATCAGCCTCATCCCGAACGGCTACACGCTGCAGTCGTACATGCCCTTCCTCAACGGCGTCTACGCCACCGGACAGGAACTCGCGTTCCTGCCGCCGTGGGGCGTCGACGGCGCACTGGCATACGTCGCGGCGATTGCCACGGCCGTCTTCGTCCTCGGATGCGGCGTGCTCACGCTGCGTCGGCGCTGACGCAACGTCCATTCGCACACCTGAACGACACACGCCACCCTCGACACGGCGATACTGTACGGAAGCGGCCCAACTCAGATCGACGCCGCAGCGAGGAGGGTGAGCGATGTCGGCGGACGCCGGGACCTCGCCTCGCGCCGTCTCGGTGAGGATGTCGGGTACGGTCCGCGTGGAGGTCGACGGCGAGCGCGCGGAGATCAAGTCACGTCGCGAACGAGCGGTGCTTGCGCGACTCGTCGCCGCGAACGGACATGTGGTGTCCACCGATCGCCTCATCGACGACCTCTGGAACGGCGAGCCGCCGCCGAAAGCGCTCGCCGGGCTGCAGGTGCACATTTCCAATCTCCGTCGCATCCTGGAACCCGACCGAGCACCGCGGACGCCCGCGCGCATCCTGATCAGCGAAGCACCGGGATACGCGCTGCGGCTGTCCCGGTCGGCGGTGGATCTGTGGCAGTTCGACGATGTCGTCGCCAGTCAGAACGACGACGCACGCGAGCGATTGGCGCAGCTCGACGCCGCGCTCGCCCTCTGGCAGGGCGAACCATACGGCGCGCACGCCGCCGATGACTGGGCCCGCGGTGAAGTCGCTCGTCTCGGCGAGCTCCACCTGGCCGCCATCGAGCAACGTGCTTCCGCCGCACTCGAACTCGGCCGCGCCGCGGACGTTGCAGCGACGCTTCCCTCTCTGTGTGGCACCCACCCCACCCGCGAAGAGCTCTTCCGTCTGCTGGCGCTCGCCCAGTACCGGCTGGGCCGGCAGGCCGACGCCCTGGAAACACTTCGGACGGTCCGGCTGTTTCTCTCCGAGGAACTCGGCGTCGACCCGACGCCGGCGCTGCGCGACCTGGAAAGTGCCATCCTGCAGCATGATCCGAACCTCGGGGGTACCACGACGCTCGCTTCGGCGGCACCGCCGAGCAGACCCACTGTCCTGCCCGCACCGACCGCTTCATACACCGAGTTCGCTGGACGCGAAGCGGAGTTGGAGAAGCTCACGACGCATGCAGATACCGCGCGTCGCACCGGTTTACGCATGGTGTGGATCACCGCCGAGGCCGGGGGCGGGAAGTCGACGCTGGCTCGTGGACTGGTCAATCGGCTTGGCGCCCAGGGATGGACGACCGCCATCGGACACTGCCCCGAGGTCGACGGTGCGCCCACCGCGTGGGCATGGCGCGAGATCGTGGAGGCGCTGGGCCAGGGTCCGGCCGCCGATGACCCCTTCGCCATCGCACGCCAGGTGACCGCGGCGACCGAAGCACTCACCGACACCGGAGCGCTCCTCGTCCTCGACAATGTGCACCGTGCCGACAGCGCCACACTTCAGATCCTCCGTCAGACGATGACCTGGCTGGCCGAACATCCGATCCTGGTGGTGGCGACCTATCGGGCATCCGAGGCCGGAGTCGAATTGCTCGCCACCGGTGCGGCACTCATCGCCATCACCGCCGATCAGCTCACGCTTGCCGGGCTCTCCGACATAGGCATCCGTCAGCTGGCCGCCGACGCCGGCCTCGATCCCATCGACGACACCACGGTGGCACTGTTGCGCTCACGCACCGACGGAAATCCGTTGTTCGTCAAGGAATTGGCCAAGCTGGTTGCCTCCCGTGGACCGCGGGAGGCGCAGCGAGCAATTCCCAGTGGGGTGCGCGAGGTGCTGCTGAGTCGGGTCGAACGTCTGCCCGAGGACGCGGTCTCGGTGATGCGGCTGGCCGCCGTGTGCGGACGCGAGTCCGAGATCGACACCCTCGTCGCGCTGTGGCCCGACGATTCCGAGGACGCCGTGCTCGACGCCATCGACTCCGCGGTGGTGGCCGGACTGCTGACCGCCGCCGGTGACCGGGTGCGGTTCAACCACGTGCTCATGCACGACGCGATCCACGACAGCATCCCGTCCTTGCGGCGGCGCAGGCTACATTGGCGGGTCTTTGAAATCCTCGAGACGATCCCCCGAACCGGAGCTGACGAGTTGGCCTATCACGCCGCGCTCGGCGCCGGCCCCACGACCGTGCCCCGGGCGCTGGAGATCGTGGAATCGGCTGCCCGGGAGCGGTTCACCCTGTCTGCCGATGCTGTCGGGTTGTGGCGCGATGCCGTCGACCTGCACACCATGGCCGGCCACGGCAGCGTCGAGGCCGCCGACCCGGATCGCACCGCGACGGTACACGCACTGTGCGAACTGGTGACCGCACTCGCCCATGCCGGCGAGATCGGCGAGGCACGCGCGCGACGAGAACAGGCACTGACGCTGGCTCGCACGGTCGGCGACAGATCGCTGGAACTGGCCGTGCTCATCTCCTGGCGGACACCGTCGATCTGGACCACACGTCCCGACCGACTGCTCGACCCGATCATCAGTCAGGCCGTGCGAGATATGCTGCCGCACACCGAAGGCGTCGACCGCGCCCGCCTTCTCGTCACGGCGGTCGCCGAGTTCGAAGGCAACGAGGAACGTTACGCCGCTGCCTGTTCGCGCGAGGCCGTCGAGATCGCGCGGGCCTCCGGCGACCCCGAATTGCTCTGTGCAGCACTGAATGCGCGCGTTCACACGGCCACCGGACCCGACGATCGCGAGGAGCTGTTACCGGCGGCGATCGAGTTCGTGGAGACCGCCGAGTCGGCAGGCATCGTCGACTACACGGCCGTCGCCCACTTCTTCATGGCGATCACGCGAGCCGGTCGGGGCGAGATCGCCGCCGCCCATGCCGAGATGCGTACGGCGCTGCAGACCGCGACGAGCGGCAAAGTCGCCGAGTTGGTGATTGTGCAGGCCACCTTCGGCGCCGCCCTTGATACCCTCCGCGGCAATCTGGACAAGGCAGAACAGACCTATCAGGCGATCGCCTGGCAGCTCCGGGCCGCCGGAAATCCCGCCGAGGAGCAGTTCGAACTGATCGGGGCGCTCTGCGTCGGGTTCAATCGTGGCTCGATCGGCCATCTGGTCGACGGTATTCAACAGATATACGACACCGCGCCAGAGTCGGTCGCCTGGGTTTATGCCGCGGCCCTCATCGACGCCGGGCGGGAAACCGAGGCCCGTGCGGTCGCCGAGATCGGGTATCGCACTGTGCGCGATTACTATTGGAGTGCGCTCGAGGCGTTCCATGCAGACACCCTGGTCCGTCTGCAGATGGCCGAGCCTGCCGCCGCACTCTACGACGAACTCCGGCGGTGGAGTGGGACCGTGGCCGGATTGAACTCCGGCAGCATCGTATTCGGCTACATGGACGACCATCTCGCCCGACTCGCAGATCTCATCGGCGACTCCGCCGCGGCGGCACACCATCGGGAGGTGGCCGCCACGGTGCGGGCCGATCTCCTGCGCCAGCTCGACGAGATCGGCTGACCTGTAGTCGCGTGTCAGAGAGATCGGTAGTCGCGCACCGACATCCGGTGCCCGTGTCGTTCCGGCATGGTGCCGTGCAGCTCGCACAGTCGAACCACCCGACCACGTTGTCCGGCGTAGGGTTCGAGGAGCTCGAGCATGCCGTCGTCGTCGACCGGTTCACCGATGAGTGTCTGGCCCACCAGTGACGGGATGTGATAGTCACCCACCGGCACGGCGTCGGCGTCGCCGACGGCGCGCATCCGTACCTCCGCCTCGGTCCACGGGCCCACACCCCGCAAGACGGTCAGTCTGTCGGCGTGCCGTTCGACGTCGATCGACGTCGCACCGCGAATCGTCCGCATCCGCACCGGTTCGGCCCCGCTGCGATGCCACTCCCAGCTCGGGATCTGCGCCCAGACCGACGGCGGAGGCGGGACCCGCATCCGATCAGGAACCGGCCCCGGAGCCCGATCACCGTAGCGCCGCAGCAGGTATCGCCAGGCCCGCCACGCCTCGCGTCCCACAACCTTTTGCTCGAGTATCGCCGGCACCAACGCCTCCCATACCCGATCGGTGCGGCCCATCCGCAAACCCTCGGATCGCGCAACCAGTTGCGCCACAACCTGATCGCGAGGCGCGAGCGCTTCCGGGGTATCACGCGCCCCGAGAAGATCCGGCATCCGATCGAGCAGCCACGACGCTCCCGGCCCCCATGCGCGACCGATCACCGAGGTCGCATCGGATCGAACCGTCAACGTGCCCGGTCCGTCGGGAGTGTGCACACACCGCCAGATCGATCCGTCGCGCGCGTACGTGAACGCCGGGTCGCCGCTTCCGCGACGATGCAGTCCGACGGTGGCTCGGATGTTCAACGGCCACGGCGGATTCCACTCACGGTGGTACATCATCCGATGGCTGAGGTGCGAGCGCAGCGAGCCTCGAAGCCGTGGCGAGCTGACACTGTCGTCTCACCTGCCCTTCGAGGCTCGTCGCTAGCGCTCCTCGCACCTCAGGGAGCGGGATGGCTCTCTGCTCACAGGTTGATCATGTGCCCTATGGCGCCGTGGAACGTCTCCTGCAGTGCCTCCGACATCGTCGGGTGGGTGTGCACGTTGCGGGCGAGTTCCTTGGCGGTGAGGTCCCACTTGTGCGCCAGCGTCATCTCCGGAAGCATTTCGGAAACGTTGTCGCCCACCAGATGTCCGCCGAGCAGCTCGTCGGTGTCGGCGTTGGTCACGAGCTTCACGAAGCCCGCCGTCTCGGCGAGGCCCTGCGCCTTGCCGTTGGCACTGAACGGGAAGGTGGTGGCCTTGACGTTGTAGCCTTCGTCTTTGGCCTGCGCCTCGGTGAGCCCGAAGGAGGCCACCTGCGGCTGGCAGAAGGTGGCGCGCGGCATGAAGCGGTAGTCGCCGAGCGTCATCGTCTCGGCACCGGCCATGGTCTCGGCCGCGACCACACCCTGCGCCTCGGCGACATGGGCGAGCTGCAGCTTGGCGGTGACGTCGCCGATGGCGTAGATGCCGTCGACGTTGGTGCGCATGAAGTCGTCGATCGCGATGGCGCCGCGCTCGGTGAGCTCCACTCCCGTCTTGTCGAGGCCGAAACCTTCGACGCGCGGTGCGAAGCCGACAGACATGAGGACCTTGTCGACGGTGATCTCGCCGTCGTTGTCCTTGGCGTCCTTGTAGGTGACGGTCACGTCGTCGCCGTTGTCGGTGACGGTCTGCACCTTGGTGGAGGTGAGGACCTTGACGCCGAGCTTCTTGTACTCCTTGGCGATGGCCTTGGAGACATCGACGTCCTCGTTGGGCAGGACGCGGTCGAGGAACTCGACGATGGTCACGTCGACGCCGTAGTTGGCGAGGACGTAACCGAACTCCATGCCGATGGCGCCGGCGCCGACGATCACGATGGATTCGGGAAGTTCACGGGTGAGGATCTGGGTCTCGTAGGTGACCACGTTGTCGGACAGTTCGACGCCTGGCAGCAACTTCACCGTCGAACCGGTGTCGATGATGACGTTGTCGAAGGTGATCTCCTGATCGCCGACGACGATGGTCTTGGCGTCGGTGAACTTGCCGTACCCGTCGATCTCGGTGATCTTGTTCTTCTTCATCAGGAAGTGGACACCCTTGACGATGCCGTCGCTCACCTTGCGGCTGCGGTCGAAGGCGGCGCCGAAGTCGAAGGACACATCGCCGGACATACCGAAGGTCTTCGCCTGGTGGTTGAAGATGTGCGCGAGTTCGGCGTTGCGCAGGAGCGCCTTGGACGGGATGCACCCGACGTTGAGGCACACGCCGCCCCAGTACTTCTCTTCGATGACGGCGGTTTTCATGCCCAGCTGAGCCGACCGGATCGCGGCGACGTACCCACCTGGACCTGCACCCAATACAACTGTTTGAAAGTGTTCAGCCACGACTGCCAGCCTACGTCGGGGCCCGGGGTCGGCGCATGGCGTCCCGCTACTCGGCGGTAACCCCACCCGCATTTTCAATCAATGATTGAAACGATGATTGATTCTGTGGTCTCATGGCGGGTGTGACCGCCCCCACACGAGCCGACGAAACCCGCGCGCAACTGCTGCGCTGCGCCGAGCGGCTGTTCCTGGCTGACGGATACGACGCCGTGTCGGTGCGATCGATCTGCGCGGCGGCCGGCGCGAATCCGGCCGCGGTGCACTACCACTTCGGCTCAAAGGATCAACTCACCGTCGCGCTCCTCGAGGATCGGCTCGCCCCGATCTGGGTCGTCGCACTCGACCGGATCGACCCGGCGACCGATTCGGTAGCCACCCTGGTAGACGCGGTGATCACCCCGCTGGTCGCTACCGCCGACGACCCCGTCGGCCATCTTCACCTGCGCTTGCTCGCCAGGTTCGCGCTGACACATCCCGTCGCGCCGTGGAGCAAGCCGTGGTTCCGGCTCGACCACTGGGCAACCGTACTGATCGGCATGGTCGACGGCTTGTCTCCCGACGACGCGCGCCGACGATGGTCGCTCGCGTTCGAACTCATCCTGCTGCGCTTCGGCGGGCCGTCGACGCCGTCGCCGCGCACGGTCGACGCGCTGCGGGCATTTGTCGCCGCGGGCCTCACCTCCCCGGCACCAGACCTCTCGACATCAGCCCAGCCCACTCACGGAGAGACTCGATGACCAACGCGAACCCCCAACGATCCGACCCCTTCAGCCCGGCGCCGCTCGGCCCGCTGACCTTGCGCAACCGCCTCATCAAATGCGCCACCTTCGAGGGCATGACGCCCGACGCCCTCGTCACCGACGACCTGATCGAGTTCCACCGCGAGGTCGCCGCGGGCGGCGTCGCGATGAGCACCGTCGCCTACTGCGCGATCTCTCCGGAGGGCCGTACCGACCGACACCAGATCTGGATGCGCCCGGAGGCCATGGGAGGCCTGCGGAAGCTCACCGACGCCATCCATGGTGAGGGCGCGCTCGCGGCCGCCCAACTCGGTCATGCCGGCCCGGTCGCGAACTCGGTGTCGAACCGCGCGAAGGCGCTCGGCCCGTCAAGGATCCCGGCGCCGATGGGAATGTCGTTGACACACAAGGTGACTGCCGAGGACATCAAGGATCTACGGGTGAAGTTCCGGCGCGCGGCCCGTATCGCCGTCGACAGCGGATTCGATGGTCTCGAAATCCATTGCGGCCACAACTATCTGATCAGTTGCTTCTTGTCGCCACTGCTCAATCACCGACATGACGGCTACGGTGGCACGCTCGTCAACCGGGCCCGCCTGGCCCGCGAGGTCGCCGAGTCGGTGCGCGAGGAGGTCGGCGACGAGGCCGCGGTCTGGGTGAAGCTCAACATGTTCGACGGTGTGGGAAAGCCCGGCGGTGGCGGTCGGCGGTGGTCGGGATTCAACATCGACGAGGCCTGTGAGGTGGCCCGGCTGCTCGAACGCGACGGTCACCTCGACGCCATCGAACCGACCGCTGGGTCGTCACTCCTCAACCCCATGTACCTCTTCCATGGCGACGCCCCGCGCGCCGCGTTCGCCGACGCCTTCCGCGGTGCCATGCACTGGGGCCTCAAGGCGGCCGGCCCGTTCTTCCTCAAGCACTACGACTACCACGACGGCTACCTCCTGCCACTCGCCCGCCGGCTGCGCGCGGCCGTCGACCTTCCGCTGATCCTGCTGGGCGGCGTAACCGACCGCGCATCAATGGATCTCGCGCTGGGTGAGGGATTCGACTTCGTCGCGATGGG
The DNA here is from genome assembly GCF_053588675.1 of Gordonia sp. NPDC003422. Taxonomy (NCBI): domain Bacteria; kingdom Bacillati; phylum Actinomycetota; class Actinomycetes; order Mycobacteriales; family Gordoniaceae; genus Gordonia; species Gordonia sp. NPDC003422. The sequence continues at coordinate 41,194 of NZ_JBSFQL010000029.1, forward strand.
GCGTGCATTGCTGCGCGAACCCGACCTGCCCTTGCGTATCGCGTCCGACCCGGCGACCACGTCGCAGTGCACGCATTGCAACCTCTGCATGCCGACGATCTACTCGCACACCCGCTGCCCGGTGCGCACCGGCGAGGTGCCCGCGGGCTAGTCATTCCGCTCACTGCCGGGTGAAGACCCCGTCGTTCTCCTCGTCGTCGTAGTACTCGATCACCATGCGTGGACCGTCGAAGGTGACCTTGGAGATCGATCCGAGTTCGGCGTTCTCGTTGCGGAGTGTGAAGGTGAAGGTGTTGCCGTCCCAGTGGGTGAGTTCATGGGTCGTCACACCACCCGGACCCATCGCCAGGACCAGCTTTCCACCCTGTTCGCGGACCACCGCCGGTCCGTACATGGAGTTCGCATAGGTTCCGACGTAGGACGAGAGCGCCTGCGCCGGTGCAGGATTGGCTGGACGCTGCTTACCCACCAGGCTGCCCGACGGCTGGTTCTCCGCGTCGAACGCCTGCCGGTAGAGGGTGCGCCAGTCGTGACGCACCTCGCCGAACTGGACGAGATCGGCGAACTCGCCGGTGATCGCTTCGACCGCCCCGATGGGAGATGCGTTGGACAACACCACGATCGCCACGTCGGCCGAGGGCAGCACGAGGAAGTTGGTTGCCGCTCCCGACCCGAAGGCACCTGAATGGCTCACCTGGGTGCGCCCGCCGGCGGTGACCGAGACGTTGAATCCGTAGCCGTAGAACCCGGCCCGCGCGTCCGGCGCCGAGGACGGTGACGACACGATCTGCGGCGTGATCGCGGGCAACAACGCCTCGGGCGCGACGAGTTGCTTGCCCTGATACGTTCCCTGAGCCATCAACATCGTGAGCCAGTGGGTGAGGTCGTTGACCGACGAACTGACACCACCTGCGGGCGCCTGCGCGTCGGGATCACGTTGCTTGAACGTCACGACCCACTTGCCGTCGACCTGCACGTGCCCGACGACCCGGTTGTTGCGTGCCGTGAAATCCCGGAAGCGGGAACTCGTGCGCGTCATGCCGAGCGGCCGGTAGATCGACTCCTCCGAGAGCGTCTCCCAGTCGCGACCCGACCGGTTGGCCACCGATTCGGCGCCGGCGGTGATCCCGAAGTTGGTGTAGTCGTATGTGATTCGGAACGGCTGCAGCGGCGCGTAGCGCAATCGGTTGAGGACCACCGCCCGGGGATAACCGAGATCCTCGATCTTGTCGCCGGCGTGGTCGGGCAAACCGGAACGGTGCGTGTACATGTCGGCGACGGTGACCGTGCGAGTGACATACGGGTCGGCGAGCGCGAAACCGGGCAGCGCAGCCGCCACCTGGTCGTCCCACGACACGGTCTTGTTGGTGACCTGCGACGCGATCACCGTCGAACCGATGGACTTGGACATCGAGGCGAGCGGGAAGACGGTGTCGGCGTTGACGGAGGCACCCGTGGTGACATCGGCGACCCCGAATCCCTTGGCGTACTTGGTTTCCCCGCCCGACACCACCGCCACAGCCATACCGGGAATCCCGGTGTCGCGCATCATCGATTCGACGAGCCCGTCGAGTTTGGACACCGCGTCGGCGACCGCGTTGTCCGGCAGCGCACCCTCGACCTGGGCGTTGGGATTCTCCTCCGACGCCGGGACCGCGGAACTGCTGGGCGACGACGTGGAACCGGAGTCGCAGGCCGCTGCCAGCACGGCGACGGCGAGCACGCTGGTCGCGACCAGCGGCCAGCGCCGTCGATGTCGGGTTCTCGGACGGATTACGGCCAACATGACGCCCTCCTGAGATCTCCGACCCTCGCTCGGCAGGTTACCGGACGCATGACCTGCACGTATGCGGTTTGAACAGGCCAAATGACGCGGTCGAGCGAGCCCACGTAGGTTGAATGCCATGACGCAGCACGACGGCACGACGCCGCCCGACCCCTACCTCTGGCTCGAGGACGTGACCGGCGACGACGCACTCGCCTGGGTGCGTGAACACAACCAGCCGACGGTCGACGAACTGACGTCGTCCGACCGGTTCCGCGAGATGGAATCGCAGACCCTCGCGGCCCTCGACACCGACGACCGAATCCCCTACGTCCGACGCCGCGGCGAGTACCTCTACAACTTCTGGAAGGACGCCGCCAACCCGCGCGGTCTCTGGCGCCGCACCACGCTCGAGTCCTACGTCACCGACACACCGGACTGGGACGTGCTCATCGACGTCGACGAGTTGGCCCGCGACGAAGACGAGAACTGGGTATGGGCCGGCGCCACGGCATTACGGCCCCACTACGATCGGGCACTCATCTCACTGTCTCGCGGCGGCGCCGACGCCACCGTCGTCCGAGAATTCGACCTGACCACTCGCACCTGGGTCGCCGACGGCTTCGGGCTCCCCGAGAACAAATCCAGCGTGGGGTGGATTGATCGCGATTCCGTCTATGTCGGAACCGATTTCGGGGTCCAGCCGGATGGCCGCAAGGCACTGACCGACTCCGGGTACCCACGCATCGTCAAGCGCTGGTCCCGCGGCACCCCGCTCGAGGACGCCGTGACGGTCTTCGCCGGGGAGACCGGTGACGTGTCGATCCGGGCGGTGTACGACGACACCCCGGGGTTCGAGCGTCATTTCGTGAGCCGGGCCACCGACTTCTTCAACTCGCTGCTGTACCAATTATCGGACGACACGCAAGAATTGGTGGATGTGCCGACCGACGCACACGCGGGGGTGCACCGGGACTGGCTGCTGGTGCTGACCCGGTCGGAGTGGTCCGTCGGCGACGTGACCCATGCACCGGGAACGCTGCTCGTCTTCGACTATCCGCGCTACCAGGCCGGCGGCCGCGACGCGACGGTCCTGTTCACCCCGGACGCGCACACGAGTCTGGTCGACTATTCCTTCACCCGTTCACATCTCATCATCGTGACGCTGCACGACGTCCACACGCGGGTCGAGGTGCGCAGCGTCGGCGACTGGGAAACCGTGCCGCAGCCCGGACTTCCCGAGCTCGCCACCATCTCGGTCCTCGACACCGACCCCGACGAGAGCGACGAGGTCTTCTGGTCGGCAACGTCATTCACCGATCCGCCGAGTCTGCTGCACGGCGACAGTGGCGTGGACGCAACCGTCATCAAACACAGTCCGGAGTTCTTCGACGCCGAGAACATCAGTGCCGAACAGCATTTCGCCACCTCCGACGACGGAACGCAGGTCCCCTACTTTGTGGTGCGCAGGAATGGCACCAGCAGCGGGCCGACGCTGCTCTACGGCTACGGCGGATTCGAGAACGCCCTGACGCCAGGTTATCTGGCGATCGCCGGGCAGAGCTGGATCGCGCGCGGCGGCATCTACGTCATCGCCAACATCCGGGGTGGCGGCGAGTACGGTCCGTCGTGGCACACCCAGGCGCAGAAGGCCGGCCGACACAAGGTGTACGAGGACTTTGCGGCGGTGGCGCGCGCTCTCGTCGACTCCGGTCTCACGACGCCGAAGCAGCTTGCCGCGCAAGGTGGTTCCAACGGTGGGCTTCTCATGGGAGTGATGCTGACCCGATATCCGGAGCTGTTCGGAGCGCTGGTGTGCCAGGTGCCGCTGATCGACATGCGGCGCTATCACCTACTGCTCGCGGGAGCATCGTGGATGGCCGAGTACGGCGATCCCGACGATCCCGAGCAGTGGGCGTTCATGAAGCCGTTCTCGCCGTATCAGAACATCAGCGCCGACGTCACCTACCCGCCGATCCTGGTCACGACGTCCACCCGCGACGATCGCGTCCATCCGGGGCACGCCCGAAAACTGGTGGCACGCCTCGAGGAGACCGGGCACGCCGTGCAGTACTACGAGAACATCGAGGGCGGGCACGGCGGCGCGGCGGACAACAAGCAGGCGGCGTTCAAGTCCGCGCTCGCCTACGAATTCCTGTGGCGCACCATCGGGTGACACGACTGAGAGTGACTTTCGGATTCCACGGCGGCACGCCACGTCGTCGTGCCATCGGGTACCAGGCCAGGCCGATGAGCACCGATGTGAAGTGACCGATCGCGGTGAAGTCGAAGGCCACGATCAGCGGGAGACCGTAGACCGCGAGTACGCCGCCGAGATACACCCAGCACCACGGACGTGCGATGCGGTAGGTCAACACACCGACGATGCCCGCGAGGAAATAGCTCACGCCGACGTCGAGCACGTTGACCATCGACTCGTCGGCCACGCCATCGTGGATGGCGAGACCGAGCAACCCCTCACTGACGAAGGTCGCCAGGATGTGCGCGCTCAGTCCGACCGCCAGCCACCGTAGGGACCCCAGCCAGCGCTCCGCGGGGATGTGAAAGACGCAGAACGACACCAGGTACGGAAGCCAGAACGCGCCGTCGATCCAGAACAGACTGGTGAACAGCACATGCACGGGGTCGGTGGTCAGGTTGTGCAGGTTGGTGGACCGCTCACCGAGAATCCGGTCGAGCTCTGCCGGGCTCACAGTGCGCCCGATGATGGTGGTCACCAGCAGGATCGCGAGCCAACCACAGGTCAGCGGCGCCGACGCGAGCACACCCCACGTCGCACGGAGTGCGTGGCGCTGCGCGCGAACCATACAAACACCTCTCGTCGACGACCTTGTGTCAGTGTCCCACTGTGGTCGGTGTCGTGACATGTTGCGCACAGTCCAGTGCCAGATCGTCGAAGCGAGACCGAATCCACCGGCACGCGCATCTAGGCTCACCGATCATGTTGCCGGTATCTCGCGCCCTGTTCCGCCGCCTGTGCCCAGCCGTGGCGGCCCTGCTCATCCTCGGCATGCCGGCTGCCGGGCCCGGCGTGGCCCGCGCGGACGACGAGGTCTCGGTGGGTGCCCCGAACTGGTCGGGCTTGAACGTGACCGACTTCCGCGGACCGCTGCCGGCACGCGGTGGCGTCCTCCTGGCGTCCGTTCCGTTGGACCCCGCACTCTCGATTCCGGGCGCGGGCAACGCCTATCGCATCCAGTTCTCGTCGCTGAACCAGCATCGCCGCATGGCCTCGTCCACCGGAGCCGTGTTCCTGCCGCCCGGGACACCGCCGCGCGGCGGCTGGCCGGTGATCTCCTGGGCACATGGCACCGTCGGAATGGCCGACGCGTGCACCCCGTCGGCGTTTCCACGAAGTGCCCGGGACCAGAAGTACCTCGGGCACTGGTTGCAGCAGGGCTACGCGGTGGTCGCCGCCGACTACGTCGGGCTGGGCACGCCGGGCCTGATGGCCTATCTGAACGGAGTGACCGCGGCGCACGCGATCGTCGACGTCGTGGTCGCCAGCCATCAGATGCGTCTCCCACTCGCCAAGCGGTGGGCGATCATCGGACAGTCGCAAGGAGCGGCCGCCGCGCTCAACGGCGCCCGGTACGCGACAAGCTTCAGCCGCGGCACCGGTCTGGACTACCGCGGGGTGGTCGCCACGGGCATCCCGGCCAATCTCGAGTACCTGTATCAGAATCTCGGCCCGCTCGTTCCGCCGGTGACGCTGCCCGGCGGGCTCAACGCCTACACCGCGTACATCCTGGCCGGATTCAACGAGACCCGGCCGGACCTCCGCGTCGCATCGGTCATGAGCCGCAAGGGAATCGAGCGACTGGCGCAGGGTCGGTCCACCTGCTATCCGATCCTGAAGAAGTCCCTCGCCGGCGACGACGTGCGTACGTGGTTCACCAGGCCCCTGCTGTCGATTCCCGGTCTGTCGGCGGCTCTACACACCTACATGGCCACCCCGTACAAGGGCTACGACCGTCCCATTTTCCTCGGTCAGGGACTTCGGGACGTGGATGTCCCGGCGCCATCGGCACTCTCGCTGTATGCCCAGATGAAGGCCAACGGTCAGCCGGTCACCCTGCACGTGTACCCCGAGGACGACCACTCCAGCGCCGTCCTCGCATCGATGCCGGATTCGACGCCCTTCCTGGCCCGCATTCTGCGCTGAGGCCTAACGCCCGCCCGGGAGCACCAGTCGCACGACGATGCCGAGCACCACCACGCCCAGTCCGACGCCGCCCACGATCAGCGCAAATTGCGTGAGGTCGTCGGCGCAACGGTCGATGAAAAGTTCCGCGACATCGCGCGTCGTCTCCGCTGCCGTCGACACCCGATCGCGGGCCTGGTCGGCCAGGTAGGTTCCCGCCGCCCATGCGGCCGCACACGACAGCATCAGTCCGATGCCGAGCCAGGCGAGCACGGTTCCGCGTCGTCGCGCCACGAGCAGCGCCAGCAGTGCGGCGACGGCCGCAACGATGGTCGAGGACCAGCCGAGCGTCGTGATCTGTTGGCCGACACGGTGATACTGCCCGGCCTCGAGCCCGTTCTCGCGGTTGACCAGTTCCACCTCGATCGGCCCGGCGAGTGGTTGTGCACCCGGAATGACTTGGCTGATCACACGATTCACCATCGGCGTGATGTCGACGCGCATCACCTGCGTATCGGTGCCCGGTGCGGGTTCGTCGAACAGCCAGGAATGCTGCTGCCGCACAAGGCTGACGAAATCAGCCTGGAAACCGGGGCTGTCGGTGTATCGCTGCGCGACCGGTCGGACCAATGCCTCTATCGGTGCGTTCAGGACGTCGGTGTTGAGCTGATCGGCCCGGGCCACCGCCTGCTCGGTGATCCGGTCGGCCAGGAAGTCCTTGACATGCTCGTCGGTCGACATCGGACTCACCACCGACACGAACCCGTCCTGGTCGACGAGTCGTTCGGAGATCCACATCGTCGGTACTGCCAACACACACGCGACCATCGCGATCAAGGTCAGCAAACCGCTGAGAAAGCTACGCACGACACGAGGCTACCGACGCGCGTCGGACCGATCGCACCCGGCAGTTACTCCCCGACGACGTCGCGTGCGCGCCCGACGATCAAGGGGTCGGGTGCACCCACCAGCTCCGTGTTCTTGCCCTCGTAGTCGAACAGACTGAGCACGTGGCGCATGGCGTTGATCCGCGCGCGCTTCTTGTCGTTGCTCTTGACCACCGTCCACGGCGCGTGGTCGGTGTCGGTGATGGCGAACATCGCCTCCTTGGCCTCGCTGTAGGAGTTCCACTTGTCCAGGGAGGCGAGATCCATCGGCGACAGTTTCCACTGCCGGACCGGGTCGATCTGCCGGATCGCGAATCGGGTGCGCTGTTCGAGCGGGGTCACCGAGAACCAGAACTTGACCAGGTTGATCCCGTCGTCGACGAGCATCTTCTCGAAGGCCGGCACCTGCGTCATGAACTGGTCGTATTGCTCGGGTGTACAGAAACCCATGACCCGCTCGACGCCGGCGCGGTTGTACCAGGATCGGTCGAAGAACACCATCTCGCCGCCGGCCGGAAGGTGCTGGACGTAGCGCTGGAAATACCACTCGGTGGACTCGCGTGCGCTGGGCTTTTCCAGGGCGACCACACGCGCGCCACGAGGGTTGAGGTGTTCGTTGAAGCGTTTGATCGTGCCGCCCTTGCCGGCGGCGTCCCGTCCTTCGAAGACGAGCAGGTGCCGCTGGCCGTTCTGCTTGGACCACTTCTGCAGTTTGAGCAGCTCGATCTGCAGGCGCCGCTTGGTCACCTCGTACTCGCGGCGGCTCATCCGCTCGTCGTACGGGTAGTCCTGCCGCCACGTGTCGACGACGTTGCGCTCGGGAAGCGTCAGGAGCACGGGGTCGTCGTCGTCATCGTCGTTGACGGTGAATTGCGTCGTGTCGTGGAGGTCGACGAGTTGCTGCAGCGCTTCCCTGCCATTGAGCACGCTGAAGTCGGGGCCGATCTGATCCAGGTCGTGTAACTCGGTCACCACTCAACGATAGGTCGAGCCATCGAACGACACATTGCGAAGGGGTGAACTCGGCGGCGTGCGTTACCGAGTTCACCCCTCACGAGGTCAATTGCGGTAGTCGATGGACCCCGCGTGCAGGCACACCTTGCCGGTCGTGGTGTCGGCGGCGGCCGCGAATCCGCCCGAGCAGGCCGCACCGGCGGGACCGGCGTAGGCCTGGCCGCCCCACCCGCCGATCGCGATGGCGTTGCCGCCCTGACGCGCCTGCGCCACCGACAGCCCCTTGGGTCCGGTCGTCACGGCGAAGGCGTTGCCGCCCGTGTTGGCACCGGCGAGGGCCGACGACCCGGGTTGCAGGTTCAGTGCCCGCGCATGACCTCGGTTGGCCGCCACGGCGACGGCGGTGCCGCCCGAACTACGCTCCTCGGCACTTGCCGCCGACCCAGGTCCGGCCTTCGCGCCGCACCCGCTCGTGCCGTGGACCCGCTCGACCTGCTGCCCGTTCGCCGCATTACAGGTGGCCGCTCCAGCCTGTCCGCCACTGATCCCGGCCAGCCACACCAGACCGGCTCCACCGATGACGGCGACAGTGACTCGGGCTGCAATCCTGTTGATTCGCAATTTATTTGGCTCCAATGCGGGGGTCGGGGTTTTGCGGTTGGACGCCAGGGTACCCGCCAGTACGCCGGAGACAAGACCCGACGGGGACGCAGCCTAGTCACGGATCCGCAACACCGCGCCACACCCGTCACCGGGGTCTCGTCGTGGCCGTTGGGTGGCGGAAGGTCAGTCGGCCGCGCGTCGCTGAGCTTCGGCGGTCAGCCCCTTCTTGGCGGTGTCGACGGCCATCTTCTGCGCGCGCTTCACGATCAGGCCGGGCAGCTTGATCTTCAGATCCACTTCGAGGACGAATTCCACGTGGGCACCGTCGCCGTTCTCGGTGACGGTGTACTTGCCGTGCTGCTGACTCAGCTGATTCGACTCGATGAGGTGCCACTCGCACGTGGTGTCGGTCCACTCGTAATTGCAGCGCTGCTCGTCGGAGATCCCGGCAGCGGTGACCACCATCCGGACGGTGTCCGGTGTGCCGTCCTCATGCTCGGTGAGGATCTCCGCTTCCCGGTGCGGCCCGGACCAGTCCGGGAGGGACTCGATGTCCATCAGAACTTCCATGACCACCGACGGGGGTGCGGCGACGTCGAATTCGATTTTCGCGGAGACAGCCATGAGGTGAACCTACCTCGGCGCCGTCGAGCGGTTGCAGGGAACCACCGCGTCGACTCAGGTATCGCGATCGACGAGGCGTTCGGTCCATGCCTCGTCGGGGATCTCCTGGAGTGAGCAGAGTTGGTCGCTCGCGGTGAACCATCCACGGAGATGGAAGATCTCGCCGAACATCGGCGCGCGCACGGTGGCGTCGCACCGGAACCGGTCGTTGCGCTCGTCCCAACCCTCCATGTACTTCATCCGGGCGTCGAACAGGCGGCGCATGCCCAGCTTTGGCCCCTTGCCGAGCCAGTGCAGCGGGCCGCTCTCCAACAGGAGATCGCCCCGGGAGTTCACCGACACCTCGAGATCGGTCAGCAGTTCGGGTCCGTCGCCGAAGTGATCGCGGATGACGCCATTCTTGGCGAACACCTTGACCGAGTTGAATCGGTGCGGTCCGGACGAGTAGTCGAACGTCCGCAGGATCGCCAGACTCTCACGCTTCAGTTCGTCCTGGTAGCAGTAGTGCGACTCGCGGAACGGCACCATCCGGCTCGACCGACGCGGTAGCGCTGCTCGATTTCCGTAGTGGCGCAACAGCGGCGACGGCACCGCCGAACTCACGTAGATCGATTCCATGATTCCGGTGGCCATCAGCGCTACCCCGGATGTCGAGTCGATGCTGTACCGCCACGCCAGGTTCGGGTGCAAGCGGTCGAAGTCAGACCCCAGTGCCTGCATGAACACCGGCGTCATCTCTCACACTCCCCAACCGTTCGGGCGGGCCACTTGCCCGCACAAGCACCATCGAAGCAACGCCGACCCCCGACGGGCGCCTCACTTGAGGGAAGAACCTACTACGACCGGCACGACAGTTGAACACCGAAGCATGAATCGACCTGCACAAATGCAGGTTCGTGAACGAAATCCGCTGGGGCGGACGCCATCAGGCGGTGGCGACGCTTTGGGTCAGCAGTGCCAGTTCGCGAATGACGTTGTCGAGGGGTTCGACGCTGCGCTGCGTCTGACAGAGGCCGACCGCCCCCTCGATGGCCGCGACGATGAGGTTCGCGAGCGAGCCCGCCCGGTCCACGTCAACCCCCTCGACGACGAGCCGCGATGCCACCAGCTTGGTCCACTGTGTGAGGACTTCCTCGGCCACGTCGGCGACCTGAGGTTCGGTGCGGCGGGCCAGGCCTCCGGCGAGCACCGGGCAACCGAATTGGTAGTCGCTGTTGATGAGCATGCGCCGCCACACGTCGCCGATGTCGGTGACCGCGTCGGCGGCGGTATGCGAGCGCAGGGTCCCGAGTCGGTCGGCGATGAAGTCGCCTGCGTAACGCACGGCTTCCGTCATGAGCTGGGTCTTGCCGCCCGGAAAGTGGTGGTAGATCGAACCGCGCGGCGCCGAACTGGCGGCGATGACGTCGCCGATGGATGTTGCCGCCACCCCGTCGCGGCCGATCAGATCGGCGGCGTGGATCACCATCCGTTCGCGCGGTCCGCGCGCCTCGGAGCCCTGCGTCACCGACGCAGCGGAATGTGACGCCATACCGTCTCTCCTATGTAGGTCTTCATAATCGGCCGTCTCTATGCAAGCATACATAGTCATGACCACAGCTGAGACCAGAAACGACCCGCTGCAACTGTCCGGACTCGAGTTACTCCGGGCGTGGCGCGACAACCCGCATCGCGACGATCACCCGAGCATCGGACGCCTGCTCGGTATGCGGCCGGTGCGCATCGACGAGGGCGACGTGAGTTTTGCGGTCACACCCAAACCCGACTTCGCCAACCCGCTCGGAACCGTGCATGGCGGCGTCTGCGCGACCCTGCTCGATTCGGTCATGGGCTGCGCGGTGCACACCACTCTCCCGGCCGGGGTCGGCTACACGACCCTGGAACTCAAGATCAACTACATCCGGTCGGTCGCCGTCGACGCCGGCGAACTGACCGCGGTCGGCACGGTGATCCACGCCGGCCGCAAGACCGCCACGGCGGAGGGCAAGGTGTTCTCCGACGACGGCAAGCTCGTCGCGCACGGCACGACGACGTGCATCGTCTTCCGCTGAGCGTCAGTCGGCGGGAGCGGAACGCTGCGGCGGGAAGAATCGCCGCATCGCGCCGATCCCGACGGCACCCACGACGATCAAGGTGACGCCGAGGGTCGTCGACGTCGAATCGGTGACCAACCCGATGATCCCCACGATCAGGACGAACACCGGCACCCAGTCGAACAGACGCGCCAGCGAAGCCGGTGGATCGGTCTCGATGCCCTGTTTCGCCAGCGCACGATTGGGGCCGTAGTCGGGGTAGAACTCGGTGAAGGCGATCGCGAACACGGTGGCTCCGATCTGCACGATCCACCCGGTCCAGAAGTTCCCCGAGTCGTCGAGCACCGCGTCACCGATCGCGCCGGCGATCGCGGAAACAGCGAACGCCGCAACCCACGCCCAGGTGATCACGTAGTTGGTCCGGATGAACAGCGGCTGCTCCCAGAACTCCGAATCCACTTGTTCGCGTGCGTATTCCAGCGTGAACGGGCGTCGGATCACGATCGATCCCAACGCGAAGCAGACCAGCGCGACGTTGGCGATCTCGCCGCCCCACAGTTCCAGCCACTCGATGGTCCCCTTCGAAGCGAACAACCCGATCGCTGCGAGAACCGCGAAGAACGCGGTGTCGAACCACTCGAGAAGTTTGATGGTGTTCCCGAGCCGCCAATTGGCGAACACGACGAGAATCGCAAGGCCGAGCGCCGCCGAGACCGCTTCCTCGTACCGGCCCGGACCGGTGAACACCGACATGACGATCCATGGCGCCAGTCCGGCCAGCGGCGAGTTGAGAAAGGCACGGACCAACGAGGTGACGTGGCGGCCTGCGACGGTGTCTGCGCTCATGATCGGAGCCTAGTCGCCTCCCCTCTTCAGAGGAGGTTCTGGACGAGGTTCAGGGCCAGGCGTGCTTCTACCGCCGAGACCGGTGGTGGGATGGTCTCGGTGAGTTGGTATGTGGCCGACGCTGGCGGGTCGGGTTCGGTGTGGTGGATTCGGCCGCGCGCCTTCTCGAGTTGTTGGTCGAACAGTGCCCGGATGTCGGGGCGCCGGTTCACGCGCGCCGGATTGGGTGGCGCCCCGGGTCGGTGGTTACGCCGCCACCAGGTGCGTCCGACCAACTCGCCGCTGCGATACACCCCGGTGGTGTAATCCCCGAGCCGATCACTGACCATCCGATTGTGCTTCGGACACGCAGGTGCGAGGTCGACGATGTCGGTGCGCCCACCCTCGGCCCAATCACGGTGCGCATGATGCATTTCCACGTGCGTGGCCGGCTGATCACAGCCCGGCGCCGAACACACCTCCCCGTCCTCACGGGCAAACGACATCAACCGCTGCGCCAGGGTCGCGCACCGCTTGGACCGGCCCTCATACAGGGCCAGGGGAATGCTGTCGGCGAACACCGCCAAATACTGGTCGGCCTCGGCCGCCAACCGCACCACATCGGCCATCGGCACCAACGACCCGGTCGCCGTCGTACCGAACCCGGCCTTGGCGACCAGATCCTCGAGTTGCACCTTGATGATCAGCTGCACCGGCAACCCGCGATGGGTTTTGCCCAGCACACCGTCTGTGAACACTGCTTTCAGCAACGCCGAGAGCGCATCATGATTGCGTTGGGCCTGCGACCGCCCATCACGCGCGGCGGCTGCTTTCAACTTCTCGGGGTCGGCGTCATCTTCGGCACCACTGGGCGAGTCGGGATCGGTGGGGTTGTTGAGACCGGGTTTGGCCCACACCGCCAACAACATGTCCACCAGCGCCCGGGTTTCCGGATCAAGGTGCGCGGTCAGCTTCGACATCTGTTGCGCGTTCTGCCGATTCAGCCACAGATTGCGTTGCCGTTTACGGTCGGCGTCATCGGACAGTTCCCCGTCCGGATCCAGGTGCGCCAGCAGGCGTTGCCCCAACGCGTTGATCTCGTCGGGCGTGTGCTCGGCAGCCAACCCGGCCAGCGTCGCTTCCGCGGCGACCTGCTTGTCATGGGAAACCTTGTGCGGGATGGCATCCAACATCTCCGCGGTCTTACGCACGTGGCCGGGCCCCACCAGCCCGTCGGCGAATGCGGTCGCCAGCGTCGGATACTTCGGCTCCTTGAGCTGCCCATCGAATTCCCGGAACCGGCCGGTCGCGGCCATCTGATCTTTGCGTCGTGCCGGGTCCGACACCCGCAACTCGACATTCAGGAAGTTGGTCAGACTACGAAACCCCATCGCGCGGGGCACATTCCGATCCGACAGCTCCAGCACCTGCCGATTACCTTGAAACGTCATCCGATTGATCGCACGCTCCTGCGCCTGCGCAACGGCCACCAACTCGGCATCCGAACAGCGAGTCAGATCCGCAGCCGCCAACCGATCCAGCAACCCGTCGATCTCGGCGAGCACACCGGGAACCTCCGACAACGACGACCCCGCCGCTTGGTCGATCTGCTGATCCATGCTCACCCCCGAATCCGGACCACTCGAACTCACGTTCGAGAGTACACGAGAGTTGGCGACTCGACCACCCCTTTGTTTCAGTACGTGCAAAAGGGTTGCGCTACAACGAATGATCACGTCAGCGCAGTGGAAGACGGCACCACGGACTGGTCGGATCCATCACCAGCTGCAGGATCGTCGGCCGGGTCTCGGCGAACGACGCTTCGGCGGCACGCACCGGACGGTCGTCCCCCTCCGCGACGGTGAATGCGCGTCCCCATTCGAGTCCGGCCGCGTACTCGCGCCAATCCGGATACACCTGCGCGGCCTTCCGCCCGGCCTCGAGGATGACCTCCCACGCCCGGTACGGGTGCAGGAATTCCAGGTACGCGGAGTAACGCACGAGGATCACCAGTCTCGAGATGTCCCACGCAGCAACGCTTCCGGGTAGGACGTCGGGTCGTCCCTGCGTGTAGCCGACGATGCTCAGGCAGGTGTCGAGCACGGACGGATTGAGCGCCGGGAAGTCGTGCACGATGCGGTCGCGGCCGAAACTCCCCCGCGACCGGATGGCAGCCAGCACCGGATCGTAGTCCGGCGCATCCAGACCGAGCATCAACAGTTCGATTGTCTCCTCGGCGGATTCGCCGTCGATGATGCCCCAGGTCTCACGCAGCTGCTTGCGGAGGTTGCACTTGCTGCCGGTGACGAGCAGTTCATCGACCGGGTCGTCGGTCGATGACAACGCAAAGTAGGCACCGCAGGCCAGCCCACGCAGATGCTCGGGCGGATGCGGGTTCCCGGTCCACGCAATCGGTGAGCCGATCACCGGCGGGATCGGCGCCTGCACGTTCGTGGACGCAAAGGCGAGTGGCTGCTGCGCGACTGGTCCAACCACAGTCGACTGCCGCCAAACCTCGGCGGGCGGATGTGGCGTCGGCGCAGTCGGGACGGGTGCCGGTCCGATGGCTTCCGTCCAGCGGCCCGTGAGCGCGGCGACAAGATCGTCCGCGAAGTCCGCACAGCGGAGGTAGCGCTGCGACGGTGTCTTTGCCAACGCACGGGAGAAGACTGCATCGAGCTCCGGCGGCAGCGCCGGCCGACGAGACCGGGGCGACGGAACCGGCGAAGTGAGGTGATGGTGAAGCACCGCAACCAGATTGGGGCCCGAATAGGGTGGTGCTCCGACGAGCATCTCGAATATGGTGCACGCCAGCTGATACTGGTCGGCGGCACCGGTGAGCGGTTCCGCGGCTGCCTGCTCGGGTGCACAATAGGCCAGGCTCCCGACAAACGCGCCGGTCGACGTCAGTGCCGAACCAGAGTCCTGCGGCTTGGCGATCCCGAAGTCGGCTAGATAGACCCGTCGCCGTCGGCCCTGACCGACAAGGATGTTCCCGGGTTTCACGTCACGGTGCAGCAGTCCGTTCTCGTGGGCGTGGTCGAGCGCGTCGGCGACCGAGACCGCCACGTCGATCACCAGGTCGTCGGGCAGAATCCGGCCAGGTACATCGGCCGCGAGCGCTGCGACGTCCGAGCCGTCGATATAGGCCATGGAGATCCACAGCCGCTCGCGATGCTCCCCGCGGTCGTACAGCGGAACAATATTGGGATGCAACAGAGTTGACGCGACGTCGGCTTCGCGACCGAAGCGCTCGCGGAACTGTGCGTCATGTGGTACATGGGTGCGAGCACCTTCAGTGCATCCTGGCGCGGCAAGCGTGGGTGGGTGGCCAGGTACACCTCACCCATCCCGCCGACACCGAGCCGCCGGACGACCCGATAGCCGGCGAACTCGTCGCCCTCGTCGAGTGTGCCGGTCATCGGGTACTGAAATCTGGGTCAAGATACTTGTGCCGCAACGCATCCTGCTCTTCGAGGCCGACACCCAGACCCTCGGCGAAGTAATCGTCGATACTGCCGAAGCGCTTGTCGACCTCATCAAAGGCCGACTCCAGATACTTCCGCTCGACACCCAGCACCGGCCGGAGATCGTCGGGGTTCCCACCGGCCGCGGCGAAGGCGTCGAATACGGGCTTCAGGGCGGGGATCAGCTGCTCGTTGGTCAGCAGATAGTCGCGGAACACATCGTCGCTCGGTACGCCCATCAAGGTCAGGAACGATGCCGCGGCCCATCCCGTGCGGTCTTTGCCGGTGGTGCAGTGGAACAGCGCCGGCGTGTCGTCCTCGCCGAGCAGACCACGGAAGAAGCGCCGATATGACGTCATCGCGCTGGGTAGCGTGATCAGCTCGCGGTAGGTGCCGGAGATGATCGCCAGCGCCTCACCGTCTTCGAGGTACTTGCCGGCCTTCGCCACCTGCGCCGGGTCGGTGAAGATCGTGACGAGGTTGGCCGGCAGCGCCGCCGCCGCGTCGGCGAGGACGTCGAGAACCACCTCGTTCGCCGACGGGATGCAGACGTCCGGCTCGGCTGTGCGCTCGGCCAGCGTGCGCAGGTCGTAGACGGTGCGCAGACCCAGCTGCTCGAGCGCTGACACATCGTCGTCATTGAGGTGGTTGAGATCGGTCGACCGAAACACCAATCCCTCCCGCACCCACCGACCGTCGGTTGTTCGCCAACCACCCAGATCTCGGAGGTTCGGGAGGGTCGACAGAGCGATCGACTGGCCGGGCGTTCTGGTCATGCGGAGATCATTTCAGACGCGGAGACCGGCGCCGCGCGCAGCGCGCAGAGTTCATCCAGTCAGCGCCCAAGAACTCGAAGCCCCACCGCCAGCCGAGATGCGAGCCTGCGAGCCTCGTAGCCCTGGTGCGAGACGAGATCGGTTTCTCACCAGCGCCTTCGAGGGTCGGCAAGTCGGGAACAGCACAACTCTTCGAGTCAGTTGACCACGTAGTGCTCACGCAACTGGTCTCGCGCGTCGGCGTCGATGCCGAGGGCCTCGCCGAAGTAGTCGTCGATGGTGCCGTATTGAATCGCCACCTCGTCGAATGCGACGTTGAGGTAGGTGGCCGTCACACCGAGAAGGGGGCGTAGGAGGTCGGCGTCGCCGCCGGCCGCCTCGAAGCTGTCGAACACCGACGACATTGCCGGCAGGAACAAGTCGTTGGTCAGCAGATAGTCGCGGTACACATCATCACGGTCGACACCCATCAGGGTGAGGAAAGATGCTGCCGCCCAACCGGTTCGGTCCTTGCCCGCGGTGCAGTGGAAGAGCGTCGGCGTGCCGTCGAGCAGGCCGGTGAAGAACTCACGATAGCCACGCTTGGCGCTCGGGAGGTTCACCAAACCCCGATAAGAGCTGATCATGTGCTCGACGCCGCTGCCGTCGGCGAGACGTTCGTTGGCCTTCGCCACCGCCTCGGGGTCGGCGATCAGGACGTCGAGGTGCGCCGGGACGGCGACCTCGGCGGCGTCGGCGAGGACGTCGAGCAGCACCGCGCGCGCATCGCCGATCACCGGATCGGGAGCGGCGTCGGCCTCGGCGACCGAACGCAGATCAGCGATGGTCTGCAGACCCAGACCAGCGAGGTAGGTGCGGTCGGAATCCGACGCCTTGTCGAGGGCGGCGGACCGGAACAGCCGTCCGGTGACGACACGTCGTCCGTCGCGGGTACCCCAACCGCCGACATCGCGAAAGTTGGCGACATCGGTCAGCGCTGGTCTATCGATCTGCTCGGTCACGGTGACCATTGTGGCGCGTGTCGGCCGTCACCGTTGACGCAGGACTCATCCTCGGCCCGGCCCAGAGTTTCAGTCCTCGAGGTAGATATCTCGTAGACGCTGCTGTTCGTGGGAGTCGAGGCCGAGTGCGTCGGCAAAATAACCCTCGATACCGCCGAACGCCTTGTCGACCTCGGCGAAGGCGGTGTCGAGGTAGCTCGCATCGACTCCCAGCACCGGAATCAGCAGATCGGGGTTGCCTCCCGCGGCACCGAAGCGGTCGAAGACGGGTTTGAGTGCGGGCACGAGCCGATCGTTGGTGAGGAGATAATCCTCGTACACATCGTCTTTCGCCACACCCAGCAAGGTGAGCAAGGACGCCGCAGCCCATCCCGTGCGGTCCTTGCCAGTGGTGCAGTGGAACATCGACGGCGATTGTCGTTCGCCGAGGAGGCCACGGTAGAAAGCTTGATACGCCGTACGTGCGCTGGGCATCGACACCAGCTCGCGATAAGTGTCCCTGATCATCTTCTTGGCCTCATCGCCCGACAGCTCCTTGGTGACCGTGGCGACCGTGGCGGGATCGGAGAGGAAGTGCTGCAGATTGCCCGGGAGGGCTATGCCGCGTCGGCGAGCACGTCAAGGTGCAGATCGGCGACGCCGGGCAGGTCGGGATCGGGAAGAGCCTTGCGTTCGGTGGCCGACCGCAGGTCGTAGATCGTCTTCACACCGAGCGACTCGAAACGCGGGAGGTCGATGGACGCCATGAACGAGAAGTCGGTCGAACGGTAGATCAGGCCACCGCGCACATTCCGGCCGTGAGAGGTGGACCAGCCACCGAGATCACGCAGGTTGGGCAGTGTCGGAACAGGACTCGGGGCGGGCGTCATCGTCACACCCTCCAGTCTGCCCATGCGTCGGCGCGACCGACGCGCCGTGGCGCCGGAGCAACCGTGATTCGGCACAAAACGCGCTCTCGACACGGCACGAGGCAAAGCATGGGCTTCCACGGCCGATGCGAAGGCCGAAGGCCGGCCACCCTCGTGGGGTGACCGGCCTTCGGTTGTTCAATACGAAACGGGGTTTGGACTCAGAAGCCCATCCTCGTCGGAGACGAGATCAGAAGCCCATCCTCGTCGGAGACGAGATCAGAAGCCCATTCCGCCCATCTCGTCGCCACCCGGCAATGCGGGGGCGGGGTTCTTCTCCGGCTTGTCGGCGACGACGGCCTCGGTGGTGAGGAACAGAGCCGCGATCGACGCAGCGTTCTGCAGCGCCGAGCGGGTGACCTTCACCGGGTCGTTGAACTAGTGGCCGGCGACCCACGTGTTGAAGCGGTCGGGCTCATCCCCGCGTCCCCGGGGAGCACGCCATCCGGTACGGGCTGTCGCAGCTCGCGACGGGCCCATCCCCGCGTCCGCGGGGAACAGGACCAGCGGCAGCTGACCTGGAGGGCTCATCCCCGCGTCCGCGGCGAGCACCGAACTCACTCGGCCGTGGGCGGCTCTTTCCAGGGCTCATCCCCGCGTCCGCGGGGAGCACATCAGCGGTCAGCTGGATGCTGCGCTGTCACCGGGCTCATCCCCGCGTCCGCGGGAGCACCTCCGCGAAAGGATCGTGCTGCACGTCTGGCTGTGGCTCATCCCCGCGTCCGCGGGGAGCACCTGGCGGCGATCGGCGCTGGGGCGGGGCAGGCGGGCTCATCCCCGCGTCCGCGGGGAGCACGACGGTTTCCTGGACCGCCACGCTCGCAAGCAGGGCTCATCCCCGCGTCCGCGGGGAGCACGCATTCGAGTGAGGAGCCGGATCAACGTGAGGGGGCTCATCCCCGCGTCCGCGGGGAGCACAGGTTGACGAACAGGGTGGTCAGCGCACACCAGGGCTCATCCCCGCGTCCGCGGGGAGCACGCAGTGGGGCGGCAACGGCGCGGCCAACGTATGGGCTCATCCCCGCGTCCGCGGGGAGCACCTGAGGTCGCAGCCGAACACGGCTACAGCAGCGGGCTCATCCCCGCGTCCGCGGGGAGCACTTCTGCTCCGTCGTCGTGGTGAAGTCGTTGTTGGGCTCATCCCCGCGTCCGCGGGGAGCACAAGCTACCCGACGGTGAGGGCCGCATGGCCGAGGGCTCATCCCCGCGTCCGCGGGGAGCACCTTGCGGCGTGTCGCCGCTGAAACTGTGTCAGGGGCTCATCCCCGCGTCCGCGGGGAGCACTTGCCGGTATCCCCCGTCGCCGTGAGCTGGTCGGGCTCATCCCCGCGTCCGCGGGGAGCACCTGGTGTGGAGTTCGGCGGTGGTGGCGGGGAAGGGCTCATCCCCGCGTCCGCGGGGAGCACGGCAACAACGGGACCGTCCCGTCGTGGCCATGGGCTCATCCCCGCGTCCGCGGGGAACACTGGGAGATGCGCACCCCGTCGCACCAGAAGTTGGGCTCATCCCCGCGTCCGCGGGGAGCACCCTGCACATCCTCGAACTGGCCATTCGACATCGGGCTCATCCCCGCGTCCGCGGGGAGCACTGAATCCGGCCATCACGCACCACCGTTCGCGAGGGCTCATCCCCGCGTCCGCGGGGAGCACCGAGCATCGGTGCGGCGGCGATCAAACAAACTGGTGTCATCCCCGCGTCCGCGGGGAGCACGTGGATTCGACGGACACCGACCTTGATGACTGGGGCTCATCCCCGCGTCCGCGGGGAGCACGCACTCGAAGTCATGTCCTGCGTCGCCGCGTGCGGCTCATCCCCGCGTCCGCGGGGAGCACGACTCGCGTGTCGTGCAGTACGAGGGTGAGGTGGGCTCATCCCCGCGTCCGCGGGGAGCACGTGTCGGGGTACCGCAGGATTGTGCATCCGGAGGGCTCATCCCCGCGTCCGCGGGGAGCACTTGTTCGCGTCCTGCGAACCCGCACCAGCCTTGGGCTCATCCCCGCGTCCGCGGGGAGCACCAGGTGGCTTTCACGATGTTGCGGAACGTCTCGGGCTCATCCCCGCGTCCGCGGGGAGCACACTCCCGCGCCACCCGATCCATATCCGCCCGTGGGCTCATCCCCGCGTCCGCGGGGAGCACGATCACCACCGACATGCTGTCCCGCCAACGCCGGGCTCATCCCCGCGTCCGCCGGGAGCACGAGTTTCCGAACGACGACTTGCCGCCGCCGATGGGCTCATCCCCGCGTCCGCGGGGAGCACTGTGTGGCCTGCGGCACAGGCTGCCGCCACTGGGGCTCATCCCCGCGTCCGCGGGGAGCACCCTGAAAGTGTTCCCGTCACATGCTTCGGCGTGGGCTCATCCCCGCGTCCGCGGGGAGCACGCGTTCGCTCGGTTGGCGGCGGGCCTACCACCGGGCTCATCCCCGCGTCCGCGGGGAGCACGTGGTCGACGTGATCGTGGTGACCGTATACCCGGGCTCATCCCCGCGTCCGCGGGGAGCACTGGACTCCGTAGTAGATCCCGACGTGATGGGTGGGCTCATCCCCGCGTCCGCGGGGAGCACTGGAAGAGACCCGACGCCTCGTTGCCGCCGCTGGGCTCATCCCCGCGTCCGCGGGGAGCACTCGATCCGTGCGGCCTTCTCGCGCTCAGCCTTGGGCTCATCCCCGCGTCCGCGGGGAGCACATCCGCGGCTACATCGGCCCGTGGATCGAGGTGGGCTCATCCCCGCGTCCGCGGGGAGCACTCGCCGGGGAAGCCTCAGATTTGGCAGGCGAAGGGCTCATCCCCGCGTCCGCGGGGAGCACTGCGAGAACAGCGTGAGGAGCTTGTCCACACCGGGCTCATCCCCGCGTCCGCGGGGAGCACGACGACAGCGTGCGCCAGCGTCGGGAACCCGAGGGCTCATCCCCGCGTCCGCGGGGAGCACCCCCGTGTCGCCCGTTCACGCTGTCACTTCCTGGGCTCATCCCCGCGTCCGCGGGGAGCACTAGGTCGCAGGTATGCATTCTTATTGCTGCCAGGGCTCATCCTGTCAACGGCGGCTGAAATCTGACCCCTTATCGACGTTTGAATTTTGACCCCCTGTGGTTGGTCTATTGGTCGTGTGTGACGAGGTCTCGTCGGG
>NZ_JBSFQL010000030.1:0-62075 GCF_053588675.1 Gordonia sp. NPDC003422
GTATCTGGTTCGCGCGGGCGCCGCAGGTGTCTGACCCGCACCGGCAGTCCAACTCGGTGCGGCCGCGAGTGATGGCGACCAGCGCGTCGGCGCGTCGTTGGCCGGGCAGACGCGGGTCGTCGCCGCACAGGAAGTGATTGATCAGCCCGGTGATCCGGGATTGCAGATAGCGGGCGTCGCCAAGTCCCAACGTGGCTGAGATGGCGACTTGCCCGTAGGGGGCTTTGCCGAAGCGGACGTCTTGGTAGCGCTCGGCGAACTCCTCGCGCACCTGCGCGGCCGCCTCCGGATCGAGCGCGATCACCAGTTCGTCGAGTTTGTCCGACAGCACCGCATTCGTCGACGCATCGGCGGCCAGAATGAGGGCGGCCTCTTCGGCTGCCGCCCGCTGGTCGGCATCCACGCCGCACACCGCGTGCGCCACCAGCGAGGCGCGGGATTCGGAGAGGTCGCCGGCCAGGAACGCTGCCCGTACTTGTGGGAGGTCTTGGAGCAGCCCGCCCAGGGTCATCCACCGTCCGGCGGTGGCCGGTGGGACGGCGAAGTGCAACGCCACTTCGCGGAGGGCGGCTTTGTCGGGCATGCGTTTGCGGTAGCGGTCGGAGTCGGCGGCCTGGACGCGGTCGAACACTTTGCGGCCCAGGTGGTAGGCGGCCAGGACTTTGCGGGCCATCACCTCGAACTCGATATGCGTGAACGCCGAAGCTGCTGTGGCCAGATCGGTTTCACCCGCGTCGGCCAGTGTGGCCTCGCTGGTGTCCCGCCCCGGTTCGAACATGTGTCCACTATCTCAGAGGGGTACGACAAGAAGTGTTGTCGGCGGTTCTGGTTATCAACAGTGATCTCGACACGGTGCCTCGCCCCAGGGGGCTCGGTACCGGCTCGATCCGGCGGATCTCGACACGGTGCCTCGCCCCAGGGGGCTCGGTACCGGCTCGATCCGGCGGATCTCGACACGGTGCCTCGCCCCAGGGAGCTCGGTACCGGCTCGATCAGCGTGACGAGGCCGGCGGTGGGCTCGACCAGCGTGGGGTTCGGTGTCGGCTCGATCAGCGTGACGGGGGGCTCGGAGTCGGCTCGATCAGCGGAAGGCGGCGGCGGAAGCTGGGCTCAGTCCCGATCTCCCGCTTCCATGTCCGCACGGTCTATCAGGCCGTCCCGTGCGCGTTGTTCCTGGTATACGAGGCGGCCGATGCGATGTGCGACCACCGGCGCGGTCATCAGGGCGAAAAGGCTTGCGAGGATGAGCATTCCGACGTCGACGTTGTGGCCGAGACGGAGCATCGCACCGAGGAGCAAAAGGAGCAGGCCCAAGGTTTGCGGCTTGGTCGCGGCGTGCATGCGGCTGAGTGTGTCGGGGAAGCGGAGGATGCCGATGGCGGCGGTGAGCGCCAGCGCGCTTCCGAGGAACATCAGTACGCCGCTGACGATGTCGATGATCATGTCTGGTCGTCCCGGACTCGGAAACGGGCGATGGCCACCGAACCGGTGAAGCTCAGCAGCGAGAGCGCGACGATCGCCGGGACCACCGTCGAATCAAGGCTGTAGGCAGCCCACAGGCCGAGGCCGCACATGCACAGGGCGATGATGACGTCGAGCGCCACCAGCCGGTCGAGGGTGGTGGGGCCGCGCAGAACACGAATCGTCGTCAACACCGCGGAGATCAGCAGCATGCCCGCGCACAACAACCAGACGACCGTCACGATTCACCTCCCTTGGCTTCCATGAGCCGTTCGCGATCGCCGGGCCGGACGCCGTGGAAATCGTCGTCGATGCCGTGATAGGGGCTCGGATGCCATTCGGCGTCACGCTCGAAGGTCTTGATGAAGATGCGCTGCACGTAGGCGATCTCGTCGTAGAAGGCGCGGACCTGCTTCTCCGTGCGCACGTCGAAGACGTGGATGTAGAGCATGCGACGCCGGTGATCGATCTCGACGACCATGGTGCCCGGTACGAGGTTCAGGTAGTCGACGGCCAGCGTGAGGACCATGTCGGACTTGATCGCCACCCGCACCCGCATGACCGCACCGAGCGGCGGTGGGCCCGGTCGGATGGCCATCCAGGCGACTTGCGCGCTGGACACGAAGAAGTCGAAGAACAGGCTGATCAGCAGACGCAGCAGAGAGAGTGGGTGGATGCGGCCTTCCACCGGCACCCGCGGCAACGGCAGCACGGTGAGGATGAGCACGGCGAGAAGGAGTCCAGCCAGGATGTTGGCCCAGGAAATGGTGCCCCACAACAGGACCCACACAAACGTCAGCCACGCGATGGTCCAGAGGCGCACCGCGACCTCGCGGCTGTCGGTGCCTAACCAGCGCGGTACGCGGACATGACCGCGAACCCAGACGAGGGCTCCGACGAAGTGCCAGAAGATGAACAGCAGCGAGACGCGCCACGCGTTGATGATGAAAGAGCGCACCGGTCCCTTCGTGGAGACCACCGGCGCGCGTGGCCGCGATTCTGAACTCATTTCGCGGCACCTTCTCCCAGCACGGCCTCGACGTACACATTGCGATCGACGATGTCGGTGGCCGCGCGATCGGTGAAGCCCAGGATGGGACCGGCCCACAGGGTGAGGACCAATCCGGCGGCGACCATGAGTGCGGTGGGGACCACCATGGTGATCGGCATGCGGCCGACGTCGGGACGGTCGTCGAAGGCGATGTCGGAGCTCTCGTCGATCAGCGCAGACGGCCCGCGATCGGCCATGTCACCCTCGGGGGCGTCGGCGCGCGGTCGCCAGAAGCCCTTGGTCCAGACGCGGGCCACCACATACAGGGTGAGCAGGCTGGTGACCACCGACCCGGCGACGAGCGCCCAGGCCAGCACCGAACCGTCCTGCACGCCCGCCTCGAGCAACGCGACCTTGCCGATGAACCCGGAGAACGGCGGAATACCACCCAGATTCAGCGCCGGGATGAGGAACAGGGCCGCCAGCACCGGGCTGGCGATCAGGCCACCGAGCCGTCGCAGCGACGCCGACCCGGCCTGCCGCTCGATCAGCCCGACCACCAGGAACAGCGTCGTCTGCACGAGGATGTGGTGTGCCACGTAGAAGATGGCCGCCGACATCCCGATCTCCGACGACAATGCGATACCGAAGATCATGTAGCCGATGTGACTGACCAGGGTGAACGACAACAGACGTTTGATGTCGGACTGGGCGATGGCACCGAAGATGCCCACCAGCATCGTCAGCAGCCCGGCTACGAGGAGCATGTTGTCCATTGACCCGCCAGGGAACAGCAGCGAATGCGCGCGGATGATCGCGTACACACCGACCTTGGTCAGCAAACCGGCGAACACCGCGGTCACCGGGGCCGGCGCGGTCGGGTAGGAGTCGGGCAGCCACGTCGAGAGCGGGAACACCGCCGCCTTGATGCCGAAGGCGACCAGCAGGACCGCGTAGAGCGCGTTGCGGGTGCCGCTGGGAACGTCGTCGAGCCGTAGGGCCATCTCCGCGAGATTCAGCGTGCCGGTGGTCGCGTACGCGAAGGCTATGCCTGCCAGGAAGATCAGCGACGACACCATCGAGACCATCACGTACGACGCCCCGGCCCGCACGCGTTCGGCGCTGGCACCCAGGGTGAGCAGTACGAAGCTAGCGGCCAGCAGCACCTCGAAGGAGACGTAGAGGTTGAACAGGTCGCCGGCGAGGAAGGCGTTGCACACACCCGCGGTCAGGATCAGGTAGGTGGGCAGGAAGATCGACACCGGCTGTTGCTCGGTCCCGTCCCGGATACCCTGCCCGATCGCGTACACGACGACGCACAGCAGCACGCTCGTCGACACCACCAGCATCAGCGCGGCGAGCTGATCGACCACCAGGGTGATGCCCAGCGGTCCGTTGGGATAACCCTTATCTCCCCACCCGCCGATGGTGAGCGACCACGTGCCGTAGCGGTTGGTGAGGTAGAGCAGCAGGCACGACGCGACGAACGCGGTGCCGATCGCGCCGGTCGTCACCGCACGCTGGAAGCGCGGGCTACGGCTCTGCAGCAGCGTCAGTGCCGCCGCGATCATCGGGACCAGTGTCGGGAGGACGATCAGGACCGGGAACCAGGACTCCTGCGGTGTCATCGACCATCACCTCCCGTGGTCACCGGGTTGGCATCGTCGGAGTCGTCGTCACCGATCTCGTCGATGACGTCGGCGTCCTCCGGCATGATGTCGGTCTCCAGCAGTTCCCGGTGCCGTGCGGCCGCTTCTTCTGCGGTGAGTGGGTTGCCGTCGTCGTCGAAGAAGTCGCCGGCCTTCGTGTCGGCGTGGGTGACCGGGTCGTCGGTGCGGTCGCGGTCGGGTGCGGTGTCGAGCGTGGTCGACTGGATCTTGACGTCCTCGGTGTCGTCATCGAGGTCGTCGTCGTCGCGGTTGAGGACGAACAGTCGGTACACCATGGCGAGCACGAAAGCGGCCACACCCATGGTGATCACGATGGCGGTCAGCACCATCGCCTGGGCGAGGGGGTCGGCGTCGGCGGGCCGGTTATCCGACGACCGTCCCATGATGGGCGGATTGCCCATGCCACCCGAGATCGTGATGATCAGCAGGTTGATGGCGTTGCCGCAGAGCAGCAGCCCGAGCAGCATCCGGACCACGCTGCGTTCCATCAGCAAGTACGCACCACAGGCCGCCATCGAGCCGACGACGATCAGCAGGAACAGGTTGACGCTCATCGGCTCACCCGCTGATCCGATAGCGGTTGATTCGCCTCGACGGCGGTCTCGACATCCAGGCGTGCGCCCAGGCTGCGCAGCACGTCGAGCACCAGACCGACGACGATGAGGTAGATGCCCAGGTCGAAGAACAGGGCGGTGACCAGCTTGATGTCGCCGAGTACGGGGAGCGTGATGGTGAAGACCGCCGACGAGAGCGCGGGCGCACCCAGGAACAGCGAGACGACCGCGGTGGTCGCCGAGATCGCGAGACCGGCACCCAGGATGCGGCCCGGCTCCACGGGCAGCGCCTCGCCGAGTTCGTAGCGTCCGCCGGCGAGGTAGCGCAGCACCAGCGCCAACCCCATGGTGAGGCCGCCGGCGAAACCACCGCCCGGCGCGTTGTGGCCGGCATAGAAGAAGTAGACCGACAGCACCACCATGGTCGGGAAGATCAGGCGGGTGGTGGCCTCGAGCACCATCGACCGGTGTCGCGGATCGCGCAGGCCGCTGCCGAGCAACCAGGTGGTGCGGTCGGGCGGGATCGGATCGTCGTCCTCGGCGGTGTCGGTGTGTCCGTTGAGGGTGTTGCCGTTGAGTCGGGCGGCGTCGGCGACGCGGGGTGCGGCACCGAACCGGCGGTTGCGGAACACCATCGACGCCACGCCGGTCGCGGCGACGATGAGCACCGACACCTCGCCGAGCGTGTCCCACGCGCGGATGTCGACGAGCAGGACGTTCACCGCGTTCGCGCCGTGGCCGAACTTGTAGGCGGCTTCCGGGATGTCGACGTGCAGTGGCTGCGTGGAACGTGCTGCCGCGGCGAACAAGCCGACGGCCACGAGCATCGCGCCGAAGGCCACGCCGATCAGCGCGCGCAATGGCTTGAAGCCGGTGGCATGCCGCGGTTCGGGTTCGGCGGGCAGCTTGCGCAGCACCAGCACGAAGATGACCAGCGTGAGGGTCTCGACGAGGAACTGGGTGAGTGCGAGGTCGGGTGCGCCGTAGAGCGCGAAGAGCATGCCGCAGCCGTAGCCGGTGACGCCGACGATCAGCGTGCCGGCAAGACGGTTGCGCAAGACGGTCGCTGCCAGCGCCGACGCGATCATGATCCCGCCGATCACCACCTGTGGCGGCGACCCGAGGCCGTCGATGTCCAGACTGTTGCGGGCGCCCAGGAACAGCACCACGACCGGCAGCAGGATCGACGTCGCGAGGATCACACCCTGGGTCACCGGCAGCGATCCGCGCTGGGTGTTGCGGGTCAGCATCAGCGACAGGGTGTCGGCGCCGCGCAGCGTGGCGTCGTAGATGCGGTCGGCGTTGACCGGCTGGCGGTAGCGGAACAGGCGTCCGCGCAGCTGCCGGGCCACCAGGAAGACTCCGGCACCCGCGACGACGACGACGATCGAGAACACCACCGGCAGCCCGAAACCGTGCCACATCGCGAGGTGCTCGAGCTCGTGACCGTAGGTGGGCAGGGTCTCGGCGTACGGTTCGAAGAGGTTGCCGATCTGCGGGCTGACCAGCGCGGCGACGATACCGCCGATGGCAAGCACAACTGGAGACAGGAAGAACAGGGTGGCGGGCGGATGCATCTTGGCGACCGCCGGACTCGGCGTCGCACGGACCTTGCGGCCGAAGGCACCCCACAGGAATCGGCACGTGTAGGCGAAGGTGATGATCGAGCCGACCAGCAGGACGATGTCGATGGTCTCGGCCTGCCACGACGTGAACGATCCGGTGGTCCACACCGAACCGAAGGCCGTCTCCTTGCCGACGAAACCGAAGGTGAACGGGAGTCCGGCCATGCTTGCGCCCGCGATCGCCGCGATCAAGGCCAACGCCGGCAGCCGATGGCCGAGTCGAGCGAGTTTGCGGATGTCGCGCGTACCGGTGGAGTGGTCGATGATGCCGACCACCATGAACAGCGACGCCTTGAACATGGCGTGCGCGACCAGCATCGTCAGACCGGCCATCGCGACGTTCGCGTCGCCGATGCCGACCAGGACGGCCATGAAACCGAGCTGCGACACCGTGCCGAACGCGAGGATCAGCTTCAGGTCGAGTTCACGTAGCGAACGCCAACCGCCCATCACCATCGTCACGCACCCGAGCACGACGACCGCCACGTGCCAGCTCATCGTCGTCGCGAACGCCGGGGCCAGTCGGGCGATGAGGTAGATGCCGGCCTTCACCATCGCGGCCGCGTGCAGATACGCGCTGACGGGGGTGGGCGCCGCCATCGCGCCGGGCAACCAGAAGTGGAACGGGACGATCGCGGATTTGGTCAGGGCGCCGATCAGCAGCAGCACCACCGCGACGTCGACGTAGGACCCCGACGCGGGTGGGTTCGCGATGATCTCGGAGAGCAGGTAGGTGCCGCTGCGTTCGCCGAGCATGATGATCCCGACCAGCATCGCCAGGCCGCCCGCGGTGGTCACCAGCAGTGCCTGCGTCGCTGCGCGGCGGGAGGTCGCGCGTACCGCGTAGAAGCCGACCAGCATGAACGACAGGACGGTCGTGAGCTCCCAGAACACGTAGAGCACGAGCATGTTGTCGGAGACGACCAGACCGAACATCGCGGCGGCGAACGCGATCATCTCGCCACCGAAGATGGCGACCCGCGGACGAGCGTCGTCGAAGTAGTGGGCGCAGTAGCAGAGCACCAGCGCGCCGACGCCGAGGATGAGCACCGACATGATGGCGGCGAGTGTGTCGAACCGGGTGGTGATGTCCATCTGCAGCGACGGAACCCACTCGAGCGTTTCGGTGCGCGCTTGTGCGGGGTCGGCGTCCGGCCATTCGGCGACGACCCAGGCGAGTGCTCCGGCGGGGGCGAGGGCGAGAACGTAGAAACCCTTGGTGCCCATCGCGTGGATCACTGCGGGTGCGACGACAGCACACACTGCCAGCGCGGCCAACACAGAAATCAAAAGGGCACTCCGTCTTCTCGATCGGCGGGGTGTCACGGACGTCTGCCCGCGCGACCTAGCTTACCGTTGCTCCCATGTTCAGGTTCGGGTGGCTCGTTCGTACCGCTCTCGCGATCGCCGCGATGGCCACCGCGATCGGTGTTCTCGGTGCTTGCGGAACCGCCGAGGAGTCGGCGCCCGACGGGGTCGCCCTGCCGGGTGACTTCCCCAAAGACCAGGTGCCCCTCCTCGACGGGACCGTGCTCAGTGCGTCGGGCACCCAGGAGCAGGGCTGGACGGTGACGATCCAGGGCCCGGCCAACGGTGGCAATCAACTCGACGTGGCCGTGAAGAAGCTCACCGACGACGGGTACGTCGAATCGTCGCGCAACTCCGTCGGCGGCCAGATGGTGGTGATCCTGTCCGCGGACAAGGACGGCACCAAGTACGTGGTGACGGTCGGGACCTCGCCGCAGGCCGCTGCAGGGGCGTCGTCGGTGATCTACCAGGTCACCGCTGCCTGACCCCGGCCGCCGGCTTCTGACGCCCGGACTCTGTGCTCACAGCCGATTGGCAGGCGCCCGGCAGTCCGGACATAGCGCCCGCGGGCACCGTGGTCTCACATTCACCGAGCCCGGCGATCGTCGGGCCACTGAGAAAGTGAGATCGACACCGATGTCCGACACCACACCTACGCACGACACCGGCACCGCTGCGACGGCAACGCTGACCGAACCGGCGCCGGTTACACCACAGCCCACCGAACCCGTCGATCGCGGCGGTGTGAATCTGCCGTCGAAGGTCAAGAACGCGATCGTCGCGGGCGGGGTGGGCATCGCCGTGCTCGCCGGCCTGCTCGGATTCGGGGCGGGTTACATCGTCGGCGACAACAGTTCGAGCAACTCGAACCAGATGAACGGACCGGGCGGCCGGGGTGGCATGAATGGCCAGATGGGGCCGGGTGGCATGAACGGTCAGATGGGGCCGGGTCAGATGCCGAATGGTCAGATGGGTCAGGGTCAGATGCCCAACGGGCAACAATCCGGAGGCCAGAACCAGCCGCAGGCGCCGACGGCAGCCAACTAATCAGTTCGCAGTGCGTATTTCCCACGGGTAAAGTGAGGCTTGCCAAAGCAGTTGAGGGCTCGACCTTCGACCACCCACCGGAGGACCGAGCGTGACTCAGACAAGCCCCAACTTCGCCGATACTGACAGCCTCACCGATACCGACAAGCTGGCACGGCACTTCCGCGACGCGATGCGATCGGTCGCGGAGGTGTCGGTGCTGGACGGCGAGTGCAAGCAATGGGAAGTGCGAACCTGGCGGCAGGTACATTCCCGCTCGGCGCAGATCGCAAAGCAACTGCTCGACGATGCGTCGTCGGCAGCGACCGGCCCGGCGCGACCCGGTGCCCTCGGCCTCATCGGCGACCCGACGATTGATCTCATCGCAGCAATTCAGGGCGCCTTCCTCGCGGGGGTCGCGGTGTCGATCCTGCCCGGTCCGGTGCGTGGAGCGGACCGCGACCGTTGGGCGGAAACCACCTACGAGAGGTTCGTCGGCGTGGGGGTGACCACCGTCCTCGGTGGCGGCACCGAACTCGCCCAACTCTCGGAGATCGACGGGACGCTGCGGGTGACCGATGCACGAACCTACGGCGTCGACGCGGATGCCGCCGATTTCGAACCGGTCCCCGCCTCCCCTGAGGATCCCGCGATCCTGCAGGGCACCGCTGGTTCGACCGGCGAGCCCAAGACCGCGGTCATCTCGCGGGCCGCGGCCCTCACCAATGCCGTCGAGATGGGTGAACGGCTGGGACTGAGTGCCGAGCATGACGTCGGGTTCAGCTGGTTGCCGCTCTACCACGACATGGGCCTGATGTTCCTGCTCGGCTCGATGGGGGTCGGCGGACCCATCTTCGTCGTCCCCAACACGGCGTTCGCGGCATCGCCGTTCAGTTGGCCGAAATGGCTCACCGAGACCCGCGCAACGGTCACCGGAGCACCCAACTTCGCTTACGACCTGCTCGGCCGCTACGGGCGTCTTCTGCGCGATGCCGACCTGTCGCATTTGCGGGTGGCGATCAGCGGCGGCGAACCCATCGATCCGGACGCCTTCGACAAGTTCCTCGCGGAGGCGGCCAAGGTCGGGTTCGACCCTGCTGCCGCCACTCCCGCGTTCGGGATGGCTGAATCGGCGTGCGCGGTCACCATGCCGTCGGCGGGTGAGGGAGCCAACTACGACGACGTCCTCGTCACACCGCCGGGCGGTGGTGAGGCAATTCGACGACGCTACGCGATCCTCGGTGAGCCCTTGCCCGGCATGGAGATTCGGGTGGTGACGGCGGATGTGGCGGTCCAGGCGATCGCCGGACGCGACGTCGGTTCCGTCGAGATCCGCGGGACATCGATGATGTCGGGGTACCTCGGTCAGCCACCGCTGCGACCGGGCGAGTGGTTCGCGACCGGCGATCTCGGCTATCTGATCGACGGGCGACTGGTGATCTGTGGGCGGTCCAAGGAGATCATCATCGTGGCCGGCCGCAATCTGTATCCGGTGGAGGTCGAACGGGCAGCTGCGACGGTGAAGGGCGTGCGCAGTGGTGGTGTCGTCGCCGTGGCCCGCGCGGAATCATCTTCGCGCCCAGGGCTTGTGGTGATCGCCGAGTTCCGCGGCCGGGATGCCGACGCGGCACGGGCCGACGTCGGTACCGCCGTGGCCGCAGAGTGCGGGGTGCTGCCGACCGACGTGGTGTTCGTCGACCCCGGAACCTTGCCCCGAACCACGTCGGGCAAACTCCGCCGACTCGAGGCCAAGGAATTGCTGGAGTCGGGGACCTGGGGCTGACGCGACCCGCTCGGCGCTGGAGCGCCGCCTACTCCACGCGACGCTCGGCGTAGGCGCGGAGGTTCTCCACCTGGGCGGCGTCCAGCGACGGCCGCACCCGGCTACGGGCCTCGGTGACGTCGTCGGCGGTGACGGTCGCGGTGTCGATGTCGCGGCGCATCGCCGACAGCGCTGCCTCGCGGAGCAATGCCGAACAGTCGGCTGCGGAGTAGCCGTCGAGGTCGGCGGCGAGGTCGTCGATGTCGATGCCGTCGAGCGGGACGTTCTTACCGGTGGCGCGCAGGATGTCGGCGCGCGCCGCGGCATCCGGCGGCGGGACGAACACCAGTCGTTCGAGACGACCCGGCCGCAGCAGCGCCGGGTCGATGAGGTCGGGACGGTTGGTGGCGCCGAGGACCACCACGTCCTGCAGGGGTTCGACACCGTCGAGCTCGGTGAGCAGCGACGCAACCACCCGGTCGGCGACCCCGGAGTCGGTGGACTGACCGCGACGCGGAGCCAGGGCGTCGACCTCGTCGAGGAAGATCAGCGACGGCGCAGATTCCCGTGCGCGCGCGAACAGATCACGAACGGCCTTCTCCGAAGCACCGACCCACTTGTCCATGAGTTCGGCGCCCTTGACCGTGTGCACCGACAGCCGGCCCGACGCGGCGAGGGCCCGCACGACGAAGGTCTTGCCGCACCCGGGTGGGCCGAACAGCAGCACGCCGCGCGGAGGTTCGACACCGAGCCGGGCAAAGGTGTCGGGATGCTGCAACGGCCACAGCACGGCCTCGGTGAGGGCCTGTTTGGTCTCGACCATGTCGCCGACGTCGTCGAGCGTGATGGACCCCAGCGCGACCTCCGGCGAATCGCCGCGCGACACCGGCCGGATCACGGACAGAGCGCCGAGGAGGTCGTCGGTGCGCAGGGCGGGCGACGACTTGTCGTTGCTTGCGCGGGCCGCCGCACGCAACGCGGCCTCGCGGGTGAGCGCCGCGAGATCACCGGCGACGAAGCCGGGGGCGCGGGCGGCGACTGCGGCCAGATCCAGATCGCCGTCGGTGGGAACGCCTTTGAGTATCGCGGACAGCAGACGGGCGCGGGTCGCCGCGTCGGGCAGGCCGACGATGAGTTCGCGGTCGCAGAGGTCGGGGTCGCGGAGTCGGACGTCGAGGCGAGCGGGTTCGGCGGTCGTCGCGATCAGCGCGACCGCCCCGTCGGCGATGCCCGACCGCAACGCGTCGAGGATCAGCGTCGCCACCGGGTCGGGTTCGGCGGGCAGCAGGGCGTCGACGTCGGTGATGAGCAGTACGCCACCGCCGCCGCGGACCTGTGCGAGGGCGTCGGTCACCACACGGAGTCGGGCGTTGGACTCCATGGCGCCGGTCGTCGGACCGTCGACGCTGACGAGCGGGCGGTCGGCGCATACGGAACGCACCATTGTCGCCTTACCTGCGCCGGCCGGCCCGGAGATCAGCACGCCGAGTCGGGGTGCCGCGCCGAGTGTGCGCAGGACCTCGGGCTCGTCGAGGGTGATCTGCAGCCATTCGGTGAGTTTGCCGATCTGGATGTCGACGCCGACGAGTTCGGACACCGGACGCACCGGCACGCGGTCGGCAGGCGCGGTCGCCGCGCGCTGTGTCGAACCCGCTGGAACTATGCCCAGACCCGGGATGCTCGGCGAAAAGCCTTGTGTATCCGGCACTTCCGAACCGGTGGACCACAGCACCGCGGTGTTGGGCTGCACGCTGACGGGCGACGCGGGGTCGGTGCCCGACACCGTCAGCAACTCGTTGGTCCACGTGATGCCGACCGAGCGAGCCAGCGATCGGGTCGCCTCGGTGGCGGCGAGTTCCGGGCCGAGATCGCGCGGCAGCAACGACACCGCGTCGCCGACCGACAGCACCTTGCCCAGTAGCGCCCGGCGCAGCGTCGCCTCGTCGACCGACCGCGTCGCCAGCGCCGAACCGGTGACCACCACGCGACTTGCGCCGTGCACGATCACTCGTGAGAGCACCACGGGAGCGTCTTCTTTGACCCCGGCGTTGGAGAACGTGATGTCGTCGAGGAGCGCGACGCCGGTCGGGGTGCTCGACTCGGTCGCCGCGATCACTGCCGCGGTGACTCGGGCACCGATGATCGACACCGCATCCCATTCGCGCAGCGCCAGCGCGGTCAGCACTTCGGGGTGTACGCGCACGAGACCGCGGCGGGAATCGGCTGCCGAGGTGTTCAGGCGCGCGGTGAGGGTGAGGCCGTTCGGTGCGCTCACGGCGTCTCACCCGCATCGGTCGGCGCCTGGGCGGGTGCCGGTGCCGTCGGTCGGTTCAGCCCGAGCCGTGCCTGCGACTTCCTGATCGCCGGTCGACGCCGACGACCGCCGGTCGCGCGGATGGCCCGACGTTGTGCGCGTCGCTCGGCCGGACGGTCCTCCCAGAACTCCGGCCGCGACGCCACCCAGCGTCGGGACCGCCAGGCGAACGGGATGTGTGCGGCGTACCCGGCGATCGCGATCATCATCAGCACGTACGGGAAGGTCAGCAGGAGAGCAGCGCCGATGGCGACCAGGATGAGCACAGCTGCCAGCGCACGCGGAGGAACCGACGCGGCCTTGAGCGATGCGGTCGGGATGCGACTGACCGCGAGGAACGCGACCAGCACCAGCCACCCGCCGACCGCGGGCAGCGAGGTCCACCACCCGTCGCCGAACTGTTGCGCCAGACCGATGGGGAGCAGCGCACAGATGGCCGCGGCGGGCGCCGGAACGCCGACGAAGAAGTCGCGTGTGTAGGCGGGCGCTTCGTCGTCGTCGAGCAGGGTGTTGAACCGGGCCAGCCGCAGCACGATCGCGCAGCAATAGATCAGGGCCAGCGCCCAACCGAGATCCTGCCCGTCCATGAGGTGGAAATACACGATCATGGCCGGTACGACGCCGAAGTTGATCGCGTCGGCCAGCGAGTCGATCTCGGCGCCGATGCGGGTGGTCGCGCCCATCATCCGCGCGACCCGACCGTCGAGTCCGTCGAGCAGTGCAGCCGCGACGACGAGACCCATGGCCGCGTTGATGTCGCCGGTGGTCGCTGCGCGCATCGCGGTCAGGCCTGCGCAGATCGCCAGGATCGTCAGGGCCGACGGCACGAACATGCGGCCGGCCGCGGCCTGCCGTCGTAGCCGGTTGCGTTCGGCCGGGGTCGGCCCGCCGGTGACCTTGGTGGTCGAGCGCGCCGCGCGACCGGCGGAACGGCTGGTCGGCGTGCGGGACGACCGTTTGGTGCGATCCGGCTTGGGGCCCGTCATCGTGAAATCGTCATCGTGTAGTCGTCATCGCGTCCGCGTCATCCCGCCAGGACGGCGAGTGGGGTTTCGCCGCCGACCGCGCGCTGGCCCACCGACACCAGGGGTCGAGTGCCGCGCGGGAAGTAGACGTCGACCCGGGAGCCGAACCGGATCAGGCCGTAGGTCGCACCGATCGCGAGCTGATCCCCGACCCCCGGCTCGCAGACGATCCGACGCGCGATGAGCCCGGCGATCTGCACGACCGCGATCTCCGTTTCACCGCCGGTCGCGTCGGCGCAGCGCAGGGTCATCGTGGTTCGTTCGTTGTCCGAACTCGCCTCCGGGAGGTCCGCGGACAGGAAGGCGCCGGGAGTGTGGGTGACCGACGTGACGGTGCCCGCGATCGGGGCGCGCTGGACATGGACGTCGAAGATCGAGAGGAAGGTCGAGACCCGGGGCAGCGGTTCGGTCCCCAGGTCGGCCTCGGCGGGCGGCACCGCTTCGTCGACCAGCGCTATCGTTCCGTCGGCGGGTGCCACGACGATGCCGTTCCCGGTCGGCGGCACCCGACTCGGATGCCGGAAGAACGCGGCGCACGCCCCCGCGGTCAGGGCGGCGGGCCGGGCGATCCAGGGATGTCGCCGCCCGAGCAGTGCCACCGCAGCGGGTCCGAGAACGAAGGGCAGTCCGGCGCGATGAATCGGCGGGATCGTCTCGCGTGCCAGGTCGAGCAGGTGGGCGAACGGGTTGATCTCACCCGCCGGGCTGTTGGTCGATCCGTCCGGTCGCGGACGTCTGGCCACCACTGCCTCCTGTTGCGTCGATGAATGTGCCAACGGGCACGGCTACAGCTTAGATCCCGTGGGTGTCCGCGGGGCGGGGTGGCATGCTGAGCATCATGCGTTCGGTCGTCGAGCACCAAGCTGTCGTCGCGGCACTGTTTCCGGCTCCGGAAGCGGTCCGCCTGCCCACGCCCGATGCCTTGGGTCTGGTCACGATGGGCGACGTTCATGCGCCCATCTCGCTTCCCGGTTTCGACAACTCCGCGATGGACGGTTACGCCGTCCGTGCTGCAGAGATCGCGTCGGCCACCCCAGAGCATCCTGTCGCACTACCGGTGGCCCACGACATCCCTGCCGGCCGCACCGACTCGCTGGTCCTCGCGCCCGGCACCGCACATCGGATCATGACCGGTGCGCCGCTGCCCGAGGGGGCGGATGCGGTGGTACCGGTCGAGCTCACCGACGGCTCGACCAGCACGGTGTCGATCACCGCTGCTGTCGAGGTCGGCAAGCACATTCGAGCTGCGGGCTCCGACATCCTGCACGGCGAACGAGCACTGCCGAGCGGCACCGTGATCGGAGCGTCGCAGGTGGGGCTGCTTTCTGCGCTCGGGATCGCCGAGGTGACGGTGGCTCGGCGACTCCGGGTCGTGGTGCTGTCCACCGGGTCCGAACTCGTCGCTCCCGGAACCGAACTCGAGCACGGACAGATCTACGAATCCAACGGCGCGATGCTCACGGCCGCGGTGACCGAGGCGGGGGCCATCGCGCGTCATCTGCATTTCGTCCCGGACGACGTCGACGATTTCCTCGCCCGGCTCGACACCGTCGCCGACGACGCCGACGCGATCATCACCTCCGGTGGCGTCAGTGCGGGCGCGTTCGAGGTGGTCAAGGATGCGCTGTCACGCAACCCGGACGTCGAGTTCGTGAAGGTCGCGATGCAGCCCGGCATGCCCCAGGGCTGTGGTCACATCGCCGCGCCAGGTGGACGTCGGGTGCCGATCGTCACGCTGCCCGGCAACCCGGTCAGCGCGCTCGTGTCGTTCGAGGTGTTCATCCGGCCTCCGCTGCGGGCGGCCGCGGAGATGTCACCACACCGACCGCGCGTGCATGCTCGGCTCGGCTCGGCGGTGCGCTCGACGCCGGGCAAGCGGCAGTTCCTGCGCGGGGTGATCCGCTCGGACGACGGCGCTGCGCCGATCGTCGATCCGATCGGTCCGCCGGCGTCGCATCATCTCCGCTATCTCGCAGCGGCCGACGCGCTGATCGACATTCCTCCCGAGGTGACCGAGCTGGCTCCCGATGACGACGTCGAGGTCCTCCGGCTGGGGTGAGCTCCGTCCGCCGCGCTGCAACTCCCCGGGCGTCGCACTACATTCGGTGCCATGGCTTTGGGCATATTGCTCGACATCGACGGGGTGATGGTCACCTCGTGGAAGGCGCTGCCCGGCGCTGTCGACGCGGTGGCCGAACTCGCCGACCGCGGCATCCCGCGAATGTTCTTGACCAACACCACGTCCCGGTCGCGCGGGGAGATCGCCGAGGCGCTCGGTGAGTGCGGGTTCGAGGTCGACGCGAAGGAGATCCTCACGGCGGCCAAGCTGACCGCCGAATACGTGTCGTCGACCTTTCCCGGCAAACGCGTGTGGGTGCTCAACCAAGGTCCGATCGCCGAGGACATGTCCGACGTCGAACTCACCGACGACCCGTCCGCCGCGGAGGTGATCGTGCTCGGCGGCGCCGGTCCGGTCTTCAGCCACGACGCGTTGTCGAAGGTGCTGGAGATGATGATGGACGGCGTGCCGGCGATCGCCATGCACCGGTCGATGACGTGGTCGACCGCCGACGGCCTCAAGATCGACACCGGCGTGTACCTCGAAGGCCTCGAGAAAGCGGTCGGCCGCAAGATCAAGGCGATCGGCAAACCGTCGCCCCTCGGCTTTCGGGCCGCTGTGGAACTGATGGCGCTCGAACCGACCCAGGTGGTGATGGTCGGCGACGACATGCACAACGACGTCCTCGGCGCCCAGGCGTCGGCGCTGATCGGGGTGCTCGTGAAGACCGGCAAGTTTCGCGAGGAAGCGCTCCGGGCATTGCAGCGCGACGAATTCGGTCCGGTGCCTGACCACATCATCGACTCGCTCGCCGATCTCCCGGCGTTGCTGGACAAGATCAGCGGATAGCCACCGCACCCCGGCCCGCCCACACCCTGTGTCGAATCGGGTCAACTGGGTGCTGCAGCACACAGACTCTCCGACAGGACACAGAGTGTCCGGAGCGCCTCCGCGGCAGACTGCATCTCCCCAGGTCAGCGCGGTGGTCCCGTAACTCTCGAGTCAGCGTCCCTCCGTCGGCGTTGCCGACGTCATGGACGCGGGAAGAGCCACCCCACGCTGCCTGAGGTGCGAGCGGAGCGAGCCTCGAAGGCAGGCGAACTGACATTGTGGTCTCACCAGCCCTTCGAAGCAGTCGGCTAGCGCCTCGGGCACCTCCGGGAGCGGAGGGCGTCGAACGCGTTACCGCAGGTCAGGAGGCCCAAGGCAGTACTGTTCGGGTCAGGCCTCTGCGGCCTTCTTGATCTTCCCGAGCGTCTCGGCCATGCCGGCCTTGAGTTCGACGTCGAAGTTGTCGTTGCCGCCCATGAAGCGCTCGACGAGCGTGAACGAGATCTTGCTGGTCTTGCCGCCCGGTGCTTCGCGCCGTTCGGTGAGCTTGACGCCATTCTCCGACGGTGTGATCGAGTAGCTCCACACGGTGTTGTTCTCGGTGACGCGCCAGCCGATTGTCTTGTTCGGCTCGAAGCGCACGACCTTCGAGGTGGTCGGCCACACGAGCGCGCCGCGCCGGTTGATGTTGATCGTCTTGGTGTCGAGGTCGACGTCGCCGCCGCGGATGATCATCTTCACGCACTGCGGGCTCCACTCGCCCATCCGCTTGAGGTCGGAGATCACCGCCCACACCTTCTCCGGCGTGGCGTCGATGTCGACGGATTCCTCGATGAGTTCTGCAGGCATGCTGTTCCCCTCCATGGGTGCGATTTGTGGTCACCCTATGGGCCTACTGTCTACCCGTCAATAAGCGGGTGACGTCAGACGAGCAGGGTCGCCCCGATGACCGCGCCGATCCCGACGAACACGGCCGCGGTGATCCAGCCGGCCGGATGGTCGTCGCCGCGGTGGGCCCCGCCCTCGAGCAGCAGCGTGCCGAGTTTGCCCGGGGTGAGCCAGTCGATCAGGACGAACGACCACATCATCACGGCAATCGCGAGGACCGCGTAGGCGGCGGTGTAGAGCACGGCCCGCCACAGGATGAGTTCCCGAGTGTCGACGACAGCGCAGATCAGCACCAGCGACACCGAGATCACCATCGACGTCGTCAGGATCACGGCGTTGCGATTGTGGTCGAGCCACACCAGATTGCGCAGGCGTCCGGGGGTGACGAGATCCAGCGCGAGGAAGCCGACGATCAGCAGGACGATGCCGGCGAGGCTGAACGCGGCGGCGTGGCCGAGGTTGTCGCGCAGCAATGCGACCATGTCGATCTCTCCCATGCGGTAAGGCGGACTCCAGAAATGCTATCGAGCATGGAACCCCGACGGGATGCTTTGCCGCCGATGGGCGCGCCGCGTCAGGCGAGCAAGGGGAGTTCGAGATTCTCACGCAGCGTCGAACCGGGGTACTCGCGCCGATAGACGCCGAGTTCCTGCAGCACGGGGACGACGTCGGCGACAAATCTGTCGAGTCCGCCGGGCGTGATGTGCGGCACGAGAATGAATCCGTCACTCGCATCCGCCTGTACGAAGTCGTTGATCGCGTGTGCGACGGTGATCGGCGACCCGACAAACGCCTGGCGGCCCGTCACCTCGATGATCACCTCGCGGGTGGTGAGGTTCTTGGCGGCGGCGAGATCGCGCCACTCATTGGCGACGTCGCGCGGGTCGCGGTGAATCCGCACGCTCGCACGACCTTTGGCGACGGTGTTCTCGCCCGGTAGCGGGTCAACGGTGGGTAGCGGGCCGTCCGGATCGTGGTCGGAGAGGTCGCGGTTCCACAGCTGCTCAAGGAACTTGATCGCGGTCTGCCCGCTCACCTGCGCGAGGCGCACCTCGTGTGCGAGCTCGGCGGCCTCGGCGTCCGTGTCGCCGAGAACAAAGGTCGCGGCCGGCAGGATCAGCAGATCCGACGGTGCGCGGCCGTACCGGCCGAGGCGCCGCTTGATGTCGGCGTAGAAGCGGGTGCCCGCGTCGAGGGTGGAGTGTCGGGAGAAGATGGCGTCGGCGCGTTGTGCGGCGAATTCGCGGCCCTCGTCGGAGTCGCCGGCCTGGAAGATCACCGGCCGCCCCTGTGGGCTGCGCGGGACGGGGAACCGGCCGGCGATGTCGAACTGGGTGTCGCGGTGAGTGAATGCGCCCGCGTCGGGTCGGGCCACGAACTGGCCCGACGCCTGGTCGCCGAGGATGTCGTCGCGCTCCCACGAATCCCATAGTGCGGTGGCTACTTCGAGGAATGCCTTGGCGCGCACGTAGCGCTGGTCTTGCGGCAGGTAGCCGCCGCGTCGAAAGTTCTGCCCGGTGAACTCGTCCCACGAGGTCACCACGTTCCAGGCGGCTCGACCGTCGGAGAGATGGTCGAGTGTCGCGAATTGCCGTGCCACTTCGAAGGGTTCGTTGAACGTCGAGTTGATGGTGCCGGCCAGACCGAGGTGTTCGGTGACCGCGGCAAGGGCGGCGAGGACGGTGAAGGTGTCGGGTCTGCCGACGACGTCGAGGTCGTAGATCTGACCGTTCTGTTCCCGCAGGCGCAGACCTTCGGCGAGGAACAGGAAGTCGAACAGGCCGCGCTCGGCGGTCTGCGCGAAATGAACAAAGGAATCGAACTCGATGTGACTGCCCGACGCGGGATCGCTCCACACCGTCGTGTTGTTGACGCCGGGGAAGTGTGCGGCGAGGTGGACCTGTTTGGTCATCGGGAAGCCTCCACCAATTCCGAAATGGCATAACGACTTTCCGGTCGACCGAGTCCGAGTCGGGAACGCAGCGACTCGCCGTCGATGTAGGACTCCCGCAGGCGGTGCCGACGGCGAAGTTCGGGTGCCAGGTTGGTGGCGATCCGATGGAGGTCGTGCGGAATTGCGGCGGGGTGCAGGCGAACTCCGTCGGCTCCCAGATCCAGCAGTTCGGCGATCCGATCTGCGATGTCGGACGCGGTGCCCGCCACCACCGGGATGCCACCCGTGTAGACGCCGCCGGCCGACTCGTCGAAGCGTGCGCGGCGGGCGCGGGCTTGCGCAGCGGTGTCGTCGACGACGACGAGCAGGTCGACGAGGATGGCGAGCGGACTGCCGGCACGCTCCGCCCGGGCCTCGGCTGTCCGTGCGGCGTTGATGGTGTCGGCGATCGCCGAGTCGTCGCTGCCGACGGCGAAGCCGATGTCAGCGGTCGTGCCCACGAAGGATGTGGATCGGTTGTCGAGGTCGGCGGCGATGATCGGCTGTCCCTGCGGCGGTCGCGGGGTGATCGACGGTCCGCGCACCGAGAACTGGCTTCCCTCGAAGTCGATGTAGTGCAGCTTGTTTCGGTCGATGAAGCGGCCCGTCGCGGTGTGACGGATCTCCGCGTCGTCCTCCCAGCTGTCCCAGAGTCGACGGAGAACCTCGGCGTAGTCGGCTGCCTCCGCGAGCAGATCGGCGTGCGACGCCGAATCGAGGGTGCGTCGGCCGAAGAGCGCCGCGTGTTCGGGCCGTGGGTCGGTCGTCACCACCACTCCGGCACGCCCTCGGCTGATGTAGTCCAGTGTGGCAATCGATTTCGACGCGTGGAAGGGTTCGGTGTGCGTGGTCACCACGGTGGGCAGCAGGCCGACACCAGTGGTGATCGGCGCCAGCCGCGCGGCGAGAAGCTGCGTGTCGAGCTGTCCCGCAACGACATCGGTGCGCGTAATGTCGGTCTCGTCCGTATCGAGTCGGTGCACCGAGAAACCGTCGTCGAACGTGACGAAATCGGCACGTGCGTCTTCGGCGGCGGCGATCACCGAACGCCAGTGTCGGGCCCCGAGTAACGTCGCGGGCGTCACGTCGGGCTCGCGCCAGGCCCCGGGATGGCGACCGGTCGGGGTCAGTGCGATCGCCACCAGCGGTTGCGTCGGCTCGTGAGTGGGTGCGGGCATGTACCGGACAACGTCGGGCATGCACCCGACAACTCCGCCGTGCGGGGAATCGATCACCCTGAGCCAAACCCTCGCGTCGTCGGCCGATCTGCGTCTGACTGGGATGTCGGCGACGGTGAGGAGGTGTTGTGGTGGCGTGGTTGGCGCGTGTTCTCGAACGCGAGCACCGGTGGCTGCTTCGCGGCGCGGAAAGCCTGATGCCGGAAGCCACGGGAGCGACGACGCTGTGTCCGGATTCATCCTGTCGATGCGCAGGCGAACGGGTGTTGCCCGATGTGGCCTACGCGGCACAGCCCGGTGGCGAGAGATGAGTGGGTATTCGCGGATCCCGTTGTCGGTGCTTGATCTTGCACCGATCGCGGACGGATCCTCGCCGGCCGAGGCGATCCGACGATCGATCGAACTGGCGCGCGTCGCGGAGGGCGCGGGCTATCGCCGATTCTGGTTGGCCGAACACCATTTCGTGTCGGTGGCGTCATCGTCGACGGCAACTCTCATCGCATTGATCGCCGCCGCCACCCAACGCATTCGGGTCGGCAGTGCGGCAGTTCAACTCGGGCACCACACGCCGGCGTCGGTGGTGGAGGCTTTCGGCACCATCGATGCGGTCCATCCCGGTCGGCTCGACCTGGGACTCGGGCGGTCGGGCCAGCGACGGACCGAAGCCATCGCCACGGTACGTACCGGCGGCACCGTCACGCGGTCCGAACCGGAACGCGTGGTCGACGGGCTGTTGATCCCACGTGCCTTCCCGGTCGAGACCCTGTTGGCCTCGCCGCGGATAGCGGCCGCCCAAGCTCTGGAGTTCGAGGGCGCAGCTCCGCAGGATTTCGCCGACGCTGTCGCGGATGTCCTTGCGCTGCTGAGCGGTTCGTACCGTGTCGACGACATCGCACTGCACGCTGTTCCGGGCGAAGGCGCTGATGTCGACGTGTGGGTGTTCGGAAGCAGCAAAGGCCAGAGCGCACAGGTGGCCGGTACCGAGGGGTTACCGTTCGTCGCGAACTATCACGTCAGTCCCGCAACGGTTCTCGAGGCCGTGGAGGCCTACCGTGCGGCATTCCGCCCTTCGGGGCGGCTCGACCGGCCCTACGTCGTGGTGTCGGCCGACGTGGTGGTCGCCGACAACGACGCCGCCGCACGCGAACTCGCGTCGACCTACGGTCACTGGGTGCACAGCATCCGGGCCGGCGGTGGCGCAGCTCCGTATCCCGATCCGGCGTCGACACCCCCGCTCACCACCGAACAGCGTGCCGTGGTGGACGATCGCATTCGGACCCAGTTCGTCGGCTCACCGTCGGCAGTGGCCGATGGGCTCGACACCCTCGCCCACGCCACCGGCGCCGACGAGCTCGTGATCACCAGCGTCACACACGATTTCGAGGCGAGGAAGCGATCGCACCAGCTCCTGGCGGCCGAGTGGGGTGTCACGCGGGAGAAGGCTCAGCCGACGGACACCATCTCGTAGGTGCCCACGTTCGCCGACAACCGGCTCAGGTGCGACGACGCATCGCCCAGGGTGTGCGAGATGCCGGTCAGGCGGCTCACGTAGTGCCCGACAGGGTATTCGGCGGTCATGCCGATACCGCCGTGCATCTGGATCGCTTCCTGGCCGATCGCGCGGCCCGAGGTGCAGATCTGCAGCTTCGCACGGGACGCGACGACCGGGTCGGCGACACCGTCGGCTAGTGAGGTGGTGGCGTACAGGCTCATGCTGCGTGCGAGTTCGAGCTGCACGTACATGTCGGCGGCGCGATGGCTCAGTGCCTGGAAGGTCGACAGGGTGACGCCGAACTGCTTGCGTGTCTTGAGGTATTCGGTGGTGAGTTCCAGCGAACGCTCCATCGCGCCGACCGCCTCGGCGCAGAGCGCGGCCTGGATCCCGACCTCGGCGTCGGCGATGAGGTCCGACGCGTCGCCGCTGCCGAGGCGTCGGGCGGCGGCGTTGGCGAACTCGATCTGGGCGCCACGACGACGGTCGTGCGTGCGGTACGGCGTGCGGGTGACACCCTCGGCGTCGGCGTCGATGAGGTACAGACCCACGCCGTCGGCGTCCTTTGCCGACACGATGAGCTTGTGGGCGCAATCGCCGTGTCCGACAAGACTCTTGAGTCCGGTGAGGTTGCCGTCGGCATCCGCGGTGGTCTCGATGGTGCTTTCCGGCCAGCGGTTTCCGGCCTCATGATGGGCGAAGGCCATCATGAGCTCACCCGATGCGAGGCCCTCACGCAACTCGACGCGGGTCTCGTCGTCGGCGATCGC
The DNA here is from genome assembly GCF_053588675.1 of Gordonia sp. NPDC003422. NCBI lineage: Bacteria > Bacillati > Actinomycetota > Actinomycetes > Mycobacteriales > Gordoniaceae > Gordonia > Gordonia sp. NPDC003422. The sequence goes on from NZ_JBSFQL010000030.1 coordinate 22,888, forward strand.
GAGCAGCGACCCCGGTACGAGAACCGAATCCAGGTATGGCTCGGGAGCCAGCGCGCGGCCGATCTCGGTCATGACGCTGGTGAATTCGACGGGGCCGGCGTCCATGCCGCCCTCGGCCTCGGGGAAGGTCATGCCGAGAATTCCGATGTCGGCCAGCGACTTCCAGACCTTCTCGCTCCAGCCGCGCTCGGTGTCGGTGACCGCGCGCAGGGTTTCCACGTCGTAGCTCTTGGTGAGGACGTCGCGGACGGTGTCGCGCAACATCTGCTGCTCTTCGGACAGCTCGAAATCCATGATGTTCCTTGGGTTGTGGCGGGTAGGGCTTTACAGGCCCAAAACGGCTTTGTCGATGATCTGGCGCTGAACCTCGGAGGAACCGCCGTAGATGGTGACCTTGCGGTAGTTGAGGTATGTCGGGACGCTGCGCTGTGCCCATTCGGGGGATTCGATGTCGGCGCTGCCGTTGGCGGCCGCGGCGTCGAGTTCGGCGACGGGGAGGGAGTCGGGGCCGGCGATGTCGGCGATCAGCTCCATGGCGGCCTGCTGCAGTTGGCTGCCCAACAGTTTCAGCAGCGACGACGCCGGGTTGGGTTTGCCGTCGGCCGACGATGCGACCACCCGCAGCTGCGTGAGTTCCAGTGCCAGCAGCTGATTTTCGATCTCGGCGAGACGGGCCGCGAACAACGGGTCATCGAGGAGGGTGCCGTTGGCGGTCGGTGTCTGTGCGGCCAATTCCTTGGCGCGCGCGAGCTTGGTCTTGGTGTAGCCGACGCGTGCAATACCGCTGCGCTCGTTGCCGAGCAGGAACTTGGCCTGGGTCCAGCCGTCGTTCTCCTCACCGACGAGATTCTCGACCGGCACCCGGACGTCGTTGAAGAAGACCTCGTTGACCTCGAAACCGCCGTCGATCAGCTGGATCGGCCGCAGTTCCACGCCCGGGGTGTCCATCGGGAACAGGAACATGCTGATGCCGGCCTGCTTCTTGACGTCCGGGTTGGTGCGGGCGAGGCAGAAGATCCAGTCGGCGTACTGACCGAGTGTGGTCCAGGTCTTCTGGCCGTTGATCACGTAGTGGTCGCCATCGCGGACCGCCTTGGTCTTGAGCGACGCGAGGTCGGAGCCGGCTTCGGGTTCGGAGAACCCCTGGCACCACCAGATGTCGGCGTTCGCGGTCTTCGCGAGGAACCGCTCCTTGATCTCCTGCGACCCGAACTGCGCGATGACGGGGCCGATCATGCCGACGTTGAACGGCAGCAGGTCCGGCACGAAGTTGAGGCTCATCTCCTCGCGGTAGATGTGGTGCTGGATCGGGGTCCAGTCCTTGCCGCCCCACTCGACCGGCCACGCGGGCGTCGCGACGCCGTGCTCGTTGAGGATGCGCGTGGTGGTGACGATGTCGTCGGGATAGCTGATCTTGCCGGCCTCGTTGCGTTGCCGGATCTCTTCGGGAACCTTCGAGAAGATGCTGCGCAGCTCCTCGCGGAACGCCTCTTCTTCGGGGCTGTACTTGAGATGCATGGTTCCGTCTTACTCCTCACCGGCGGGTGCTGACGCGCAGACCTCGGAAACGGTTCGCGCGGTCGATCTTTGGGGGTTACCGCAGGCTGTCGCAGTGATTTGGGGGATGCTGTGACAGCCGTCTCGACCATGACGGTACGCGAAACGGGGTCACAAAAGCAACGATCTTTGCAATAATGGCCCGATCATGACCAAACCGACAACAGCGACCGGCATCGCCAAACGTCCCGGCGGCCGCAGCGAGCGTGTGAAGGCGGCCGTCTTCGACGCGGTCGGGCAACTCCTGGATCAGGGGCTGCGGGAGACGATGACCATCCCGCAGGTCGCCGAGTTGGCCGGGGTCAACCCGTCCAGCGTCTACCGGCGCTGGGGGTCGATGGACGTGCTGCTCGAGCAGGTCGCGATCGAGGTGCTCACCGCCGAAGAACCAGTCCCCGATACCGGTGTGTTCGCCGACGATCTGCGCGCATGGGCCCAGCGCATCGCCGCAGACCTCACCACTCCTCGTCGTCGCAACTATCTGCGGGCCATGGTGTGGGCCCGCACCGACATCGTCGACGCCTACCCGCGCTGGGAAATCCGGCGTGACCAGGTGGAACAGATGCTCGCTCACGCGCGTGAACGCGGCGAATCAGTACCGGCCGTCGACCTCGTCCTCGACCACGTCGTCGCTCCGCTCTACCACCACTGCGCTTTCGGGATGCCGGTCGAGGAGGCGTGGGCAGAGCGGTTGGTGCGCGACGTGTTGTCGATGACGGCGCGCTGAACCGTAGGCGGCGTAACCTGGCGCCATGGCCGACCATGAGTCGGGTCGGGGGAGAACGCAGGCGGGTACACGGGCGCGCGACGTCGACCGGGTGACGTCGATGCAGATCCTCGACGACGCCCTTCTGGACGGGCAGCTCAGTATCGGTGAGCATCGCCAACGTGTCGAGGACGCCAAGTCGGCATCAACACTGGCGCAACTCGATTCCATCGTCTCTGACCTGCAGCGTGGCACGGAGTCGCCCGCGGATTCGGCGTCGACGCGGTCGGTGGACCCGCGCGTGATCCTCGGCATCGTGGCGATCCTCGCAGTCGTGGCCCTGCAGGTGGGGGTGGTCGTCGTGACCCGCGCCTCGTCCGACGATGAGGCCGGCGCGCCGGTCCCATCTGATCCGCTGGTGGAGGGTGCAATGTTCACCGCCGGCGGGATACGCGGGATCATCGAGGCCACCCGTCAGCGATTCGGGACGACTGTCGTGCAAGGTGTCCACCTGTACCGCGACGACGCCGTACTGCATGTCCTCGATCCGAAGTCTCCCACCGGCGCTGTGCACTACGACTTCTCGCCCGGCGGTGAGTTCCACAATCCGCAGGTCTACAGCGGACTATCGGTGAACTCGACCGGATCGCCCGACGTGGTCGTCTATCTTGCCGACGTCGACGCCGACAGCGTGGCCGACCTCATCGCATCGGCCCCGGCTCGGCTCGGCATCAGCGCAGCCACTGTAGGACAAGCCAAGTTCCGGGTGACGATCGGCGGGGACGACGGCGGCGAGATCTGGATGGGCGTCAACGACATCAGCCTCGATTCGCATCTGGTGGCCGGCCTGGACGGGCACATCAAGGGTGTGCATCGCTGCGGCTGGGGTTGTTGACGCTATGCTCGGCCTGCATGAAGCATGTGCATGCGTTTGGTGATGACTGTCTCGGCGATCTCGACGGTGTCGGCGTCGCACGGGGGATTGTGGCTGGCGAGTTCTCCGCGACCGAGGCCGTGGAGGCCGCGCTGGCCCGCATCGACGCGGTCAATCCGCACCTGAACGCCGTCGTCTACGACGACCGCGAACGTGCCCGCAAACGTGCCGTCGACAACGACTTCCCGGCCGGCTCGTTCACCGGTGTGCCGTCGATCATCAAGAACAACACCCTGTTCACCGGCTTGCCGACGCGGCACGGGTCCGCTGCCGTGCCGGAGCGTCCGGCCGAGATCAACGAGGCCTTCACCGACCAGTGGCTCTCGACCGGCGTCAACGTCGTCGGGGCGTCGACGCTGCCGGCCTTCGGCCTCACCGCGACCACCGAGTTCGTCGACGGCGACCCTACGCGCAACCCCTGGGACACCGACTTCTCCTCGGGTGCGTCGTCGGGCGGTTCAGCGGCACTCGTTGCCGCCGGAGCACTACCGATCGCGCACGCCAACGACGGCGGAGGTTCGATCCGTATCCCGGCGGCCGCGTGTGGGCTGGTCGGTTTGAAACCGTCCCGCGATCGGGTCGTCGCATCGCGGGAGGGCGAAGCGGCACCGATCGACATCATCTCCAACGGCATCATCAGCCGGTCGGTCCGCGACACCGCGCACTTCATCGCCGACGCCGAGCGGTTCGCGGCCGCGCCGGATCTCGAGCAGGTTGGACTCGTCGAGGGCCCGAGTCAGCGTCGACTGCGGATCGCACTCATAACGGAGCCGCTGACCGGCCAGCTTCTCGACATGGAGACCCAGCGGGCGGTGACCGAGGTGGCCGAGCTGGTGGAGAAGCTCGGCCATCGAACCGAGATGGTTCCGCTGCCGGTGGACCGGGACTACATCCAGGACTTCACCGACTACTGGGCGCTGCTGGCCTTCTCGCTCGACCACTTCGGAAAGCGAGTCATCGACAAGGGGTTCGACCGTTCGCAACTCGACCCCTTCACGCGTGGTCTGTCCCGGATGGCGCTGCGACGATTCTGGCGGATGCCGTCGGCGATCCGCGGACTCAAACGCTCGACGGCTGCCTTCCGCGGCATGTTCGACCGCTTCGACCTGGCCCTGACACCGACGCTCGCCCACACCACGCCCAAGATCGGATACCTCGACCCCGCAGGCGATTTCGCCGAGACCTTCGAACGGCTGACCCGCTACGTCGCGTTCACCCCGGCGAACAACACCTCGGGCACCCCGGCGATCAGTCTCCCGCTCGGCCAGACCGCCACCGGCCTGCCCATCGGCATCCACTTCATGGCCGACCTCGGCAAGGAACGCTCACTGCTCGAGCTGGCCTTCGAACTCGAAGCGGCGCAACCGTTTGCGCGGATTCAGGATGCGTCAGGCCGCTGACGTCGGGTTCACGCCATACCGACGATGGTGTTGAGGCACTTCACCACAAGCGCCCCCGGCACCGATGTCACATACTGCAGCGGGTCCTCGCAGGGCGCCGGCAGTGCGTGCGCGTGTCCGTCGATACCGATCGCCACGAGACCGGGCCAGTGCGGTGGTTCCGGTGTCGGCCGAGTCCCGACACTGACGTCGCCCAGTGCGAACCAACCGCCGTTCACCGAGGTCCACGACGCCTCCAGCGTGGTTGCCCAGGCGGACTCTGCCTGTAGCGGTGTGCGAACCGTCCGCGCGGAGTCGACCAAGTAGATCGATGAAGTGTCCTTCCGGTCCGATCGCCTGGTCACCAAGAGAATCGATTGGTCGTCGATGAACTGTGCGGCACCCGCAACGGACTTGGTGTCCAGCGTGTTCACGTCGACAAGGATGTCGCGTCGACCAACCGTCAGCAGGGCGTGTGGGCCCCGCGCGTCGACGAAAGACACCCGATCTGACTGTCGCGCACCGAGTATCGCGCGTGTGATCGTGCCGCGCCGGGTTCCGGTGACGGGATCGAGAATCGTCGCCAGTTCGCTCGAATCGCCCAGCAGCACGCCGCTGCGGCCGACATCGCTGCTGTCGCATGCGGTGATGATCACCGCATCGGTGGTGAGGGTACCGCTGGAATTGCATCCGTACCGAAATATGCGCTGCCACAGAACTTCGCCGGTGCGAGGATTGATCGCCGTCCAACGCTGCGAACGCGCCGACGCTGTGACGCCCGGCGGTTCTGGCACAGAGTCGGCGATCAAGGCCACGTCCGGTGAGGTCCCGAAGACGGTGGCCGGTGCCTCGGAAGTTCTGGTCCAGAGAACCCGGCCAGTCATCGCGTCGATGCCGATGACCGACTCGGACTCGGCGACATTCCGGGCGAGTTTCGTCGTCACCGCGGTGATCACCACCGATCCGTGACCGACGCCGGTGCTCCGTGGTAGGTACGGGGACACCTGTGGGGCTGACAGCCACCAGCGCCGCTCCCCGGTGCGGCCGTCGTAGCCCTCGATCGTGTCGGGTCTTCCGGACATGGTGAAGTCGTACTCGACTCGGACGAACCCGGCGCCGGCCGGAACGACCCGGTCCGCGTCGCCGACAGCAATGCGATAGCGTTCCTGGACTTCGAGGCCAATGCGGCCGCCAATCGTTGTCGGAGCGGCGGTTTCACCGGTCAACGGCCCATTCGACGACGAGCTCTGTGTGGCGGCAACGACGATCGCCGGAATCGAGATGAGGATCGCCGCAGCGACAGCCACCGCAACCGTCCAGCGCGGCCGGTGGCCAGGAGTGCGGTGCCGGTGGTGCTCACGCGGCGGTGGTTGGACAGCCAATCCGATCGCCTCTCGTGCCGGACCGTAGGAAAACAGAGCGACCACGACGAGCACAGCCAGCGCCGCGCAGGCAGACAACCAAGCTGCTGTCGCCGCGGCCGTAGCCAACGTCGATGCGGAGTTTCGCTGGGCATCAAAGGTATCGGTGAATGCGGCCATGGTTGTGCCGCGGAATCGGGTGATGATGACACAGACACCCGCGACGGCCAGGATCGGCGTGGACAGCGCGGCGATTCGGTGGCGAGTCCTGTTCGACCACATGTTCACCCTGCCGACGAAGTAGTAGAGGCCGACGAGGACGGTGGCCGTACCGACCATCCACCCCGTCCGGACAAGCACATCGTCCATGGCCACGTTCACCGGACCAGGCATCCCGGTCGGCCGCGCGATGATCGCGTAAGCGAGGCATGTCAGTGATGCGCCCAGGAATCCGATCACCAACGCCGACAGGATCGGTGACCATGGTCGTTCGATGTCTCTGTCGGTATCGGTCGGTTCCCAGACGTCATCGGCGATGGATGTTTCCGTGTCTGCCCCGTCCTGCACGAGCAGAGCGTACCTTCGTTGGGATGGCTCCGGAGAGCTCGCTGCACAACGGTTCTGAGTTGTCCACAGCGAGGACTCGGCAGTGATCCGAACCGCCTGCGGCCGTTAGTCTATGCAGATGCCGGGGGACGACTCGATCATCGATGCCATCACGACGACGAGCAACCGATCACGGGACGGGTGGCGAACCCCGGCGTCGATCGCCGTGGCGACAGGATTGGCCGTGGCGGGCGTTGTGCTCACCGGTTATGCAGTGGCGCACCGGCATCCCGACGGCTGGGTCGGTGACTTCACGTCGCATCAGACCGACGTCTACCTGGTGATTGCCGCGGTGGCGATGCCACTGGTGGCTCTGGCCGTCATGGTCACTGCGGGCGTGGTGTGGTGGCGTCGGTCGGCCGACCGCGATCTCGCGGGACTCGTTCTCGGGTTGCTGCTCGTGGCTTCGTTGGGCCTCGGGTGGCTGTGGCTGGGTGAGATGAGTTCGACCGCGGCCGGCGAGTTCGACGCTCCGCTCCTGCCGCCGGTCGTGACGTGGATTCGATGGTCGGGCGCCATTCTGGTGGCCGCCTGGCTGGTGCTGTTGATCGGAGCCGTGCGCCCGACGTCGCTCCCGCGCAAGCGCCGAGTCAGTGGCGCCGTAATGGTCGTTGCCCTCACGTCGGTTGTGTTTCTCGGGATCGGGTTGGTCATCGGAGCGCACACCACGCGTGCCTTTACGGTCGTGGAGCCGATTCCGGTTCCTCCGCCTCCCGTGACCGTCGAGGGCACGGTCGCCTATTCCATACCGGCGCGGGAGACAACCGACGTCCTGCCGGCCGGTCCCGGATTTGTGGTGCGCGGCGACCACGGTCTGGCGGCCTACGACGGTGCGACCGGGGAACGTCGGTGGTCGATCGAGTTCGCCGCTCTCGGCGGGAATTGCGGTGGCGAGCTATCACGCGGCAGGCAGCAGGACTACTGGTGGTCTCGTGGGGTTCCGGGTACGGCAGTGCGCAGTACTGGCGCTGGGCTCACATCGATCATCGCTGTGACATGCGGTCGCCGGGTGTTCGGCGTCGACGCGATGACAGGCTCGGTGCGATGGGTGAATACGGAGGGTTGGGACGTCTACGACGCGACCCCCGATGTCATCTCGGTGACCAAGGACGACCGCAGTTCCCAGCACGCCGCGGTGGCGGCGATGGACCCCGGGACCGGCAAGGTTCGCTGGGTGATGGGAGCGTCGGACTGCACCGACGCGACGCAACTCACGGTCGTGGGACACGTCATCGTTCACGAGGACCGCTGCTCGGCGAGCGGTCGGTGGTTGCGAATGGTGAACGTGTACAACGGAACCGAACGCTACGTCGTGATGCCCGCGTGGACGTCACCATCATCGAAGTGGACGAGGCGCTTGGTCACGGTGTTGGCACGATCCGGCTCGACAGTGGCCATCGAGGTATCGATGGGAAATGTCGATGGCAGAACTTGGGACACGGGCATTGTCGCCATCGACACCAATACGCGCGACGCGCGATCAGTCGTGCCGCACGGGACGAGGACAGAGTACTTCCTCCCCGATCGCCAGCGCTTTGGATGGGCGTTGTCCGGCGCGATCACACCGTTGGGGAGCCAGTCGGAACAGGCGATGCTCCTTCGCCTTCCCGCCGGTCGCGTCGGCCTCTACTCAGCGCGTGTGCCGTTGTTCAGCGACTACTTGACGCCGGAGCAGTGGTGGACTCTCGTCGGCAACACCGCGGTGACCGCCATGGGGTACTACGGCTCCCACGCCGTCGTGACCATCGCGCCCGACGGTCGCGTCACGAGCCGACCCGGTCCGTGCGGACGCGACGAGGGCGGTGTGATGACAGTCCCCGGCGCACTGCTGGTGCTCTGCATGCGGACAGACGCGCACAGCTACAAGGTCACGAGCGTGGATGTCGTCGGGTTGCGATAGGCCGAAAAGGCAACTGCTCGCGTGTCTCCCATTCGCGCGCAATACATTGCGAGCAAACGAGAGACACGCGAGCAGATCCAGCGTGTCGGGCTGAGACCTAGTGCGCGACCGCCTTTTCGGCGCCGACACCGGTCAGTGAACGAACCTCCATCTCGGCGTTGCGCTCCGGAGTGCCCTTGTCGGCGGGTGAGGTGAAGGTGCCGATGATGCCGAGGGCAAAGCCCAGCGGGATCGACACGATGCCCGGATTCGAGAGCGGGAACCATGCGAAGTCGGAGCCCGGGATCATCGAGGTCGACGCACCGGAGACCGCCGGCGAGAAGATGATCAGGATGATCGTCGAGCCCAGACCGCCGTAGATGCTCCACAGCGCGCCGCGGGTGTTGAACCGCTTCCAGTACAGCGAGTACACGATGGTCGGCAGGTTGGCCGCCGCGGCGATCGCGAAGGCCAGCGCCACCAGGAAGGCGATGTTCTGGCCGTTGGCGAGGATACCGAGGACGATGCCCATGATGCCGAGCACCACGACGGTGTAGCGCGACACCCGCACCTGATCGTCCTCACTTGCCTTGCCGCGCTTGATGACACTGCCGTAGATGTCGTGGGCGAAGGAGGCAGATGCGGTGATCGCCAGCCCGGCCACGACCGCGAGGATCGTCGCGAAGGCGACCGCGGAGATGATTCCCAACAGGACCACGCCGCCGAGTTCGAAGGCGAGCAGCGGTGCCGCCGCGTTCTGACCGCCGGCCGCGGCAAGGATCTTATCGGGTCCGACGAGGGCTGCCGCGCCGTAGCCGAGGATCAGCGTGAACAGGTAGAACGCGCCGATCAGGGCGATGGCCCAGACCACCGAGCGTCGGGCTTCCTTGGCGGTCGGCACGGTGTAGAAGCGCATCAGCACGTGCGGCAGACCCGCGGTGCCGAGCACCAGCGCGATGGCCAGCGACACGAAGTTGATCTGCGAGGTCATCGATCCGCCGTACTGGGCGCCCGGCGCGAGCACATCGCGGCTTGCGACCTTCTTCGACTCGGAGTCGCTGATCGCGTCCTGGGCCGAACCCAGGAGCGAGGAGATGTTGAAACCGAACTTGGCGAGAACGATGAAGGTCATGATCGCCGCACCCGCGATGAGCAGCACGGCCTTGATGATCTGCACCCAGGTGGTGCCCTTCATGCCGCCGATGAGGACGTAGACGATCATCAGGGCGCCGACGACGGCGATGACGATCGATTGTCCGAGGCGACCCTCGATGTCGAGCAGCAGCGCGACAAGCCCACCGGCGCCGGCCATCTGGGCGAGCAGGTAGAACAACGACACCGCGAGCGTGGAGATCGCCGCGGCCAGTCGCACCGGACGCTGCTTCAGGCGGAAGCTGAGGACGTCGGCCATGGTGAATTTGCCTGTGTTGCGGAGCAATTCGGCGACGAGCAGGAGAGCGACGAGCCACGCGACGAGGAAGCCGATGGAGTAGAGGAACCCGTCGTACCCGTAGACGGCGATGGCGCCTGCGATACCGAGAAAGCTTGCGGCCGAGAGGTAGTCGCCCGCGATGGCGATACCGTTCTGCGGCCCGGAGAAGCCGCGGCCGCCGGTGAAGAAGTCGGCGGCGGACTTGTTGTTCTTGCTGGCGCGGATGACGACGTACATCGTGACCGCCACGAACGCGAGGAAGATCGAGATGTTGGCGACGGGGCTGCCGACCGTTGCGGCGAGCACCATGGTGTTCTGGCCGGTCATGCCGATACCTCACTTTCCATCTGGTCGCGGATGGCCTCGGCCTTGGGATCGAGTTCGCGGTTGGCGAACCGCACGTAGAGGCCGGTGATGACGAAGGTGGTCACGAACTGCAGCAGTCCGAGGATGAGTCCGAGGTTGATGTTGCCCCAGACCTTGGTGGCCATAAAGTCGTGCGCGAACGCGCCGAGCAGCACGTAGATCGCGTACCAGGCCAGGAAGAACGCCGAGACCGGGAACACGAAGCGACGCAGGGTGCGCTTGAGGTCCTGGAACTGATCGCTCTCCTGCATGGCGAGATAGGCCTCGCCGGTGGGTAGGTGTGACTGAGGTGGTGGTTGGTCGACGGTCGACACGGGTTTCCTCCCAGCTGTGACGGGTAACTGGAGTCAGACTTGCTGAGGCGTGGATCACATCGCAATGCGTGGCGCGGGTCACACGCCGAAGTCCACCGGCTGTGCGCCGGACGGTCGAAATGTGCCGACGAGCGGTTGCCGTTCGCAGTGTGTGGGATCATGTGTAAGGAGGTACACAGATGGCCACAAATCTCGCGATCGACCCGGAACTGCTCGATCATGCTTTTCGGGTCGGCGGTGAACGCACCAAGAAGGACACGGTCACTCGCGCGCTCGAGGAGTTCATCGCCCGACGTGAACAAGCCAAGATCGTCGACCTCTTCGGTTCGCTCGATCCCGACGAGACCTTCGACTACAAGGCGCAGCGTTCGCGCGGATGAGCGTTCTCGTCGACACCAGCGTCTGGTCGCTGGCGTTGCGGCGCGACGCTCAGCTCGACAACCCGCACGTCGTCGAACTGCGACGGCTACTCGTCGGTGGTGACCTCGTCGTCACCACCGGACTCATCATTCAGGAGCTACTCCAGGGGTTCGTGCCGGAGCGCACGCGCGGGGTCATCCTCGAACGGTTCGCGTCGGTGCCGGTTGTTGCACCCGACCGCGACGACCACGTCGCCGCTGCCGACCTGAAGAACCTGTGCCGCAGTGCAGGGGTCCAGTTGGGCACGATCGATGCTCTGATCGCGCGACTTGCGATTGCCCACGGGCTCACATTGCTGACCGCGGACAACGACTTCGTCCATGCCGCACCACATGTCGGGCTCGCCGTCTGGACGTCGTGAGTGGCGCTGGCCCGTCCATCTGGCCCGGCAGAAGCACCATCGATCCGCCGGTGCGCCCCACAAAAGTAGGGGAAGAAACTTCTTCCCCTACCCTTGGAGTCCTCCCCCAGAAAACTCTCGCGGACGACTACATACCCCGGGGAAGAAGTTCTTCCCCTAGATTTTGCGGCCACGGCACTATCGCATTTGCCCAGTTCAGAAGGTCAGTCGCCCGGGAGTCGCTCGACGCCCATGCCGAGGCGTTCGGGCACGTGCATTCGTGCAAACGTGCGTGACAGATCGGCGGGCACCCGGCTGCGGGTGGCCAGACTGACGCCGATCATGGTCCCGAACGCGAGCGGCACGGTGACTGCGGCCGGGTACCCGATGATGACCGCGAGCCAGCCGTTGAATGCGTCGTCGTCGGCGACCCCGGCGATCGCGAGGCTGGTGGCTACGCCGGCCGACACTCCACCCACGATCAGGCCGGCGATCGCGCCCGGCGCGGTGAGCCCGCGCCACCAAATACCCAGCACCAGAAGAGGACACAACGTCGACGCTGCGACCGCGAACACCAGGCCGACGGTCCGTGACAGTTCCAGCGAAGTCGCCGCCAGGGACAGTCCCACCGGGATGACGCCGCCGATCACCGCCGCCAGCCGGAAGTCACGAACCCTGCCGCGCAGAACGTCGGTGGCCAATGCTCCGGCGACGCTGACGAGCAAGCCCGACGAGGTGGCCAGGAACGCGGCGATCGCCCCGGCGGCCACGAGTGCCGCCAGGATCTGGCCGCCCACACCGCCTACCGCAGCACTCGGTAACAGCAGAACAGCGGCGTCGGCCGTGCCGGTGATCAGGAGCTCAGGGACGTACAGGCGCGCAAAGACGCCGAGCAGCAACGGAAACAGATAGAACAGCGACAGCAGCGCGATCACGGTCAGCGCCGTCCGACGCGCAGTCCGGCCGTCGGGGTTGGTGTAGAACCGCACCAAGACGTGTGGCAGGCCCATGGTGCCGAGGAAGGTCGCAATGATCAGCGAAAGCACTTGGTAGAGAGCGTGATCGCCACCGAGACCGTGGCCGGGGGAGATCCATTCCGAACCGGTGGCCGGCGCGCCGGCGATGACCGGGGTCGCGGCTCCGGCGTCGAGAGCGATCACGCTGCCCGCCGAGATGTGGTGATGTCCAGGCGCGAGGATCGGCTCGTCGTCGACCGCGCGGCCATCCACAATCCCAGAGATGCGCATGCCGGCCGGATCACTCACGGTGACCAGCACGTCAGTCGTGACGTCGACCGTGGTGGCGACCGAGACGCGAGGCGGTGCGGGCTCGCCGAGATGGGCTCGATCCCCGGCGAATACACCCAGCAGTACCAGTGCGGGGATCGCGATGGCCGTGAGTTTCAGCCAGTACTGAAAGGCCTGGACAAAGGTGATCGACCGCATGCCGCCGCCGACGACGTTGACGATCACAATGGCCCCGACCGCAACGGCGCCGACCCAGACCGGGGCGCCGAGCAGAATGTTGAGGGTCAGTCCGGCGCCCTGGAATTGGGGGATCAGATACAGCACGCAGACCACCACCACGACGATCATCGCCGTGGTGCGCACCGGCTTCGACGACAATCGGAACTCGGCGAAGTCGGGCACCGTGTAGGCCCCGGAGCGACGCAGGGGTGCGGCCACGAACAGCAGTAGCCCCAGGTAGCCCGCGGTGAACCCCACCGGATACCAGAGCGCGTCGGCGCCGTACTTCGCGACAAGTCCGGCAACGCCGAGAAAGGATGCCGCCGAGAGGTATTCGCCGGATACGGCGGCGGCATTCCACCGCGACCCGACCGTCCGCGAAGCAACGAGGAAGTCCGACGTGGTTCGCGAGAAGCGTCCGCCGTAGGCGCCGACCGCGATGGTCGCCACCGCCGCGACGAGCAGGGCCGCCGCGGTCAGGGCGTCGACGTGCTGGCTCACGGGCCGTCACTGTCTGAATCGGTGTCGTCGTCGACGACACCCATGAAGTCGCGTTCGGCTTGTTCGGCGAGCCGTATGTACAGCCAGCCGGTCAGATACACGATCGGGTAGAGGAGGACACCGAGGACGATCCAGTGCAACCGGATGCCGAACACGGTGAGCTCGCCAAGTGAGGGAAAGGCCAGTCCCAGCAACGGAATTGCCACGATCAGAACCAGCAGACTACCGCCCAGCCGAAGTGCGAGCCCGAGCTGGGCACGCATCAGGCCACGAACCAGCGTGTCGCCGACCTCGGTCTGTTCCTGCACCTCCACCCGGGTCCGGACGGTACGTGCGCCGCGTCGGGACGCGAGGACAACCCGTTCACGTGGTGGCGGATTCGAGGTCATGTTCGCCCGCCTGGTTCCCCAGAGCGGTAGGTGCGGAGCGGGTCTCGAATGATGCGGTCCTTGATCTCACGCAGCTGACGTCGGCTGACCGGAAGCTCCACCGCTGGAGATCGGCCGTTCTCGCCGACGCTGACTACCGTCGTCGACCCCGACGTGCGCAACCCGGTGACCATCTTGAGAGCGACCAGATACGAGCGATGCACGCGGGCAAAGCCGTGATCCTGCCAGCGAGATTCCAAGGTGGACATCGGTATTCGCACAAGGTGTGCGCCGGAGTCGGCGTGTAGCCGGGCATAGTCGCCGACGGCCTCCACCCACGAGATGGAGTCGCGTCGCACCAGCGATGTGACGCCACTCATCTCCACCGGGATCACCTCGTCCGATGTGTCGGTGGTGCCGGTCATGTTGTCGCTCTGCGGTTGTGGCGTGGAATCTGCATTGTCCCGATTGCTCGTCACGCGGTCCACGGCCTGTGCCAGGCGATCCTCGCGCAGTGGTTTGAGGAGGTAGTCGAGTGCGCCGACCTCGAAGGCGTCGACCGCCTTGTCGTCGTGCGCGGTGACGAAGACGATGGCCGGCGGCTCGGTGTAGCGGCCCAGCACGCCGGCGAGTTCGAGTCCGGAGAGTCCGGGCATGTTGATGTCGAGGAAGATGGCGTCGATGCGATGGTCGTTGAGTTCGCGCAGCGCGCCAGTGGCATCGGACGCGGCGAGAACGGTCCCCACGGCATCTTGTCGCTCGAGGAGGTAGCACAGCTCGTCGAGCGCGGGACGTTCGTCGTCGACGGCGAGGACCACGAGATCGTCCATCGGTCACCTCCTAAACGTGCACGCCCGCGCGGAACTTCGGTACTCGCATCCCGACCTTGGTGCCCGCACCGACCGCGGTCTCGACCACTAGACCGTAATCGTTGCCGAAGGCCGCGCGCAGACGATGGTCGACATTCGTGAGCCCCACGTGAGCACCCTCGGAGGTCTCTCCCGAAGGGTCCGGTCCCGAGGTAGTTGGCGCAGACGGTTCCAGCGCGTCGAGCACACCTGAGCGCAGCATCTCCGGGTCCATGCCAACCCCGTCGTCTTCGACGGTGATCACGCAGTCGGTGCCCTCGTCGCGGGCGGTGATGGTGATGACGCCACCGCCCTTGCCGCCCAAACCATGTCGGACGGCGTTCTCCACCAGGGGTTGGAGGGCGAGGAACGGCACCACCACGTTGAGCACCTCGGGCGCGACGTGTAGACGCACCTCGAGCGCGGGCCCGAATCGGGCGCGTTCGAGGGTGAGGTAGCGGTCGATGTTGCGCAGTTCGTCGGCGAGCAGGGTGAACTCGCCGGCCGCGCGGAACGAGTACCGGGTGAAGTCGGCGAACTCGAGGATGAGTTCGCGGGCGCGGTCGGGGTCGGTGCGGACGAAGGACGCGATGGTGTTGAGGGCGTTGTAGATGAAGTGCGGGCTGATCTGTGCGCGCAGGGCGAGCACCTCGGCGCGGTCGAGGCGGGCGCGGGAGGCGTCGAGGTCGGCGAGTTCGACCTGGCTCGACACGTACCGGGCCACCTCGGCAACCGCGCCCAGCATGCCCGGCCCGGGTCGGCGCGTGGTCGCGACCACGAGGACGCCGAGCCGCTCATCCCCGGCGACCAGGGGTTGGGCGATGAGTGCGCGGACCGGTGATTCGGAGTACGACGGGTCGGTCGACAGGACGCGGCGCTGGTTGTCGGCGGCCGACGCGGCGGCCCGGTCGGCGTGGGCGAGCATGTCGGCGTCCCAGATGTCGTCGTCGACGGGGTCGTGTGCGAGGCGACGTGGTTCGTCGTCGTAGAGGGCCACGGCGTCGGCGGCGGTGAGCGATCGGAGGTGGGGCAGCGCTTCGGCGGCGGACTCCGCGGTCAGCCCGGTACGCAGCGACCGCGCGGCCCGCGATGCCGTGTGCAGGGTGGTGTGCACCGCACGCTCGGTGGGGGTCGCGACCACTCGCCGCGTCCGGATCAGCATGATGACACCGACGACGACGATCGTCGCGAGCACAGCGATCAACACCGCCAATCCGCTGGACATGCACCCATCTTCGACGGTGCGGCGCGGTCGCGCTGTGACTCGGGCAGAAAACACTCACCACCGCCGGCTGCGAGCCTCGAAGCCCCTGCCTACCGATGGCTGGGGTGCGAGCCTGCGAGCCTCGAAGACACTGCCTGCGGTGACATCGTTGTCTCACCAAGCCCCTTCGAGGCTCGCAAGCTCGCACCTCAGGGAGCGGGTGGAGGGTCAGCGAGCGGAGGTGGGGCGGGTGCAGGGTCGGCGAGCGGAGGTGGGGCGGGTGCAGGGTCGGCGAGCGGAGGTGGGGCGGGTGGAGGGTCAGCGAGCGGAGGTGGGGCGGGTGCAGGGTCAGCGAGCGGAGGTGGGGTGGGTGGAAGGTCGGCGAGCGGAGGGTGGAGGGGGGTCCAGGCGGTGGGGAATCAGTAAACAGTCCACTCACTCTGGGCGTACCGTAGGATGCGGGGGTCCATGAGCGTCGACGGCGGCATGTCGAGGGGTGGGCGGTCGAGCGGGAAGACGGCGGCCGACGCGAGTTCGTCGGCGCTGAGGAATCGCAGCGGTCTGGGAGCGTGCACGGCGAGTGGAACCGGCTCGTTCGCGGCGAGGTGGAAACCCCAGTCGCCGAAGGACGGTACGTCGACGTGGTACGGCTGCGTCCAGAGCCCTGCGTCGCGCAGGGTGGACTGTATGCACCAGAACGACTTCGGCGCGAAGTACGGTGATCCCGACTGCACCACCATCCGTCCACCGTCGGCCAGGTGCGCGCGGGCCAGTGCGTAGAACTCCGTCGAATACAGCTTGGCGGTGGCGGATTCGTCGGGGTCGGGCATGTCGATGATGATCGCGTCGTAGCGCTGGTTCGCCTGCCGCAGCCAGGTGAAGGCGTCGGCGGTGATCACCCGCGCGCGCGGATCTGTCATCGATCCGCGATTCAAGCGCACGAGCCGCTCGTCGTTCCGGGCGAGACGGATCATCTCGGGATCGAGTTCGACAAGGGTGATGTCCCCGGCGTCGGGGTAGGTGAGTACTTCCCGCAGGGCCAGGCCGTCGCCGCCGCCGAGCACCAGTACCCGTGCATGTGCTCCCGACATCGCCGGATGCACCAGCGCCTCGTGATACCGGTACTCGTCGATCGACGAGAACTGGAGGTCGCCGTTGAGGTAGAGCCGAGTGTCCGGTCCCTCGGCGGTACGACGCTCGGTGATGACGATGTCCTGATATGGCGTGCGTTCGGCCGCGACGATCGGATCGCGGTACAGCGCCTGACGGGCGGTGACCTCGAACTTCGACGAGTAGACGAGAGCCGCGACCAGCGCCGCGACCACCGCTACGGCGGCGGTGCCGAGCAGTGCCATCCGCATCGGGCTCAACGACCGCCGGAACACCACGAACACCAAGAACGAACCAGCCGCGGCGTTCACCAGGCCGACCACGAGCGCACCCCGCAGCTGACCGAAGAACGGCAACAGCAGGAATGGGAAACACAGGCCGCCGACGAGGGCGCCGATGTAGTCGACGGCGAAGATGTCGGCGACCGCCGAGCCCGCCTCCTGCCGCCGAATCCGTTGCAGCAGAACCATGAGCAGCGGGATCTCGGCACCGATCAGCAGACCCAACACAAACGCGACCACCACGAGCGCCTGCGTGTACAGCGCAAGATAGGCGAACGCCGCGTACAGCGCCATCACCGACAATCCACCGAGCAACGCGAGGGCCAGTTCGATCACCGCGAACGCGGTGACCGAGTGCGGCTGAAGCGGTTTGGCGGCGAGCGACCCGACACCCATTGCGAAAACCATCACCGCGAGCACGATCGACGCCTGGGTTGCGGTGTTGCCGATCAGGAACGACCCCAACGACACCAGGGCCAGCTCGTAGACGAGACCACAAGCAGCGCAGACAAAGACGACGGCCAGGAGCGCGGATCGGGACCAGCGGGTAGCGGTCGTCTTCTCGCTCCCGGTAGCCTGCCCGCTCCCGGTCGTCCTCCCGCTCCCTGAGGTGTGAGGAGCGCCAGCGACGAGCCTCGAAGGGTCTGGCGACGTCATCTCACCAGGCCTTCGAGGCTCCTCGCTAGCGCTCGTCGCACCTCAGGCAGCGGAAGGAGCTCAGGCAGCGGCATTTCGGGGCGATCCATGCTCAGGGGTTGGCGTCACAAGATAGAGGCGGCGATGATCAACGCGGTGCCGACGTGGGTGACGCCGTGTACCCACACGGCCGGGTGACTTTCGGTGTCGACGACGAGTTCGCCGAGCTTGCCGGGCGTGAACAGGTCGACGATGACGAAAGTGAGTGCCATTGCGGCCATTCCGATGATGGTGTAGACCACTGTGTACGTGAGCCCCACCGCGAGCCGTCCCTCGCTGGACACGATCGCCGCGGTGACGATGATCGCGACCGACAGCAGGTTGGTGGCAACGAGGATGCCGGCGTTGCGATTTCGGTCGGCCCACAACTGGTGGCGCAGGTTGCCGGGCGTGAGCACGTCGAGGACCGCGAAGGAGATGAGCATCAGGAGGACCCCGACACCCGAGTAGGCCGCGGCGTAGGCGGCGTTGAGCGCGATGTCACCTATCGAGATCATGAGTATTCTCCGGTTCTTCGTGGTCCGTCGTGCTGTGAGGGTGATCGTCGTCGAAGGTCATTTTCCGCCTCCGTTGCTTCCGCCGCCGCGGTTGTCGCTCCCGTTGCCGCCGAAATTCGGTGTGGGAACCCAATATCCGCCGACGTAGTTGTGATAGTGGTTGTAGCCCGACCGGTAATCGCGACTGACCATCACGCGTGTCTTGTCGTTGCCGTAGGGGAAGAGGCCGATGAGGTAGTCGGGGTACTGCATGAACAGCGATCCGGCCACGGCGCCCGCTGCGGCGGCATCACCCTCGCGCCGGTCGTTGGGGTTCTCGGCGTCGCTGATCTCGTCTGCGACCTTCGACGGTGTGCCGTCGGCGATGTAGGCCTGCACTCCGCTCTCGTCGAGCGATGCGTCGCGCTGATAGTTCGACGTGACGTACTGGCGAGCATTGTTCTGCTTGAAGGCGTTGTAGCCGCAGGAGCCGATCAGGATCAGGATGGTCACCCCGGCGATCACGGCGATGATGATGTTTCGGGTACGACGCAGCGAGCGGAGCGGATCGGGCTCGGGTGCGCCGAAACCGCCAGGGGGAGACACACTCACGCCGAAATCACCGCGCCCCGACCCAGCCTGCTCGTGGTCAGCACGACTTCACCGGCTTGCGGATAGGTATGCCAGGTGTGCCACGAGATCGCGTCGGGTTCGTCGTCGGCCACGATCGCGGTGACCGCGTGCGGCGCGCCCGGGAAGTGTCCGATCAGCGCCGGCATGCCTTCGGCGATGCGGTCGGCGACGCGACGGTGAAGGTCGTCGACCAGGTCGGCCAGCGCGTCGGGATGCACCGCGTCGACCCGGGAGGCGAAGTAGTAGTCGAGGTGCTGGAAGGACTCGGGAAGTGCGGACGTCACCTCGGGCAAGCAGGCGACGGTCTCGCACAGATGCTGATTCCCGTCGTCGACGATCACTTGGTGACTCGCACCGAGCAACCGCAACGAGACAGTGATCCCGCCGAGTTCGCCAGAGCTCGTGGCGAGCGCCGGCTGTTCCGGGGCGGTCAGCGAATACCCGAGCTGTCCGGCGCTGGTGTCAGCGAACGCGACGGCGAGTTCTGTCGAGCCGTCGGGCGGTGAAGCGGGACTCACGGCGCTCCAGGAGCAGAGCTGCTCGGATAGATCCGGTACTCACCCGCGTCGAGCACCTCGCCGCGCGCGCATTCCCAGCCGCCGCCGAAGTCCTCGAAGGACAGACGCTCGTCGCCTGCCTGGTAGTCGTGGTAGCGCAGGGAGCCGGTCGGGTTGAGCCCGGTTGTCCCGGTCGAGGTGAACGTCGCCGATCCCGATTCGTCGGACTCGTAGCGTCGGCCGCCGTCGAGTTCGATGGTCTGCGGGCCCGGCACCATGGTCACACCCTTGAGCTCACGCCACAGGATGACCTCGAGATCGGGGTCGTCCTCCACCGACAGCCATGCCTTGGAGCCGAGGCCGGTGTCGAGAAAATGCTCGGTCCACTGAAAGCTGCCCTGGGTCAGCACCAGGGTTCCGCGAACCGCATGCGTCTGGCCGCGGAATTCGACGAGGTCGCCGGGCTTGAGGGTGCGCGGGTTGCCGTAGACGGAGTCGTCGTCGGCCGAGGAAAACGGGTCGGCCGGGCCGTGGGTGCGCTGGTGGAGGCCCTGTTCCTCGAGTTTGCGCAGTTTGCGATTGCCCAGGAAGTTGAAGATCACGACGACGGCGATGATCGCCAGCAGTGCGACGATGATGACGAGCAGATACCCCACCCGACCGACCCTAACCGACCTGGGATCGGATGCGCGTCGACTGTCGTTCGGCTGGCGGCGAACGCCCGCGTCCCGACCTTGCACTCGCCTGGTCCGAGTGCTAAAACGGTCATTGGCACTCGCGTAGTGTGAGTGCTAGGTCGGGACGGTGAGACCGGTACCGAATGACACACCGGTCGTCCGTCGCGGGCACCGAAGTTCCGGCCATCAATACCTGGTGTCACCCCCTATCGGAGGATCACTTACCCATGGCCAAGCAAATCGCGTTCGACGAAGAGGCCCGCCGCGGCCTCGAGCGGGGCCTCAACAGCCTTGCCGACGCAGTCAAGGTCACGCTGGGACCCAAGGGTCGCAACGTCGTCCTGGAGAAGAAGTGGGGCGCCCCCACGATCACCAACGATGGTGTTTCCATCGCCAAGGAGATCGAGCTGGAGGACCCGTACGAGAAGATCGGCGCCGAGCTCGTCAAGGAAGTCGCCAAGAAGACCGACGACGTCGCAGGCGACGGCACCACCACCGCCACCGTTCTGGCTCAGGCTCTCGTCCGTGAGGGTCTGCGCAACGTCGCTGCCGGCGCCAACCCGCTGGGTCTGAAGCGCGGCATCGAGAAGGCCGTCGAGGCCGTCACCGAGTCCCTCCTCAAGAGCGCCAAGGAGGTCGAGACCAAGGAGCAGATCGCTGCCACCGCGGGTATCTCGGCCGGCGACCCGTCCATCGGCGAGCTCATCGCCGAGGCCATGGACAAGGTCGGCAAGGAAGGCGTCATCACCGTCGAGGAGTCCAACACCTTCGGGCTGCAGCTGGAGCTCACCGAGGGCATGCGCTTCGACAAGGGCTACATCTCGGGCTACTTCGTCACCGACGCCGACCGTCAGGAAGCCGTCCTCGACGACCCGTACATCCTGCTGGTCTCGGGCAAGGTCTCGACCATCAAGGACCTGCTGCCCCTGCTGGAGAAGGTCATCCAGGCCGGCAAGCCGCTGCTGATCATCGCCGAGGACGTCGAGGGCGAAGCCCTCTCGACCCTGGTCGTCAACAAGCTCAAGGGCACCTTCAAGTCCGTCGCCGTCAAGGCTCCGGGCTTCGGTGACCGCCGCAAGGCCATGCTGGCCGACATCGCCATCCTCACCGGTGGCGAGGTCATCAGCGAAGAGGTCGGCCTCTCGCTCGAGGGTGCAGGCGTCGAGCTGCTCGGTACCGCTCGCAAGGTCGTCGTGACCAAGGACGAGACCACCATCGTCGAGGGTGCGGGCGATCCCGACGCCATCGCCGGTCGCGTGGCCCAGATCCGCGGCGAGATCGAGAACAGCGACTCCGACTACGACCGTGAGAAGCTGCAGGAGCGTCTGGCCAAGCTGGCCGGCGGCGTCGCCGTCATCAAGGCCGGTGCTGCCACCGAGGTCGAGCTCAAGGAGCGCAAGCACCGCATCGAAGATGCCGTGCGCAACGCCAAGGCTGCCGTCGAAGAGGGCATCGTCGCCGGTGGTGGCGTGGCCCTGCTGCAGTCGGAGCCGGCCATCGACGGTCTGTCGCTCGAGGGTGACGAGGCCACCGGTGCCAACATCGTGCGCGTCTCGCTCTCGGCTCCGGCCAAGCAGATCGCCGTCAACGCCGGGCTCGAGCCGGGCGTCGTCGCCGACAAGATCCTCAACTCGCCGAAGGGTACCGGCCTCAACGCCGCCACCGGTGTGTACGAGGACCTGCTGGCCGCCGGCATCAACGACCCGGTGAAGGTCACCCGCTCGGCGCTGCAGAACGCTGCGTCGATCGCGGCTCTGTTCCTCACCACCGAGGCCGTCGTCGCCGACAAGCCGGAGAAGAACCCCGCCCCCGCATTGCCGGGTGGCGACGAGATGGGCGGAATGGGCTTCTGATCTGACGATCAGAACCCGCGCCTACCAACGCAATTCAACGCCAAGGCCGGTCACCTGCGAGGGTGGCCGGCCTTCGGCGTTATGTCGATGAAGCGCACGTTCACATCGAGTGGGTGCTGCTATCGCAGGTGGGCACGGAGGCGGGGGAGACGCGCTGGTGGAGTTACCAGTTGGTCCACGTCATAATCGATGGCGTGCTGCTCAGGCTTGAATACCGCAGCACAGTTCCCGGCCGAGCGGGATGAACCCTGAACGATCTCCTGGGCACGTCAGGGTCTAAATTTTTGTCCCTGCGTACGCGGGGGTCTCGGATGGTGTGCCAGTACCACTAACTGAACAATCTCATTGGCACGTCAATTGGGCATGCGCTAGTGTGCAACTATGAGACCCGAGATCGAGGACGCCATCCGCACGGCTGTCGAGAAGCGTGTCGAGTGCGGACGCTGGGCGACCGCAGAGGGTTTCGCGGCCGAACGTCATTGTGTGGACTTGACGCGACTTCGGTTCGCGCTTGCTGCCGACCGCATGCGTCCTGACGGAGTCGCCTCGCAGCACGTGTCCATGCTGTGCCGCATATAGATCGGCAGTACACCGAACGAACCACTTTCTCGGCTATGTCAGACCTGACTGCTTTGCTCCTCGATAGATTTCTTCGGTCGAGTCCAAAGGAGGTGTGATGCTCAGTCGCCAAGTGCGATCCGCGTGGGCGAAATCGCGCCGAGAGTCCGGGGAGTGGCTCTCGCTGGTCCGCCATTGTGAAGACTCGGCCGAGGTCGCGGGCTACCTCTGGCATTGTTGGCTGGCGGAGTCGACCAAGCGATTCTTGAGCGAGGGCCTCACCGACGACGAGGCGTGCACTTTCGGGCAGTTCCTGGCTGCGACCCACGATGTCGGCAAGCTCAGCCCGACGTTCGCGATTCAGGTCGAGTCGATGTCGAACACGCCGGGTGGGATCGACCTCGTCGGCCCGATGCGCGATGCGGGTCTGCGTTTCCCGCCGGGATGCGGCAAGCGTCCAGGGGTTCCGCACTCGGTGATCAGCTACCACGCGATCCATACGTTTCTGAACGAGCGCCGTGGTTATCGACCCAGCGCGGCCGAGAAGGTCGCCGTCATTGCCGGTGGTCATCATGGAGTGCCTCCCTCGACCCGTGCGGCCGGCCCCAGGGACGTAAACAGCACGTATTTCGGTGGGCCTGAGTGGACTTCCTCGCGCGACGAGCTGATCAGCCACCTCGCGACGGGACTTGATGCCGGCCCGGTTCTCGACAAGGTGCGGGACTTACCGCCTTCGGCCCGCGCGCAGGTGCTGTGGACGGGTTTCGTCATCATGTGCGACTGGATCGCCAGTAGTGATCTGTTTCCACTCACGGACCGGACGGAGTCGGAGGATGCCGCCGCGACTGCCTGGGACCTGTTGGCGCTTCCCGAACCGTGGTCCGCTCACCCGATTGACGGCCTGGACCATCTGCTCACACAGCGATTCGACCTGCCCGCCGGAGCGACTCCCAACGTGATGCAGCAGACGGTTGTTGACGCGGCGAGAGCCATGAGTGAGCCAGGGATGTTGATTGTCGAGGCGACAATGGGCTCAGGAAAGACGGAGGCGGCTCTCGCCGCGGCCGAGCATATCGCCGCCCGTTTCGGTTGCTCGGGCGTATTCGTTGCGCTGCCAACAATGGCCACCTCGAATGCGATGTTCGATCGAGTGCACCGTTGGCTACTGCACCAGGATTCCGACCTGGTCACCAGTATTTCACTCGCGCATGGCAAGTCGAATCTCAACGAGGAGTTCACGCGGCTTCGTCCGCGTCTGACGGACATCGACTCGGGCGGGCACTCCCGCGCCGCGCGGTGTGCTGTGGAAGTCGTTGCGCATCAGTGGTTTTTCGGACGGAAGCGGTCGATGCTCGCCAATTTCGTCGTCGGCACCATCGACCAGTTGCTGTTCGCCGGTTTGAAGGCCAAGCATGTTGTCCTGCGGCATCTGGCCCTGTCCAACAAAGTGGTGATTCTCGACGAGGTGCATGCCGCAGACGACTACATGCGGGTGTACCTGGTGCGAGTGCTCGAATGGCTCGCGGCGTATCGCGTACCGGTCATCCTGCTGTCGGCCACACTGCCGCCGGCGCAACGGCTGGAGTTGGCGGAGGCATACGAACGTGGGCGGGGCTGGGACGGAACCGGAGAGTTTGCGGCCACCGCCGAGTACCCGATCATCAGCTCGGTCGGCGAAAGCCGCCGGACGTACCCGGTTGAGCCTGGTCGGTCGGTCGAGGTGGCATTGGAACGGCTCGACGACGAGGACGATGTCCTGGTCCGCTTTGTCCACGAAAACCTCGATGACGGAGGATGTCTCGCGATCATCCGGAACACCGTTGGCCGAGCCCAGGCGACAGCTCGGCTACTGCGCGCGGAGTTCGGCGACGATGTGGTGCTGGTGCATTCACGGTTCGTCCAGCACCATCGAGCAGAACTCGAGAAGCGACTGGTGGCCAGGTTGGGGCGAGACGGTTCGCGGCCCCACCGGCTGATCGTGGTCGCCACCCAGGTGATCGAGCAATCCCTCGACCTGGACTTCGACCTGATGATCTCCGACCTCGCGCCCGTCGACCTGGTCCTGCAGCGGTTGGGTCGACTGCACCGGCACCAGCGGGCCAATCGCGGTGCTCATCAGCATCCCCGGTTGGTGGTAACGGCCGTCGGTGAGTGGTTTGCCGGCCCACCCGAATTGGAGAGCGGCGCGCGCAGTGTGTACGGCGAGGCGCGTCTGCTGAGATCCGCGGCCGTGCTCCGGGGTCTGCCGGTGATCGCTGTGCCTCAAGATATCCCGGTCCTCGTACAGCGTGCATATGCAAAACAATTCGACGTGGCCGACGATTGGCGGGCGGCGCTGGATATTGCGGATGCGAAACAGCGGGCAAAGGTAGCCGCCCAGCAGCAGCGGGCCGAGCAATGGCGGATCAGCGGGCCGTCGAAGAGACCGAGCCTGCTCGCCTGGCTGGACACGAACGTCGGGGACGTTGACGACCCCAAAGGCTTTGCGAAAGTTCGTGATACCGAGGAGAGTATCGAAGTTCTTGTCACCCGCCGTGTCGGCGACGTGGTGTACCTGTTACCGCAATGTGGCGGAGATTCGGTGGTCACGGAATTCGAGCCCGGCTCGAAGGTGGCGCGAAAGGTTCTCGGTTCGGCCGTCCGACTCCCGCGTGCGCTGTGCATTAATGCAGAGGTAACGGAGAGGACGATCGCGGAGCTGGAGAAGCGCATGTACCTCGGATGGCAGGATTCTCGCTGGCTCGCAGGCGAATTGGTCCTAGAGCTCAACGTGGATAACGAAGCTGAATTGCAGGGCTATCGCCTACGCTACGACGACACTGAAGGGCTGGTACATGAGAAGCTCAACAACTGACGTGATCGACACCTTCAATCTGGTCGACGAACCCTGGATCATCGCGACCGATCTGGAAGGGCAGACCAGGGAGTACTCCATCGCGGAACTTGTGGTGTCCGCGCATCGGTTGGCCACCATCGGGGGTGATCTACCGACTCAGCAGTTCGCCATTACCCGCCTATTGCTCGCAATCGTTCGGCGCGCGGTCGACTGGGGCGATTGGCCGATCGAACGGTGGGAAGAGCTATGGGCCACCAGAGAGCTGCCGGCTGCCGAACTCGCGGCCTACCTCGAAAAGGTGCGGTCGCGTTTTGACCTCCTGGATCCTCTGAAACCCTTCTACCAGGTGCCCGACTTCCAATCATCAAGCGACGCATTTAAACCGGTCGGGCTCCTCGTCAGCGACGTACCGGCCAAGTTCCAGTACTTCACAACGCGCGCGGGGAGCGGCGCCGCTGATTTGTCACTTGCGGAGGCCGCGCGATGGATCGTGCACGCGCAGGCGTATGACCCGTCGGGCATCAAGACCGGCGACAAGCGCGATCCGCGGACTAAAGGCGGTAAGGGGTACCCCATCGGAATCGCGTGGGTCGGGCAATTCGGAGGAGTGCTCGTCGAGGGACACACGCTGGCGCAGACTCTTCTCCTGAGTCTCGCGTTGGTGATCGATGGCGAGCCCACCATGGTCGACAACGATGTGCCGGTATGGGAGCGTGAGCATCTCGGTGTTCTCCCCCGAGTGGATATCGAGCCGCATGGGCCACTCGATCTACTCACTTGGCAAAGCCGCCGTATCCACGTTCGCTACGAAGACGGCCGCGTGACCGGAGTCGTCATCGGCAACGGAGACTCCTTCGAGTCGTTCAATCGTTTCGCCACCGAGTTGTGGTCGCCGTGGCGGTACAGCGAGATCCAGTCCAAGAAGGCGGGAGAACTTCGGTTTTACCCACGAACTTTCGACCCCGGCCGAGCTGTGTGGCGGGGCGTCGAAAGTCTGCTCATGGACGTGGACGACTACTCACGGGGAAGCGCGGCGGGACACGCACCAGGTGTAACGAAGTGGATCGACTACCTCGTACAGCAAAGCGTCATCGACTCCGACGAACTGATTGTCGTTCATGTTTACGGCCTTCGCTACGACAACCAGGCCAGTGTGATCGGTGCTGGTGTCGATGACGCCCTGAGCATGCGGATTGCCGGGCTCACCACCTATGAGCTTCGGCAGCGGGCCTGCGACGCTGCCGACACAGCCGAGCGGGTGTCGCGCGCACTAGGGGCACTCGCCCGCGATCTGACGCTCGCATCGGGAGGCGATGGAGACGGCGACCGCCAGCGAGTGATCATGCAATTCATGGCGGCCGTTGACCAACCGTTCCGACGGTGGGTTGTCGCACTCGGCGGCGAGGTCGATCCCGACGAACTGGTTATCAACTGGCACCGCCAGTTGTATGGAATCGCAAGAGAGCTCTCCGATCAACTGGTCCGCGACGCAGGGCGGCCCGCGTTCATCGGGCGATCGGTGAAGGACCACAAGGACAAGTCGCGATGGATTGACGCGCCGTGGGCCGAGTCAACCTTTCGAAGAGCGCTGAATCGTGAACTCTCAGAGGCATTTGCCAGCACAGGAAAGGGCGACAATGACACAGCCGGAGAGTAAGGGGCCCTCTCAGCGCCTCTCTGATCTGGGTATGGCGGTGAATGGCTCAGTGGCGTCGCTACAGAGGCGGTACCTGAGCGATACCCGGGATGCCGACATACTCGGTCGGCTGGCGCGGTTGAGGCAGTCACTCAACAGGCCGCCGGGTACCACGCCCGAGGTGTGGGGGAACACCCTGGCTCTCGTGCCCGAGTTGCCATCCGACGACCATGTGACTCCGCGTGAGCGGGCGACGTGTATCGCATTGGGGCTCTACGCATTCCACCAACAGGGGAGGCGTGTGCCGGTGCAGGTTGCAGGCGTCTCGATGGGACATGCAGCGCGGCGGCTGGCCATGACCCCAGACGACGAGCCGGCAGTCCGGAAAAGACTTCAAGCGATCGCCCTCGCCGACACGGAGGTAGGCGTCGAACGACACCTCCGGTCGATGATCTCACTGCTGCGGTCGGCTGATACCCCGATCGGACTCGACTATGGGCGTCTCACCGATGACCTTGCTGCGCTCTATCGCGGTGGGCGGTGGGCCGAAACGGTTCGATTGCAATGGGGACGAGACTTCGTCCGGCAGGTCAGGCGAGAACCGGACTCGTCAGAAAACTCCACTCCCGCAACCCAGATCACGGAAGGCTGACCCCGTCATGTTCATCGATATCCACATTCTCCAATCTGTTCCGCCGAGCAACATCAACCGGGACGACACGGGTAGCCCGAAGACGGCGATCTTTGGCGGAACCCGACGTGCGCGCGTTTCCAGTCAGGCGTGGAAGCGGGCCACGCGAAAGCACTTCAACGAGAACCTCGACGACAGCGGTGTCGGATACCGCACTCGCAAGGTCGCCGAGGTGCTCGGTCGGCGGATCGCGGCCCGCAGGGACGGCATCGATGATGCTGCCGCGAGAGAGCTTGCCTCCAAGGTGTTCACTGCTGCTGGAATCAAGATGGTCGCACCGAAGGTTGCAAAGGGTGCGCCGAAGAAGGCTGATGAGTCCGGCTACCTACTGTTTCTCAGTGCAACGCAACTGGATTCGCTGGTCGAGCTTGCGCTCGCTTCCCTCGACGGCGACGGGGAGCTGGACAAGAAGCGGGTTAAGGCGATCATCAACTCCGACAACAGTATCGATGTCGCTTTGTTCGGTCGGATGATCGCCGACGATGCCGAGCTGAACGTGGATGCGGCGGTGCAGGTGGCCCACGCGATCAGTGTGCAGGCCGTTGAGCAGGAGTTCGACTACTTCACCGCCGTCGACGATTTCGACGAATCTGAGCATGAGACCGGTGCCGGGATGATCGGCACCATCGAGTTCAACTCGTCGACGCTATACCGCTACGCCACTATCAACGTCAAGGGCCTGGAAGACAATCTCGGCGACGCGTCTGCAGCCGCCCGCGCTGCCGGAACGTTCCTGGAGTCCTTTGTGCGCTCTATGCCCACGGGCAAACAGAACACCTTTGCCAACAGGACGCTACCGGAGGTGGTGGTAGTCGCCATCCGTGATGACCAGCCGGTGAATCTGGTTGGTGCCTTCGAGCAGGCCGTGTCACCGACCGTGGACCGGGGCGCGGTATCGCTCGCCTCGGAGAAGCTGGTGCGTCGCGAAGCGGAGATCGCAGCTGCCTACGGTCCTGCCCGGGTGACGTTCCGTGCCGGTATCGCGGACGCGGACGCCGGGGCCGCCTCGCTCGGCGAATCCGTGGCGTTGAGTGACCTTGTTGCTCGTGTGGAGGGCGCCGTGCTTGACGAGTTGAGTGCATCGGCATGACCACGTTGTCGATCTGCCTCGCCGGCCCGATGCAGGCATGGGGAGCGTCGAGCCGCTTCACAAGTCGTGAGACGAGGCCTGAGCCCACGAAGAGCGGTGTCCTCGGCCTACTTGCTGCGGCACAGGGGATCCGGCGTACCGAGAGTATCGAGCATCTTCTCGGCCTCTCATTCGCGGTACGTGTCGACCAGCCGGGGACGTTGATGCGAGACTTCCAAGTAGCCAAGAGTCTCGATGACAAGCGCACGATGCCGCTGTCGAATCGGTACTACCTTGCCGACGCGATCTTTGTCGCGGCCGTCGAAGGTGATGAAAACCTGGTGCGATCCCTGGCCGATGCAATTAGGCGACCCACGTACCCCCTGTATCTCGGCCGGCGATCCTGCCCACCGAGTCGGCCGTTGTTTCTGGAAGTGAGGGGTGCCCCGCTCGTGGAAGTCCTGGCGGACACCCCGTGGCAGGCGTCCATTGAATTTCGTCGCAAACAGGGGAAGTCGGTGAGCCTCCGTATCGCTTCCGACGGCCGGCCGGGCAGTGGAGATACCGTGCGCGACGTGCCCGTGAGCTTCGACCCGCGGCGACGTGAGTACGCGTGGCGGCATGTGGAGGAGACCTGGGTGACGGTGGAGAACGCGGACGGCAGAGACGTCCACGATCCCATGGCAATTCTTGGCGGTGCGTGATGTATCTGACCAAGATGCCGATCAATCGCCGCCGACGGGGTGCCGGAAAGCTGCTCTCCTATCCGCAGGCCATGCATGCTGCCGTCGAATCAGCTTTTCCACCAAAAGCACAGGGGCCGAAGGACTCACGCCCTCTGTGGCGAGTGGATTCGCCGACAAGGGATGAAACGTACCTGTACATCGTCAGCGCCACCGAACCTGACCTGAGTCACGTCGTAGAGCAGGCCGGATGGCAGACCGGAGACATGTGGCAGACGCGAAGTTATCTACCGGTTCTGGACGGTTTACGTCCGGGAGGCCGATACGCGTTCCGCCTTCGTGCCAATCCCGTCCGCAGCGCCAGAAAGACGCCGGACGGTGACACGAAACCTGTTGCGCACGTATCGGAGAAGTACCAACTGGCATGGCTGACGGATCGGGCGGAGAGTCGCGGATTCGAGATCCCCGACGACAGTGCCGGCGACCGAGCATTGCGGATTGTGGAGCGGGGCACTATGCGGTTCGGCAAGTCGGGACAGCCGCCTGGCGCCAAGGGGGTCGTGACCATCGGGTTCGCCACCTACGAGGGAATCCTCGTGGTGTCTGACGCTGATGTCCTTCGCGGGTCCCTGATTAGCGGAATCGGGCGGGCAAAGGCGTATGGCTGCGGTCTGATGACGTTGGCGCATACAGGCTCCCGTGTGTAATGGGTGAGGTACCCGGACCGCCGCCCGTTCGACCCACGGAGCTGGTGAGGGTGGCGGATCGCCTTTCGTTCATCTACCTCGAACGCTGCACGGTGCATCGTGCGGACAATGCTATTACGGCAACCGATGAGCGTGGGGTGATCCACATCCCGGCGGCAACAATCGGGGCACTGCTGCTCGGGCCGGGGACTCGTGTCACCCACCAGGCGATGGTGTTGCTGGCGGAATCCGGTTCTACTTCGGTTTGGGTGGGGGAGCAGGGCGTCCGCTACTACGCGCACGGACGGCCGTTGGGGCGTTCGAGTCGCCTGCTGGATGCTCAGGCACGGGCGGTGAGCAATCGCGACGCGCGTCTGACCGTCGCGCGCAAGATGTACGCGATGAGGTTTCCCGGCGAGGATACGTCGGCGCTGACCATGCAGCAGCTGCGTGGGAAGGAAGGGGCGCGAGTCCGGCGCAGCTATCGGGAGCATGCCGAACGGACGGGGGTGGAGTGGAAGCGGCGCGACTACGATCCCAACGACTTCGCGGCGTCAGATGTTGTCAACCAGGCGCTTTCGGCTGCCACCACTTGCTTGTACGGTGTGGCGCACGCCGTGATTGTTGCGCTCGGATGTTCGCCCGGGCTGGGATTCGTGCACACCGGACATGATCGGTCTTTCGTGTATGACGTCGCGGATCTGTACAAGGCCGAGATTGCCATACCGGTGGCGTTCGATGTGGCCGCCGACGACGGTGTTGATGATGTTCCTGCGGTCACGCGCCGTAAGGTCCGCGACGCGGTCTTTGCAGCAAGGCTTTTGCCGCGCTGCGCCGCCGATGTGAAGCAGCTACTGGTCGGTGACGACGCTGAGGTGTCCGACTACGACGCCGACGTGGTCTATCTCTGGGATGACCGCGGCAAGGCCATCGCGAGCGGACAGAGCCACGGCGACGACGAGTTCGAGGTGCCGTGGTAGTTCTCATCGTTACAGCTTGCCCAGCTGGTCTGCGCGGCCATCTCACGCGATGGTTGCTAGAGATCAGCCCCGGTGTTTTCGTCGGAGTACTCAACCAGCGAGTTCGGGAGTTGGTGTGGGCGCGCGTGCAAGACCTTGTCAAGGATGGTCGTGCAGTGATGGTGTTCCCTGCTCAGAACGAGCAGCGCCTCGAATTCCTCGTCCATCGATACGACTGGCAGCCGATAGACATTGATGGAGTGCGTTTGGTTCGGCGGCCACATACGGGAGAGTCGTTGGAAGGTGCGGCTCGACCACGGGCCGGATGGAGCAAGGCGAGCCGGTACCGAAAGGCGCGGAGAATGCAGGCGCGAAAAGACGAACCGTCGAACTGAGTCTGAAGGAAACGCCGACCGCTTCGGGCTATAGTTGCTGCTCAGAAAGTGTGCTCCCCGCGGACGCGGGGATGAGCCGTCGCTGATTCTGGTGATGCGGGTGCTGTACGGGTGCTCCCCGCGGACGCGGGGATGAGCCCACGGACCCGGTGCCTGCTGATCCGCCGTCGCCGTGCTCCCCGCGGACGCGGGGATGAGCCCTGGAGAAGCTGCTGGCGCTGCCCGCCGACTAGGTGCTCCCCGCGGACGCGGGGATGAGCCCATTTATGATGCTCTGCTGTAGCGTGGCTGACGGTGCTCCCCGCGGACGCGGGGATGAGCCCGGGTAGGCGCATGAGCGCCCCGACTGTCGGCAGTGCTCCCCGCGGACGCGGGGATGAGCCCAGCGGCTTGGTGAACGTCTGCGCCCGCATGCGGTGCTCCCCGCGGACGCGGGGATGAGCCCGAGGTGTCCGCGCCAGCCGCCGCGACCGTGTAGTGCTCCCCGCGGACGCGGGGATGAGCCCCGTCGTCCGCCAAGAACTCGGGACCGCAGGCTGTGCTCCCCGCGGACGCGGGGATGAGCCCTGACCGAACATCGACTCCATGCCGACGAACTTGTGCTCCCCGCGGACGCGGGGATGAGCCCGGGTTCGGTGTCGTCGCGGCGGGTTTGGGGGAGTGGCAGGTCCCCGATAACCGGTCCAGGCAGTTCTAGAGCCAGTTCCTTGTTGTGATCGTCAGTCGATCTCGCAGCCCACGGGGTGATGTTGGTGGGTGCATCCGGCAGCGTACTCGGCCGGCGTTTGGTAGCCCAGCGCTGAGTGCCGGTGTCGGTGGTTGTGGTCGTCTTTGAAGTCGTCGATGACCACGCGGGCCTCGATCAGTGTGGGCCAGCAGTTGCGGTTCAAACACTCGTCGCGCAACCGGTTGTTGAACGACTCGATGAACCCGTTGTTCCACGGTGTGCCGGGCGGAATGTAGGAGATCCCGACCGACCCTGCACAGAACGCCTGCAGGGCTTCTGAGATGAACTCAGGGCCGTTGTCCATGCGCAGCACCATCGGCGGGCCACCCCAGATCGCGAACGTCTTCTCCAACTCCTCGATCAACCGCTCAGCCGGAATCGAGCGGTCCACGATGTTCAGCAACGACATCCGGGTGTGTTCGTCAACCATGGACGCGATCTTGATCTTCTTCCCATCCACGGTGGAATCGAACTGAAAGTCCAATGCCCATACCACTTTCGGTGCGTCCGCGACAACGACCGGGACCGATGACTGGCCGGCGCGTTTGCGGCGCGGAGCGCGCCGCACTTGCAGGCCCTCTTCTTTCCACAACCGGTGCACTTTCTTCTTGTTGATCTCGATGCCGTCGTCGAAGCGCAGGTGTGCCCACGCGCGCCGGAACCCGTGCCGGGGGTTCTTGCGGGCATACGTGCGTAGCTGCTCGCGCAGTGCGGCGTCGGGGTCGGCCGGGGTGTGTGCTTGCGGCAGCCGTCGATAGGCGGAACGGGAAAGCCCAACTACCTTGCACGCCATGCGTTCTGACATGCTCTTGACGTCCTTGAGCATGTCGATGGCGGCGCGTTTGGCGGTCGGGCTCAGAATTTTCCCTTGGCGATCTCCCGCAGCGCGTCTTTCTCGAGTTCGGCATCGGCGAGCAGTCGCTTGAGTCGGCTGTTCTGCTCGCGCAGCTCTTTGAGTTCCTTGGCGGCGTCGCCGTCCATGCCGCCGTACTGGCGCCGCCAGTTGTACAACGTGGCCGCCGACACCTCGAGATCGGCAGCGATCTCCTCGCCGGTCTTGCCTTCCGCGGTCAACTCATCGGCCCGGCGCAATTTGCGCACGATGTCCTCCGCCGAGTGACGCTTCCGTCCTGCCATGTTCTTCATCGTCCCTTCTCCGCCCTCATCAGGGCAATCAGGACTCTAAAACAACCCGGACCGGCTCACGGGGGACACGCCAGGAGTGCTCCCCGCGGACGCGGGGATGAGCCCGATGGTGTCGTATTTGGTCGGCGAGGGAAGCCGTGCTCCCCGCGGACGCGGGGATGAGCCCAGCAATTTCACTCGCTGCCCATACACCGGGAGGTGCTCCCCGCGGACGCGGGGATGAGCCCCGTGGACGGTCACCTGGTGGTGGGCGACACCAGTGCTCCCCGCGGACGCGGGGATGAGCCCGCCCGCTGCCGCCACGCCTGCATCGCCGACGTGTGCTCCCCGCGGACGCGGGGATGAGCCCGTGGCGTTATGTGGATGTGCCGTTGCGAATGTGTGCTCCCCGCGGACGCGGGGATGAGCCCACCTATCGCATCCGAGGGGCGAAGATGTGCCGGTGCTCCCCGCGGACGCGGGGATGAGCCCACCTATCGCATCCGAGGGGCGAAGATGTGCCGGTGCTCCCCGCGGACGCGGGGATGAGCCCACGATTGTGGGGTGGCCGAGCTCGGCTGCGTGGTGCTCCCCGCGGACGCGGGGATGAGCCACAGGATTTCGCCGAGCGGATGGGTGGTCGCAGCGTGCTCCCCGCGGACGCGGGGATGAGCCCCGCCCGTTCGCGTCTTGAAAAGACAGCGCCCGGTGTGCTCCCCGCGGACGCGGGGATGAGCCCTGGGCACATCATCGGAAGCTTTGGGCCACTTGGTGCTCCCCGCGGACGCGGGGATGAGCCCACCGCATTGATGGGTTCCGGGGTGCGCGGCTTGTGCTCCCCGCGGACGCGGGGATGAGCCCGACGACGTCCACCCAGTCGGGCCGCAGTCGCAGTGCTCCCCGCGGACGCGGGGATGAGCCCCTGCCGCGCTGGTTCTTCCGATACTCGCCCGTGTGCTCCCCGCGGACGCGGGGATGAGCCCAGGGTGCCCGATCTATCGCTAGCGCCGAAGAGGGTGCTCCCCGCGGACGCGGGGATGAGCCCGGTGTGCAGGTCGGTTCCTACGCAGAGAACGGGTGCTCCCCGCGGACGCGGGGATGAGCCCGCTTCCGCGACCGGTAGCGGCCCGTCGCACACGTGCTCCCCGCGGACGCGGGGATGAGCCCTCGATCGGTGAGCGAACATGGCTCAGACTGTAGTGCTCCCCGCGGACGCGGGGATGAGCCCGACACGTACAGCAGTGAGGTGCCTTCGTGGTCGTGCTCCCCGCGGACGCGGGGATGAGCCCAACCAAGACCACCGCATCCGCACACGACTCGGGTGCTCCCCGCGGACGCGGGGATGAGCCCTTTGTGATGCCATTCACCACGACGTAGTAATTGTGCTCCCCGCGGACGCGGGGATGAGCCCGCGTGACGGAAACCGTAGGGCGTCGTGACCACGTGCTCCCCGCGGACGCGGGGATGAGCCCCCAGTCGCGGCCGATCGCATCACAACAGCCCTGTGCTCCCCGCGGACGCGGGGATGAGCCCTCGACACCCGCGACGACCAGATCGCGAACCTTGTGCTCCCCGCGGACGCGGGGATGAGCCCTGCGTCGCCTGCAGCACGGGGAAGAATTCCTCCGTGCTCCCCGCGGACGCGGGGATGAGCCCGCACTCAACCAGAACCAGAACAACAACGACGAGTGCTCCCCGCGGACGCGGGGATGAGCCCACGTGGACACCTTCATGACCGCCCACCAGTTGGTGCTCCCCGCGGACGCGGGGATGAGCCCCCATCACAACTCCTTCGCATGGGCGCGGATGGGTGCTCCCCGCGGACGCGGGGATGAGCCCGGTCGCAACCGACGCATGGAAGCCCAGCTGATGTGCTCCCCGCGGACGCGGGGATGAGCCCACCCCACCATCCGCGAGATCTTCGACCGCGAGGTGCTCCCCGCGGACGCGGGGATGAGCCCGCCTCCGCTAAAACACCATCCAAGAGAAGGAAGTGCTCCCCGCGGACGCGGGGATGAGCCCCGACAGAAGCCGGACGGTGAACGCGGGGGTCAGTGCTCCCCGCGGACGCGGGGATGAGCCCGCGCGCACCTGCAACTCGAAGCCCGCGCCCGAGTGCTCCCCGCGGACGCGGGGATGAGCCCAGCGGCGGCAACGAGGCGAGCGGGCTGTTTCAGTGCTCCCCGCGGACGCGGGGATGAGCCCCGTTCGCGTACGCCCGTATATCGACCGGCCCAGTGCTCCCCGCGGACGCGGGGATGAGCCCCGCTGCATATTGGCGACCGGCCCCGACCAGTCGTGCTCCCCGCGGACGCGGGGATGAGCCCACGATCGGGTTCGTCGCAGCAAACCCGAACGGGTGCTCCCCGCGGACGCGGGGATGAGCCCAACTCGACTACGCGCGCGCGATCCTCGCCGCCGTGCTCCCCGCGGACGCGGGGATGAGCCCTGCGTGATCGCTGGCAGGAACGGCGACGGGAAGTGCTCCCCGCGGACGCGGGGATGAGCCCAGTACCGAGTCGATCGCGTACTTGGTGCCGGCGTGCTCCCCGCGGACGCGGGGATGAGCCCCTGCTCGACGCGATCCTGCGCGGTATCCGTGGGTGCTCCCCGCGGACGCGGGGATGAGCCCGCACCCACTACACACGCCCCCATGCTCGACGGGTGCTCCCCGCGGACGCGGGGATGAGCCCTGCTGAACCCGCCCGGTGTACGTCGGCGCATAGTGCTCCCCGCGGACGCGGGGATGAGCCCATCACGAATGTGAACGCCCCGAATCTGTTGGAGTGCTCCCCGCGGACGCGGGGATGAGCCCGCGGCGTGCACATCCCCTGGACAGCAACAACAGTGCTCCCCGCGGACGCGGGGATGAGCCCATCAAAGCGGCGCTCGGTGACAACGAAACCGGGTGCTCCCCGCGGACGCGGGGATGAGCCCGCGGATCGACCGTCTCAGCCTTCGCGTCGTCAGTGCTCCCCGCGGACGCGGGGATGAGCCCGGTGCGAGTCCGCAGCCGCAGCACTAGAGGACGTGCTCCCCGCGGACGCGGGGATGAGCCCATTGCGATCGCGCGTGGTGACGCCGAGCGAGGGTGCTCCCCGCGGACGCGGGGATGAGCCCCCGCAATGCGCCAGCAATGGCCATGGCACTGTGTGCTCCCCGCGGACGCGGGGATGAGCCCACGTGCCCGCGAACCTGTTCCCGCGCTGCCACGTGCTCCCCGCGGACGCGGGGATGAGCCCGGGCCGAACGGCACGTTGCCGATCGCCGCCGCGTGCTCCCCGCGGACGCGGGGATGAGCCCCAGCCGAGCCGTGCCCCTCCGACTCATCCCACGTGCTCCCCGCGGACGCGGGGATGAGCCCCTCCTCGGTCGGCGCACCGACGCGCCGGGTGGGTGCTCCCCGCGGACGCGGGGATGAGCCCGGCCCGATTCGGGTCGCGTAGTCCACTCGACCGTGCTCCCCGCGGACGCGGGGATGAGCCCGCAGCATCAACGGACACCCGAATCTCGCCCGAGTGCTCCCCGCGGACGCGGGGATGAGCCCGCCACCTTCCGTGACGAGAGGGAGTTCTACCAGTGCTCCCCGCGGACGCGGGGATGAGCCCACACCGCCAAGCTCCTTCACCTGCTCCCACGTGTGCTCCCCGCGGACGCGGGGATGAGCCCCTCGGCGACGAGCCGTCGTGGTTCTGGTGCGAGTGCTCCCCGCGGACGCGGGGATGAGCCCCCGGTTCGTCGACGGTCCTGGCTGGCATCTGTGTGCTCCCCGCGGACGCGGGGATGAGCCCGACTTTCACGGCGGAAACCAGTGGACCGGCTGGTGCTCCCCGCGGACGCGGGGATGAGCCCTGGCGGTACCACCAGAGGATGCCTTCGCGTGTGTGCTCCCCGCGGACGCGGGGATGAGCCCGGCTTCTGTCGAGTAGCCATCGGCGATCACCTGTGCTCCCCGCGGACGCGGGGATGAGCCCCAGCCTGGCTGGTCGTTGAGCGAGAGCACACTGTGCTCCCCGCGGACGCGGGGATGAGCCCGAAACGGAGACCACCGTGACCACCAGAACCGAGTGCTCCCCGCGGACGCGGGGATGAGCCCGCGATCCTCGCGGCCACCGAGGCCGAGGAACGCGTGCTCCCCGCGGACGCGGGGATGAGCCCGCGGTGACTGCGGCCGCTGTGGTCGGGAAGGCGTGCTCCCCGCGGACGCGGGGATGAGCCCGGACAGCCCCGTCAGTGGTGCCGTGTCGGAACGTGCTCCCCGCGGACGCGGGGATGAGCCCGGATTCCGGTGTTTGGGGAGCGTATAAGGCTCGTGCTCCCCGCGGACGCGGGGATGAGCCCCGCGGGCACGGAACCTGGCTGTTCTCGATCGCGTGCTCCCCGCGGACGCGGGGATGAGCCCACCAGACCGCCGTCAGCGGGGAGCCCGCGGCCGTGCTCCCCGCGGACGCGGGGATGAGCCCACCACCCGCAGCTCGGCCTGTGCTCGCAGTTCGTGCTCCCCGCGGACGCGGGGATGAGCCCGTCGCTCGGGAGGCCGGCGGTCCCGGCTGGGCGTGCTCCCCGCGGACGCGGGGATGAGCCCTGGGTGAACGTGAACGTCGAACCCGAGCGGATGTGCTCCCCGCGGACGCGGGGATGAGCCCGGTTGTGTGCAACATATCTGACAACCCGGACAGTGCTCCCCGCGGACGCGGGGATGAGCCCGGGTGGTTCGCCGAGCCGGTAACCGCGCGATGGTGCTCCCCGCGGACGCGGGGATGAGCCCAACTCGAACGGCCCGCGCTCGCGTACGTCGTGGTGCTCCCCGCGGACGCGGGGATGAGCCCAGGCGGCGCGCCGTCAGGAGGGATGCGACAACGTGCTCCCCGCGGACGCGGGGATGAGCCCGCACAGCTGGTTGCGCGCTACACCGACGGAAAGTGCTCCCCGCGGACGCGGGGATGAGCCCGTCCAACCGGTCGCGCGCCTTCAGAATCAGGGGTGCTCCCCGCGGACGCGGGGATGAGCCCAACGCATCCGCCAAATCGCCAATACCATCAGCGTGCTCCCCGCGGACGCGGGGATGAGCCCGTTCGACCGCTGACTCACGCCCGAGTCCGCGGGTGCTCCCCGCGGACGCGGGGATGAGCCCGGTGTGAGCATCGGTTTCGGCCGCAACTCCGAGTGCTCCCCGCGGACGCGGGGATGAGCCCGCCTGGACCACCACCCTCATCACCGCCATCGCGTGCTCCCCGCGGACGCGGGGATGAGCCCGCCTCAGCCTCACCCACTGCGCGACCGAGCAGGTGCTCCCCGCGGACGCGGGGATGAGCCCTCTGGTGTGTGGGTCCGGCAACGGCTGCGCACGTGCTCCCCGCGGACGCGGGGATGAGCCCCCGAAGCGTGACGCGACATCCGCGAGTATCGAGTGCTCCCCGCGGACGCGGGGATGAGCCCGTCCGCGCAACCCCATTGGTGAGACCGGTGACGTGCTCCCCGCGGACGCGGGGATGAGCCCGGGGTCGGTGACCGGCTCGCGCCGAATCATGCCGTGCTCCCCGCGGACGCGGGGATGAGCCCCGGCCAAGGGTCGGGTGGGTACGTGGACGGTGGTGCTCCCCGCGGACGCGGGGATGAGCCCTTGGTGCCCGTCTCCGCATCCTCGCCGTCAGGGTGCTCCCCGCGGACGCGGGGATGAGCCCGACATGGTCGCCGAACAGTTCGGCTAACGGTCGTGCTCCCCGCGGACGCGGGGATGAGCCCGACCCGATGACCTCGTGGTTGATCATGAGTGGGTGCTCCCCGCGGACGCGGGGATGTGTTAACGACGCCTGAAAACTGACCCCTTAGCGACGGGTGAATTTTGACCCCCGTCTGAGCTAGGAGGGTGATTTCAGTGGAACAGTGGGCGGAGATCCGCCGGTTGCATCGCAGTGA
>NZ_JBSFQL010000031.1:0-61801 GCF_053588675.1 Gordonia sp. NPDC003422
ACGGGCACTTTCGTGACCGCACATGGGCAGTCCTTATTGGCCGTCAGCGGGCACTTTCGTGACCGCCCATGGGCAGTTTTTCATGTCCGCTGACACACATTTCTGTCGATGGTTGCGCCGGGCCGACCACGGTGCGCACGGTGGTGCGGTTCTCCGCATCGAGCCCTACCGCCGATGACACCCTGAACGTCTACTCCGCGAGGATGTGGCTGTGATGCACAAGAACTCGCCGAACAAACAGAGCGCGACGGCGAATCGGGACACGCAGCCACGACTGTGGGTTGCGGTCGTGGTTGCCATTCTCGCCGTCAGCGTGGCAGTCGTCACGGTGGTGGCATTGAGCAACTCGACAACAGCCGCCGCTGAGACTCCTGCCGAACGGTGTGCCCGCGAAACCGCTGCCTACAACGCGGCGTGGAAACAAGCGTGGGCCGCAGCGCATCCCGGCAAGACCGTCAACGACGCGCCGACACCGAATCCGCCGTATGTGTGCCACGACCCGCAGTCCACGACGCCGACCACCACCACGACCACACCGCCGATCGCCACCCCTGGCACCACGACCTCAACCCCGGCGCCGGGTCCGAACATCACCGGCCACGCTCCTACAGATATCCCGACTGCAGGCCCGACACCGATCGTCCCGGTTCCCAGCGAAACACCGTCACCCCGCCCGCGGCCTGTGAACTATATTCCGTTGACGTCGATTCTGGTGCGCATACCCACGACGCTGCCCGGCCAAGACATCGTGTTGCGCTACCACGACCGCATCCCGGACGTCGGTATGCGCGCAGGACGGTTGGGCGGCACGATCGACATCGAGATCACCCGCTACAGCCCCAGCGCCCGAACACGTTTCGAGTTCACCACAACCATCCCGGCAGGTACACGATGGCAGCGTATCGGGTCAGCCATGCAGTTGGTGACTGCCACAGGACAACGCGCAGCACTGCTCACCAAGACCGGCGCCTTCGACCTCAGCAGTGCTGGAACGAACCTCGTCGCAACATTCCGCACCGCTGGCGGCGAACTGCCATCGGTCGCCGACATCATCGCCCCCGCTCGCCACGACGCGGGCTGCCCGGTAAGTTGCAACGGGCCCACGGTCGACAACCGGACTCTAGAGACAGAGCTCGTCGATCAAGCCCTCGCGCGGTGCCGGGTCGCTCCTCTTGGCCTGACCCCGGACGAGATCCGTGGACTGCGTGCCCAGACGCTCTCCGGTGACGACGGCATGAGACATCAGAATGACCTCGGCAGCTCCCGCGAGCAACTCGTCTCACAAGGATGCACGCGGATCCGTGGCAGCGTGCGTGACTACATGATTCAGAACTTTCCGAAGCGCTTCCGAGACACAACAACCCGATGTGACCCTGCCGAGAGTGGGCCTCGCTGCGAAGGGGTCGTGGCGGTCTGCCCACCGCAGGGTGACTTGTCTTCTGCGTCGCAGAACCAGGTCAGAGACTACGTAAACGGCGTCAACAGGGTAATTCCCCCTGGTGGATATCTTGTACGGACCGGCGATCCACGTCCGGCAAATGATGGGCAGCTCCGCCGCGCCGAGCGGCGCGCCAACCCAGACAAGTATCCGCCGGGATATGAAGCCGGGCACGTTCCAGACCTTACTTGGCAGGGAGCGACGGCGTATACATTCATGGCAATGACATCATCGGTCAATCAATCGATCGGTGGGCAGGCAGGCAAGTACCCAGTTGGATATCGTGCGCGCCTGTTTGTCGTCGGAGAATGGGTCAACGGGCCAAACCAGGTTTGCATGCCCGCACCAATTCCACGTCCCGGAAGGTAGCGCCATGCCAGACTGGCACGACCTGATCAGCGCCCAACTTGAGGTGCACCAGAAGCTCATCGACGCGGGCTACCCATACGATCCAGCTGTACTCAATGAGCCCGCAACCGAGGAACAGATTCGAGTGGCTGAGGAACGCCTGGGTACACGACTGGCCGACCAACATCGAGAACTCCTGAAGATCACCAACGGATGGACCGAACAACACGGATTCAACTCGATCTTTCCCGTCGAGGATCTCGGCGACGGCGCAATCCAGCTCGGTG
Source organism: Gordonia sp. NPDC003422 (assembly GCF_053588675.1). Classification (NCBI taxonomy): domain Bacteria; kingdom Bacillati; phylum Actinomycetota; class Actinomycetes; order Mycobacteriales; family Gordoniaceae; genus Gordonia; species Gordonia sp. NPDC003422. Next base: position 2,074 of record NZ_JBSFQL010000031.1, read on the forward strand.
CCGTCGCGCCCGTAATATACGAGACGCCGTTACATGGCTCGTGGCTAGAGCGTATGCGCAACCGCGACGCCGCATGGGAACTATGCACGCCAATAGGAGATATGCCAGTGCCGGAAGGCCTTCACGACTGGCGCTGGCTCTACCCGATCGCCGAAGGGATCGACAGTGGTGGGCAAGTCCTTGCCTGCGGAATCCCCCCCGGATACCAAGCCTCTCAACGGATATACACCACCAGTACCGACCCCAAACTGGGTTTCCCTGATCTGAAGGCCTACTTTGCGTGGTGCATCGACGATGACCAACAGCAACTCGCTCGCATGACGGCAACAGACTGAGGAGTCGTCCCGTCCGTTGTGCCGACGATGAAGTCCTGCTGCTTCCTAATTTCGCAGCGAGCGTACGGGCGCGGGACTCGCTTGGAGCCAACAGTGGCCCACCAGAGGGGCAGTCGGCAGCGGCCTCTAGAGTGCGGGGGTGAGGCGTGCGTATGTGCAGAAACAAGAGCCTCTGCTCGATGCGGTCGGCATGGCAGTCGATTGGGCGGAAACTGACACCGTTGTAGTGCAGGTACCCAACAGTCGCTGCGTCGTCGATCACCCGTGGCTTGAAATGACTTCCCAGATCGAGATCGTGTGCGCGTCGGCGAAGTCGAAGTATCCTAGCCGCCCGTCTGGCGGTGTCGTGATCGCATTTGACTTGCCAGTAGCCGGGATTCTGGACATCGAGAGCGTCGCCGGGGTCGACGCGATTGTTGCTGTCCGCGCCCATGGGCCAACCGACTGGGGCACAGACGCCGACCACTCACCATGGATCACAGCGTTCGACGTCCAACACCTCGGCGGCGATGTAATCACTCCCGTACCGGACGCTAGTGCGCCGATTCAATCTACCGTGCGCGGACTCACCAGACCCCTGCACAGTCTCAACACTCGTGAGAGGCACGAGGCGGTCCAGGCGCTGACATACCTGCGGAGCAATGGCGTTGCGCTCGAAACGAATTCAGTGATGGCTGAAGCGCTCCGGAACGGATGGCTCGGCAGTTCTCTAGAACTGCGGCAGATCGCAATTGCCCTGAACGGCGGAACGAATCTTCGGTACGAGTCACGATTGCGTCCGGAAATGCTGCGCGAGTGGTTGTCTGCCGTCTGACTGGCGGCGTCCGTGTTTCTCGTCAGGCCGGAGGTTAGATCTCGCGCGGTGTTCGCCAGGAACGCCACGGTCGGCGTGGTGCTTCACCGCGAGCCGGTGACTATGGTGTCTGACTGCCGCTCAGCGCAGTCGGCGAACTGTACCGAGCGGGCTGACACCCAATGTTCTGTATTGTGCCGCAACGCCCCACAAGCAGGCGACGTAGCCTGATGGAGTGATCGCTAACGCCTCCTGCACTGGGCCGCGTGTGTCAGTGATTGTCAAGTCTTCCGAAGTTGAGTTGACAGAAGTCCCGGTTGTCGTGCCTGCTGGCCCGGTCGTCATCACCGTGACCGGTCACGTCGATCGAAGCATTCTGGTCGACGGTGTGCCCAAGAGACTCACAGCGGGCACTCAGGGGATGGTCGCGCTCGATTACACACGGTCCACGGGTTATCACCGGGTGCACGTCGACGGCTGCGTCTTCTGGTTCGCGACGGAGGACCGCAAGCTGCGCTTGGAAGGCATCACCAGGATGCTCGACGAGCTTCGGGGTCTCGGCACAGCGTGGTCTGGGCAGGCATTGTTCTCGGATGGCTCGGGCTACCTCGATCCGCACGTTGTCTACGGGTGGCTCGATGCGAACGCCGAGAGGGCTCTCGACGCAATCGAGACCGTACTCGCCGCTCCGCGAAGTGAAAATGTATCGGCTCGCATACTGAGTCGCCGGGGCGGGAATTCAGTCCTCGCCGTCCCCACTATGCGTTTCATCCGTCGGATACGTGACAGTTGTTGCATACGAGCCATTACCGTCGACCGATACTGCTGATGCACCGGAGTTTCCGGGTAGCAGGACATCGCTGTCCGTTCCGTCCGGTGCGACGCGGATCAGATAGTACTCGGCTTCTTCTCCGGAGCCCTCGCCTGCGACCAGCGATGCCGTACCGTCCGGCCCGACGACCACGTCTCCGAGGAGGAATCCGGGCAGGTCGACGGTGTGCGCTGCTCCGCCGGTGTCGACCGTCGTGATCGAGAATGCCCCGTTCTCATCGGTAGAGACGACGTACGCCGTGCCGTCGTCTGCGAACTTCGGATCGCCGTACGTTGTGCCAGGTAGGTCAATCTGGTCAGACGTGCCATCGGGATGGGCGACGATCACCGCGGCCGTGGTAACACCGGATTCGTCGTCGAAGATCGAAACAACCTGTCGCGCATCACCGTCGGGGGTGACGGTCAGCGGGCCGACGGGTTGGCCGGGGAGTTCGACGGTGTGCACGACGCCGTCGCCGTCGACCACGTCGATGCTGTACGTCTGGTCACCGGCGTCGGCTGCAAAGAGCGCGAATCCGCGAGCCATCACGGCAAACGGCTCAGGTTCGGATTCGGTGGCCGAACGAGTCATCTGATAGATCACCGTCTTGCCCTCGTGCACAACGATGGTCGGTGCGCCCACCGGTTGCCCCGACAGTTCCACCGTGACCGGCTGCTGACCGGGTTCTGCGACGGTGAGGAAGTAGGTGCCGGTGCTTTCGTCGTGGCTTGCCTGGGTGATACCACCGGTCGCGGTGGCGTTCGGATTTCCGAAGGGACTGGCGGGCAACGATATCGAGGACACCGTGCCGTTGGGTTCTACGACGTTGACCCAGTACTGGTCAGTCTCGGTGTCGTGGCTGTGCTGATAGATGACGCCGTCGGACCCCTGAACGGGGATTCCGACCGCGTCACCGGGGAGGTCGGGCCGCACCGGCTTTGCTATCGGTTTCACGGGGAGGTTCAGCGTGACGGATGTCGAATGTCCATGGCCGTCATCGGCGGTCACCAGGAAGGAATCGGTGGTGTTCTCGTCGGCAGCAGCGCGTGCTTCCGGCGTTGGCGTGTAAACGTATTCGCCGTTGGCGGGGTTGAAGACGAGTGTTCCCTTGGGGCTGGTGTAGGTGTCTCCGTCTTGGGTGACGTCGTCGCCGGTGACGGTGTAGGTCGGTTGGTCATCGTCGCGATCGATGAAGGTGAGTTGTCCGCTCACGGCGCCGGTGAAGCTCGCAGGTGCGCTGGGCGGTGACGCGGTGAGGGTCGGCGGCTGGTTGGCAGCGGGAACGGTGACGGTGATGGTCGTGGTGGTCGAGTGCCGGTCCTCGCCGAAAAGTCCTGCCAATCCATGGATGTGGAATGAGGACTCGTCAGACGCGGTGACGGTGAAGGTGTCGGTACCACCGGATTCGCGAAGAGCGTCACTCGGCTTGTAGGTGTAGTTGCCGGTTGCCTGATCGATGACGACCGTGCCGCCTTGCGTGGTGGTCGTCGGCGTCGAATAGACGAGGCGGTCCCCGTCGGCGTCGGTGACACCGATCTGGCCGGTCGCGGTCCCCGACTCCTCGTCGTAGTGGCTGGTCCAGTCGCCGGCGGTCGGGGTCTTGTTGTCCAGCAGGCTTTGTGTGCGCCGCACCCACCAGAGCAACGTCCACGACGCCGGGCGCGACGCCGGGGCGCTGCCGTTGCCGCCGAGGAGGGGAAGTCCGAAGAGAGCGAGGAATCCGAGTGCGGTGGTCCGAGGTTCGAGCGGCGTCGCGGCAGCGAGGGTGGTCGGTGGTGGGGCGGTGATCGTCGGCGTGGTCTCCGACGCCGCAAGGGTGGCGGTGGCAGCCAACGGCGTGCCGGTCGCGACGGGCGGGGTGCCTGCGCGATCGGCCGGTGTGCCCGGTACGGCTCGAGCCGTTGTTCGTTCGTTCTGGGTGTCGTGATCGGGGCTTGGTGGACGCTGGGTGTTGTCGGGGGTCGGCGGTCCCGCGACATCGATGTCGGGAGTGCCAACGGGGGCCGGGACGCCGTTGGGTGTGCCGTTGCCCGCAGGGGTGGAGGTGGTGTCGGGCGCGACGGTGTTGGTCGGCGCGGGGTCGGGTGCCGGTTCGGGTTGTGGTGGGGGATCGGTGTTGTCTGTGTTCTCGCTGGTGTCCGGGGTGACGCCGGGGCCGCCGGTTGTGTCGGTGTCGGAAGCGTCGGGCTCCGTGTTCACGTCGGCGTTCTCGTCCGTGCTTTCCGAGCCGGCGCCGGCATCATCCGCGTCGCCGTCCGAGTCGTCGTCGGAGTCGGAATCGTTGTCGTTGTCGGTCGACTCGGACGAATTCGCCGACCCGCCGTCCGAGTCGGAGGGCTCCGCGTACGCAGGACTGCCGCCATAGAGCAGGATGCTCATGCCGGCGGCGATGGCGAGGATTCTGGCCCGGTTCTTGCGACTCGTCATCGTCGGTTCCTCCTGCGGACGCGGGTCTCGGCGTGGGTACTCCTCTCACGCTGCCGTCGATGACGTCAGGGCGGTATAGCACTCGACTACCTGAACCTGAGGTGGGACTACCTAGTCGTCCCCCTTCCTCGCGCCTCAGGGAGCGGTTGGGGCTCCTCGCACCCCAGGGAGCCGATGGACACTCCGGACCTGGGGCTGTGGGTAACGAGCGCGAGACCTCAGTGCCCGTTCATCCGCCGCGCTTTTCGGGGAAGAGTGCGGTCGAGTCCGCTCGACGGGGTGATGACACGTGGGGGACGTAGGTAGGGGTCACCCGCGTCGTCGATTCCCTTGACCGGTTGATGCAGGGGCAGGAGCGTGTACTCGTCGTGCCAGGGATAGTGGCCGTTCTCGTCGGGCCAGACGACCTGCAGGGCCGGGGTGTCGGGGAAGAGCAGGTTCGCCATCAGCAGATCGTCCTTGTCGATGATCTCGATCAGCCGGACCGGGTCGTAGAAGGCGCCTGTGCTGATCTCGGCACGAGCGCACACAAGGGTGCGCCAATCGTGTTGGTGGAGCAGATCGGCCAACTCGTTCAGCAGTGCGGGTCCGGTCTGCGGATCGAGCCCGTACACGGCGAGGTCGGGTATGTCGTGCAGGACCATGCCCGCGGTGTAGGCGAACGGGCACTCGCGACCGGCGTCGACGGCGGTGACCTGCCAGCCGTCCCTGCGAATGGTCTCGATCGCCGACCGGATGTGCGGGTTGGGATGCCAGCGGGGTAGTCCGCGGATGGCCGACGCGTGATCCGACATGGTCGCTCCTTTGTTCGAAGGTGATCCCATGACAACACGGGGGTCCGACAGAAACGCTCAGCCGATCGGAACCCGCAGGATGCGGTCGTCGTTGGCGGCCGGTGCACCCCGACCGTCCGTATTGCTGGTCGAGATCCACAGACTGCCGTCGGGCGCCGCCTCGACCGCGCGCAGACGTCCGAGCTCACCGTCGAAGCGCGACGACGTTGATCCCGCCCGACCGTCGCGCAGGGGGACCGTCCACAGCCGTCGTCCGCGCAGCGCAGCAACATAGGCCGTGTCGCCGACAATCGCCAGACCTGCCGGCGACGCCTCGTCGGTCGACCAGGTCACCTGAGGTGCGACGTAGGCGGGGTCGTCGGATTCGCCCTCGTGGATCGGCCAACCGTAGTTGCGGCCCCGCACGATCAGATTGAGCTCGTCGCGCTCGTTCTGTCCGAACTCGGTCGCCCACAGTCGGCCCGCACTGTCGAAGGCCAAGCCCTCGACGTTGCGGTGTCCGTACGAGTAGACGGCATTACCGAACGGGTTGCCGGGCCATGGACGGCCGGCGCGGTCGATCCGCAGGATCTTCCCGTTGAGCAGCCGCACGTCCTGGGCGACGTCCGGTTGCGCGGCATCCCCGACCGCGACGAACAGGCTCCCGGCCGTGTCGAACAGCAGCGCACCACCGTGGTGATTGGGAGCCGTGTCCAAACCGGTCAGCAGCGGTTGTGGCGGCCCGAGCCGTCGGCCGTCGAAATCCATTCGTGCGACGCGGTTGTCGGAGGCGGTCGTGTAGTAGACGTACACCCCGGACTCGTCACCGGGGGCCAGTGCGATGCCCTGCAACCCGCCCTCACCGCGCGGCGCCACCCCGGCGACATCGCCGATCGTGGTGACCTGACCGGTCGGGGAGACGCGGACGATCGCGGCGTCGTCACGCTGGGTCACCAAGGCGTCACCGCCCGCGAGGAACGCCATGGCCCACGGGACGTTGAGGCCGTCGGCGATCGTCGTGATGCCCGACGGCGGAGTCGTGGGTGGTGCCTGCTGATCCGACTGCGCGCACCCGGCGACCAACCCGACACCGCCCAGAGCCGTCGCGGTCAGGAACGTGCGCCGATCGATGGCCATGGCTCCAGCATGCCGTAATCGGCGGTGTTCACCGCGCCGATCGTCTGGCGATCTCGATGACCTCGTCTTCGGTCGGCGGACTCTGCGGGTGGTAGGAAAGGCAGAGTGGAGTCTCGACCTTCACGAACGGACCGCCGTCGATCGCGCTGTAGAAGGTGCCGGTTGGCAGACGTCCGACGTCGGAGACATTGCTGCCCTTGCGTGACGCGAGCTCCTTGGCCGCGGCAACCTGGGTCGGATGATTGAGCAGCCCGAAGAACTGGGTTGACGCATTGCCGCTGATCCGGTTGTGGATTCCGGTCGGGGACTGCGTCGCGAAGATCAAGCCGAGCCCGTACTTGCGCGCTTGTGAGGCGAGTGCGAGTGTGCTCTGCGTGGCCGCCGTTGTGCCCGGCGCAGGTGCAAAGTTCTGTGCTTCGTCCATGACCAGGAGGCCGCCCAGTGGTCGGTCGGTAGCCGGGTTCTTGCGGATCCAGGCGAACAGGGCCATCTGCAGCTGGTTGACGAAACTTGCTGCGCGATCGCCGGTTCCGAGCCCGGCGAGGTTGATGACAGAGATACGGGCCCGAAATCCGGGTGTTGGCGTCAGTAGGTAACCGGGATCCGCCGGTGCGGCATCGCCGCCGAAGACGGGGTCGTTTGCCATGGATGCCTTCAGGTTCTCGGCCAGATCGACGGCGAGCTTGGGCGCCTCGGCCAGCGTGCTCACATTCTCCGGCAGTTCCGACAGCATGGCGATGAACGACTCGAGACTGCCACCACCTCGTCGTCCGAATGCGTTCATCGCTTGTCGCAGTACGGCTTCCGATCGAGTTGCCTTCGCAGTTCGGCCCGCTATTCGCGCTCTTGGTGCGATGGCGGCGACCGCCGCGTCAACAGCAGCATCGAACTCGTCGCTGTCGCCCGCGATGGCCGAGAAGTCGGGCAGTGGGCGGAAACTCAACGGGCGACCGTTGTTTCGACCAGGTGTGAATACCGCCACCTCGGTGTCGGCAAAGTACCGGTGCGCGAGTTCACGGTCGCCGGGCGCCCACTGTCGCGCAGCGCCGTCAGACCACGGCACACCCAAGCGGGCCAGGTCGTTGTTGATGTCGAGTACTATCGACGAGACGCCATGAAGCGCCGCCTCTTCCACGATTCGACGAATGAGGACGGTCTTGCCCGACCCGGAGCCGGCGAAGATTGCGGTGTGTTTGCGCATGGCGGCCAGGGGCAGCACGACACTGTCCCCAGCAGTCCCGCGGCCCAGGACGATCGAATCGCTCGTCGCCTCTCCCGACGACGTTTTCTCGCTCTCTGCCTCGGATGTGCCGACGTCCTGTTCGGTGTCGGTGGTCCGCGTCGACGTCGATTCGCTTGCCGCCGTGAGTACAGTTGCAAGACTCTTGATGTCGTCGACCGGACGTCGAGCGACAATCCATTCGTGAAGATGTGGCGACCGCTCCGACCGCAGCTGAGCCAATGCCATCAGGGCACGGATGTCGTCCTGCGACCATGCGACCACGAGCCCACCGCGCGAATCGAGTTCGTTGACCATCGACGCGGTCTTGGGTCCGCTCGGCCACGCCTCTCTCCGAAGGATGACGAGGGTCCGCGCGATTCCTCCCAGACTCAAACCGGCTTGATTGGTGGCGTTCTGCAGTCGCGTCTGTACGGCGCGGGCATTCGTGGCCGCGATTGCCCGGAAGCTCCAGGACTGTTCGATGTCGCGATGGGGGTCGATGACTTGCTTGATGCGTGCGTGCAACACTGCTTTCGGGCTCGGCTTCGCGTCCAGATGCCAGCCGCCGGTATCGTCCGGCAGGGCTTCGATCCATGCGGCGAGACCCGCCTGCAGAATCGGCGGTACCACATGATCCTCGGATTCACCGGCAAGTGCTGGTGCCGGGTCGACGGTCTTGATCAGCTCGGCATAGCGCCGATCGAGCTGTCCGAGAACATCATCCGTAGGAGGCTTGGTGACGAGGGGCTCTTCGATCTGATCGGTCGACGTCGTGACGGCGCCTGCGAGCGAGGTGATCTCGCTGAAATTGTCCGCGCGAAGTTGGCCGGCGATCTGTCGATCCACCGACATCATCAGCTCGCGTGGCGTGTACTTGTCGGTCTCGGTCAAGGCGGTGTCTGTCACCGGCCAGGTCGGAAACGGCGGAGTGAAACCGATGGCGTCGAAACACGGGGTGAATCGCTTCGTGAGGAGCAGTCGCCCGAATTCGGTATCGGTGGGACGCTGCAGGGTCGGCGGCAAGCGGAAGCGATCGATGGCCGATCGCATCACGTGACTTTCGAGGTACTCCCATGCGGCGGTGATCGACGAGACGACCGAGACGGTGCGACTCATGGTGTCGCGCAATTGCATCAGCCCGTGCGCGACCTTCTCGACGATGCTCTCTTCTCCGGGCAGTGCGGACTTGCCCGCTTCGATCAAGGTGTCGATCTGGTCGATGGCGAGGACTGCGGCGTCGTCGAAAGCGACGATCCGCGAGATGTTCTCGGCGATCTCCTGATAGCCGAGACGTGCGTTGCGAATTCCCCATTCAGCCAATTCGTCGACGTCGTCGACGTCGAGGTGCAGGAAGGCCTCACCCAGGTCCTTGGTGGCAAAGTCGTCGGATTCCAGCAGCACCAGCGCACGCAGAATGTGTTGCGAGCGCCGCCGATGCCGGGAGTGCCGGGTGTAGACGCCGTGGACGAAGTCGTCGAGGGTGTCGGGAGTCAACTGCGCACTGCCTGTCACGGCACGACGGGTGGCCTCGCCGACCTCGGCATCGCGTGCCAGCCTATCGAGTAACTGGTTGAGCTGAGATCGATGCGTCGGCGTCGGACGGCTCAGGTCTTCGAGGATGGCGATGACCACGGATTTCCAGAAGTCGCTTCCGTCAAGGAGTTTCACCAGGAAGAAGTAGCCGCCATCGGTATGCACACGCTCGCGCACCTGGCCGAGCAGGTGCGTCTTTCCCGAACCTGCCGGACCACGAACGGCAACCCCGATCGGGCTGCCCGCGACCGATCTCCGCGCGTCTTCGAACGCACGCAGGATCTCTTCCAGGGTGGCCTCATGGAGACCGCCGACGTGATATGGCGCAGCGGCGCCCCAGACGTCGTCGGGAGTGTCGGCCCAATCGAGTCGGATGGCTTCAAGCGCGCGGCGAATTCCGTTGTCCATCAGACCTCCTCGATGGCGAACAGATGGCATCGTTGGGTGCCGACCAGGACCGCGGTGGCACGGTCGATGTCGGTCAGCAATGCCTGATCCTCTTGCGGGATGAGGCTCACGCCCGCACGACGCTGTAGTTGGATCGCGGCGTCGTCGAAGGCCTCCGGTTCGATTCCGGCGGCGGTGCGAAGCTTGGCGATCTCGACGAACTCCCCGGGATGGGTTGCCAGCGAATGGTAGGCCGCAACGAAACGCTGAGATGGGTCGGCGGTTGAGCACTTGGCTGATTCATCTGGCCGGGGGCGACCGAACAGCTCATGCAGTCGGAGATCCTCGTCTGCGAGGTACCGTCCGATGCCGGCGAGTACCGAGTACAACGCCCGGTACGGCGGCAGCGACCTGTTGGGTGGGCTCGCCATGAGTTCAGTTGCACACCAGGCCCATCCGCGGTCGGTCAGGGCGTGATACCACGCGTTGCGCGCACCTTTCCTCGATTCGATCAGGCCGTGGCGCAGCAGGGTGTCACGTCCGCGTTTGTCGAGCGACGGTCCGATCTTCGAGAGATCCGGGTTGGCGATCTCACGCGACTCGGCCATGAGCACGAAAAGGATCGCGCTCAGTGTCGGCGTCAGTTGCGGGTGTTCCACGTCGGATGCTCCTCGGTTGATGGTGAGGTCATAGGGTCGGTCCGTTGGCCGAGGACGAGACGTATCTCGTCGACGACCTGATCGATGGATTCGAGGACCTGCTCGTTGGTGTAGCGCAGCACAAGGTGACCGCTTCGTTGGAGCATGTTGTCGCGGATGCGGTCTCGGGTGTATTTGTCCGGGCGGCGGTGATCGGGCCCATCGACCTCGACCACCAGGCGCTGTGCCATCCACAGGAGATCCACGATCACCGTGGGCGCCAACGGATCATCGAGCGCCGGACTTCTGTTCCATCGCCGTTGGTGAGCCCACGGCTGTCGCGAGAGCGCACGTTCCAACGACTGTTCGGCGATACTGTGCGGAGCGGGCGAGCCCGGGCGACGGGACACCGTGAGCACGGGAGCGGCGGGCTCAGGCTTCATCGCACCCGAGTCGCCGACCGGCAGGTGGCCGCCACCGAGCCGGATCAACGGAATTCGGGTGACCGTGGGCAGGGCGTCCGCGGTGAGCCACACGGTCAGACCTCCGTGCTCGGCCAGCCATTCGCAGGCGGTGGCTGCCGCGGACTGTGCGAGGGCGGTGAGATCAGAGTCCGCGCGGACGGCGAGAACGACGTCGGGTCGGCCGTAGGTGTGCCGGAGCAGCCGCATCAGACCATCGGCTCGCACCTCGAGTGCCGCGCGTTGCGGCGGCCGACGACCCGCGGCGGCGGCCCGCGCCAACTCGACGATGATCGAGGTCGGCAGGCCGGTCGTCGAGCACAGGTGACGCGCGCGTTCGTCGGCGTCGGCAACATCCATCAGCGTCGCGGTGTCGCTGTCGGGCAGCCAACCGGGGAACAGGCCGACAAGGATGTCCTCGAGTGCGCAGAGTACTTCCGACACCACTTGACGAGCGCTGCGGTGGTCGGGCCCTCGATAGTCGAGGATCACCGGTAGGTCCTCGGAGACAGCGTCGACGAGAAGATCGAGCCCGTCTGCATCGATGTCAGCGATGCGCAGGACATGTCCCGGGCGTAGAGCTGGGGCGACCTGCGCCGACGAGACCACGTTCATCGGTGACTGAATATAGCCGCAGACTCGGACATCGGCTCGGGTGGAGCAACCGGCTCAGAGTCCAACGAAGCTTCCCGCGATCCGTGGCGGACCGACCGGACCGAGTTCGACCGAACCGGCCGGGTCAGACACGATATCGTTGGCGCCTCCCGAGGTACCAGCGTGGCGGCGGGCCGGTCAGCCAGTCAGCACAGTCAGCAGAACAGCCGAATCATCCTGTGCGACAAGGCCTTGACGCGAGTTCGGGACGATCACGAGGTCGCCGGCGACTCCGATCCAGTCGAGGTCGGCGGTGGTGGTGAGGGTGACGCGGCCACGCAGGACCTGAAGCGACGCCTCGTGGGTGCTCTCATGGTCGGAGAGGGAGTTGCCGGCGGTCAGGGCGATGACCGTCTGCCGGAGGTGATGGGCCGAATTGCCGTGCAGGGTGTGCGCGGCGCGCCCGCTGTGCGCTTCGCGCGCGGTCGCGATCAGTTGATCGACCAGGTCGGGTAGTCGCGTCGTCTGCATGCGTCCAGCCTTCCACCAGACGCGCCGACGGATACGGGAATCGTCAACCTTCCTCGACCACCGCCGCCCGCTCGACCGTCAGCAGGCTCTCGGCGTGGTGTTCAGCGTGGTACGCGTCTCCGCCGCCGCGCACGCCGAAGAGGCGTTTGCTCCAGATCAACCACACGACGGCGGCGATGTTGACTGCCAGCAGCAGGATGCGGACGATGGTCACGCGTTCGGTGAGTTCGTAGATCTCGATCGGCAGGAACAGGCTGGTGACGACCACGGCGAAGTACTCACCCCACCGTCGCATGAACCACAGCCCGCCTGCCTCGATGAATTGAGTTGCGGCATAGGCGATGAGTGCGATGCCGATCCACACGATCGTCGTCGACGACAGGGTGAACGATCGCTCGATCCATTCGACGACTTTGGAATCGTCGATGTTCCAACCGATCTGGTCGGCGATGGGACGAAGCAGCGGCATCTCGGCCTCGAATTTCGACCGGATGGAATCCTGGCTGTGTCGTAGCGAGATGACCACGATGCCGGCGGCGAGGAGGAACAGTCCGCGGATGGCGCGCTCGGCGGCGAGCAGTCGCATGATGATGAGGTCACGGAGCAGTCGGCCGCGCGGTACCTCGGGCGCGTGGTCGGCGGGGCCGCTACGACGAGGATCGCCGGGGACAAACGCGCCGCATCGCAGGCAGCGCCATGAATCGCCGGCGGGGGTCTCGACGTGGAGCCGTGCGCTCAGCGCTGCCTCGTCGGGCGCGTAGGTCTCGTGTCCGCGTAGCCCGCAGGAGAACAGTTCCCAGTTCACGTCATGCAGCGTAGGTGCCTTCCGGGCTTCTCGGCACGGGGTCGTCGTCCAACTGACTGCACGGTCAACGGTGATTCGGGTGTGCCGGCCGTCGGCGCCGGTTAGCGTCGCGACCGTGACGCACAAGATGATGGCGGCAATATGGGGTCCGCGAGTGGATCTGGTAGCCGCGGTGCCCGACGCTGTCCGCAACGCGCATCGAGTTCAGGTCAACATCTCCGACGACGCGGTCGACGGCGCGATGCGGATCAGTGAACTCGACCCGCCGATCGACGCGGTGGTGAGTATCTGGACCGACGACCTCGATGCTGCGATCGCCGACCTCGCACCGATGGGCGACCGCGTCGCCGCCTGGGAGGTCACCGAACGTGCCCCGCTCGATCCGTTGTTGCCGGCCGACGGTTCGCGCATCGACGCGCTGAGCAACATCGCGTTCCTCCGGCGGCCCGACGAACTGACCCGCGACGAGTGGCTGCACATCTGGCTCGACGATCACACACAGGTCGCGATCGACACCCAGGCGACGTTCGGGTACTACCAGAATGTCGTCGACCGTCCGCTCACACCCGATGCGCCGACCGTCGACGCAATCGTCGAAGAACTGTTCCCGATGGCGGCGGTGTCCGACGTCCACGCGTTCTACGGCAGCGGGGGAGACCAAGCCGAACTCGAGCGTCGTATGACGGCGATGCTGGAGAGTGTCGTCCGGTTCGGCGCGGAGCGAAACCTCGACGTCGTGCCGACGTCGCGTTTCGACGTCGCACTCTGATCCGCAGAAGTTCGGTGACCAGCGCTCTGGCCTGCACATAAGCGTCCACCACCCCACCGCTCGCTGAGGTGCCCGAGGCGCCGGCCGAGGGATGCCTCGAAGGGCAGGCGAACAGGCCACGTCAGCGAGGCGCCGGGCCACTGAAAGTAGGGGAAGGTTCTTCCCCTACTTTCTGCCCCTGCTTGTTGAGTCGTCCGCGAGAAAATTCGCGGGGAGGACTCGAGGGATAGGGGACGAGTTTCTTCCCCTATTTTTCGTGGATCATCGTCGCCGCGCCACGCTCCGCGGCCCGGGTGCGCACCGCGACAACAGAAGTTGCAGTTTGACGCGCCAGGCGCGGCAAGATGCAACCTCTGCGGCAGCGATTTGGGTCTGGCCAGCAAATTCCCTACACTAGAGCGGTTGCCTGTGCACTTCAGGTGCTGGCACACAACTGAATAGTCTCCGGTGCCGGCGAAAAGCCAAGGGCATCGGCGGCGAGAACCTTCAGAAACAACTATCCACTTCGTGGAAGGCCCACCGCAGGTCAGGGATCATTTTCCCGCGACAGGCGCTGTATGGGAACCGCTACGAGAAAGGTTGACGGTCAACCATGACCATGACTGACCCGATCGCAGACTTCTTGACACGTCTGCGCAACGCCAACTCGGCGTACCACGACGAGGTGACACTCCCGTCGTCGAAGATCAAGGTGAACATCGCCGAGATCCTCAAGCGCGAGGGCTACATCACCGACTACCGCACCGAAGACGCGGAGGTCGGCAAGAGCCTCGTCGTTTCCCTCAAGTACGGCCCCAGCCGTGAGCGCTCCATCGCCGGACTGCGCCGCGTCTCCAAGCCGGGCCTGCGGGTGTATGCAAAGTCCACCAATCTGCCCAAGGTGCTCGGCGGCCTCGGCGTGGCGATCATCTCCACGTCCTCGGGTCTGCTCACCGATCGTCAGGCAGCCAACCAGGGCGTGGGCGGCGAAGTCCTCGCCTACGTCTGGTGAGGGAGGGGTAAAAGACAATGTCGCGTATCGGTAAGAACCCCATTCAGATCCCTTCCGGCGTCGACGTCACCGTCGACGGCCAGAACGTGAAGGTCAAGGGCCCCAAGGGTGAGCTCGCGCTCACCGTGTCCGAGCCCATCGCCGTCGCCACCGAGGACAACTCGATCGTGGTGACCCGGCCCGACGACGAGCGTCGCAGCCGCGCACTGCACGGCCTGTCCCGCTCGCTGATCAACAACCTGGTCGTGGGCGTCACGCAGGGCTACACCACGAAGATGGAGATCTTCGGCGTGGGCTACCGCGTGCAGGCCAAGGGTCGCGACCTCGAGTTCGCGCTCGGTTACAGCCATCCCGTGCCGATCGAGGCTCCCGAAGGCATCACCTTCGCCGTGGAGTCCCCGACCAAGTTCTCGGTCTCGGGTATCGACAAGCAGCAAGTCGGCCAGATCTCGGCGAACATCCGCCGCCTGCGTCGTCCGGACCCCTACAAGGGCAAGGGCATTCGCTACGAGGGTGAGCAGATCCGTCGCAAGGTCGGAAAGACGGGTAAGTAAGCCATGAGTGATACAGCAACCAAAAAGGTCCGTAAGCCGCTCGGCAAGGACGTGTCGACTCGTCGTCGTACGGCGACCGTCAACCGTCACTTCCGCCTGCGCAAGAAGGTCAGCGGCACCGCCGAGCGTCCGCGCCTGGCCGTGAAGCGCAGCAGCCGTCACATCCACGTCCAGCTCATCGACGACCTCGCCGGCAAGACGCTGGCCGCGGCCAGCTCGATCGAGGCCGACGTGCGTGCCGCGGGTGGCGACAAGTCCGCCCAGGCCGCCAAGGTCGGCGAGTTGATCGCCAGCCGTGCCAAGGCCGCCGGCGTCGACGCCGTCGTGTTCGACCGTGGTGGCAAGGACTACCACGGCCGGATCGCCGCGCTCGCCGACGCCGCCCGCGAGGGAGGCCTGCAGTTCTGATGACCAATTTCTACAGCTACACCAACATGACCGGAGGGAACCTCTGATGCCCGGACGTCAGCGTGACGGCGGAAACGGACCCGCCGGTAACGACAACAACAACCCGAACGCAGGCGGCAACGACCGTCGCGGTGGTCGCGGACGTCGCGACGACCGTGGTGGCCGCGACCGCGACCAGGACCGCAACCAGCTCGAGCGCGTTGTCACCATCAACCGCGTCTCGAAGGTGGTCAAGGGTGGTCGTCGCTTCTCCTTCACCGCTCTCGTGGTGGTCGGCGACGGTCAGGGCATGGTCGGCGTCGGCTACGGCAAGGCCAAGGAAGTTCCTGCGGCCATCCAGAAGGGCGTCGAAGAGGCTCGCAAGAACTTCTTCCGCGTGCCGCTCATCGGCGGCACCGTGACCCACCCGGTTCAGGGTGAGGCCGCGGCCGGTGTCGTGATGCTTCGCCCCGCCAGCCCCGGTACCGGTGTCATCGCCGGTGGCGCGGTTCGCGCGGTGCTCGAGTGCGCGGGCGTCCACGACGTCCTCGCCAAGAGCCTCGGCAGCGACAACGCGATCAACGTCGTCCACGCCACCGTTGCGGCGCTCAAGATGCTGCAGCGTCCCGAAGAGGTCGCGGCCCGCCGCGGTCTCCCGATCGAAGACGTCGCGCCCGCCGGTATGCTCCGCGCACGGGCCGGCCAGGGAGTCTGATAGCCATGGCTGAACTCAAGATCACCCAGGTCAAGGGCACCATCGGTACCAAGAAGAACCAGCGTGACAGCCTGCGGACGCTCGGCCTCAAGGGCATCCGCAAGTCGGTCACCCGCGAGGACACCCCGATCAACCGCGGCCTCATCAACGTGGTTCGTCACCTCGTGACAGTCGAAGAGGTTAAGTAACAATGACCATCAAGCTCCATCACCTTCGTCCCGCTGAGGGCGCGAAGACCGAGAAGACCCGCGTGGGTCGCGGTGAGGGCTCCAAGGGTAAGACCGCGGGTCGCGGCACCAAGGGCACCAAGGCACGCAAGAACGTGCCCGCCGCCTTCGAGGGTGGCCAGATGCCGATCCACATGCGGCTGCCGAAGCTCAAGGGCTTCACCAACCGCAACCGGGTCGAGTACCAGGTCGTCAACGTCGGCGACATCGCGCGCCTGTTCCCGCAGGGCGGCACCATCGGCGTCGACGAGCTCGTCGCGGCCGGTGCGGTGCGCAAGAACCAGCTGGTCAAGGTGCTCGGCGACGGTGACCTCACCGTCAAGGTCGACGTCACCGCCAACAAGTTCACGGCTGCGGCCAAGGAGAAGATCGCCGCTGCCGGTGGCAGCGTCACCGAGCTCTGACAACGTCTGACCGCCGGTCGGGTACAGCCCTCACGCTGTGCCCGACCCGGCGGTTTTCGACGCTACGGTAGAGTTCAACCGTTGTCTGGGCGCACCCATAGATCACTGTCGATTGCCGAGCACACGGGGGCCGGGTCACTCGATCCGGAAGGCACCTCGCGTGGTCGTTCCTAGGAGGAGTTAGTGCTTTCCCCCCTCTTCGCGGCCTTCCGGACGCCCGATCTGAGGAAGAAGATCTTCTTCGTCATCGGCATTGTCGTCCTTTACCGGCTCGGCGCGACGATCCCATCACCGGGTGTGAACTACCAGGCCGTGCGGACGTGTCTGGACGAGGTCTCTCGCGGTGACTCCAGCTCCGTCTACTCGCTGATCAACCTGTTCTCCGGCGGCGCATTGCTGCAGCTGTCGGTGTTCGCGATCGGCATCATGCCCTACATCACGGCGAGCATCATCGTGCAGCTGCTGACCGTGGTGATCCCGCGCTTCGAGCAGTTGCGCAAGGAAGGCCAGTCCGGCCAGGCCAAGATGACGCAGTACACGCGCTACCTGACGGTCGCGCTCGCGTTGCTGCAGTCGACCGGCATCGTCGCCCTCGCCGACCGCGGACAGCTGCTGCCCAGCACCTGTTCGACGAGCAGCGAGGTCATCTCCAACCAGAACATCTTCGGTCTGTCGATCATCGTGCTCGTGATGACCGCCGGCGCCTGCCTCGTCATGTGGTTCGGTGAGCTCATCACCGAGCGCGGCATCGGCAACGGCATGTCGCTGCTGATCTTCGCCGGTATCGCGGCTCGTATCCCTGCCGAAGGCCGCACCATCCTCAACAGCCGCGGCGGACTGGTGTTCGCACTGGTCTGTGTGGCGGCGCTGCTGATCGTCGCCGGCGTGGTGTTCGTCGAGCAGGGCCAGAGACGCATCCCGGTGCAATATGCCAAGCGGATGGTCGGGCGCAAGATGTACGGCGGGTCGTCGACCTATCTGCCACTGAAGGTCAACCAGGCCGGCGTCATCCCGGTCATCTTCGCGTCGTCGCTGTTGTATCTGCCGCAGCTGATCGTCGAACTCACCCGCGATCCCGAGAAGGTCTCCGGCTGGCAGACGTGGGTCACCGACCATCTCGCCAACCCGAGCGACTGGGTGTACATCGCCGTCTACTTCGCGATGATCATCTTCTTCACCTACTTCTATGTGGCGGTCACGTTCAACCCGGAGGAGCGGGCCGACGACATGAAGAAGTACGGCGGCTTCATCCCTGGCATCCGCCCGGGGCAGCCGACCGCCGACTACCTCGGCTATGTACTGAGTCGCATCACACTGCCGGGTTCGATCTACCTGGGTATCATCGCGGTACTGCCAAACCTGTTCCTCGAGATCGGTAACAGCGGTGGTGTACAGAACCTGCCATTTGGGGGCACGGCCGTCCTGATCATGGTCGGTGTGGGACTGGACACGATGAAGCAAGTCAACAGTCAATTGATGCAACGAAAGTACGAAGGATTCCTCAAGTGAGACTCGTGATTCTCGGCCCCCCCGGAGCAGGCAAAGGTACCCAGGCAGAACTGCTGAGCGAAGCACTCGGCATTCCGCACATCTCCACCGGTGACCTGTTCCGCGCGAACATTTCTCAGGGAACAGCGGTAGGTGTCGAAGCCAAGAAGTACCTCGACGCGGGCAATCTCGTTCCGTCCGAGATCACGGTCGACATGGTGCGCGCACGCGTCGGTGAGCCCGACGCCGCCAAGGGATTCATCCTCGACGGATTCCCCCGCTCGACCGAGCAGGCCGACGCGCTCAAGGACATCCTCGCGGCCCTCGACACCTCGCTCGACGCGGTGCTGTCCTTCGAGGTCGACACCGATGTCGTCGTGGACCGCATGCTTGCACGTGGTCGGGCCGACGACACCGAAGAGGTCATCCGTAACCGGATGGCGGTGTACACCAAGGAAACCGCACCGCTGCTCGCCTACTACGGCGACCAGGTGAAGAACATCGACGCGGTCGGCGACATCCAGGACGTGCATCAGCGCGTGCTGAGCGCTCTCGGCGCCGGAGTCTCCTGAGGCGGATATCGCGTTGTCTCGCATGGGCTTCCGCAAGCGTAAGCGGGTCCCCTTCCGGACCGCCGGAGAGCTCGACGCCATGGCGGCGGCGGGCGCGATCGTCGGTGCGGCGCTGGTCGCGACGCGATCGGCCGCCGCTGCGGGCGTGAGCACTCTCGAGCTCGACGAGGTGGCCGAGACGGTCATCCGCGAGGCGGGTGCGGTGCCGTCGTTCAAGGGCTATCACGGGTTCACCGGCTCCATCTGCAGCTCGGTGAACGAGGTCGTCGTGCATGGCATCCCCAGCGCGGATGTGGTTCTGGCGCAAGGTGATCTCGTGTCCATCGACTGTGGGGCGATCCTCGACGGCTGGCACGGTGACTCCGCGTGGACATTCGGCGTCGGCGACCTGAGTTCGGCCGATTCCGATCTGACCGACGCCACCCGGCTGTCCCTGGAAGCCGGCATCGAGGCCATGGTCGACGGCGCACGCCTGACCGACATCTCACACGCCATCGAGATGGGAACGGTTGCGGCGGAACGGAAGTTCGGTCGTCGCTTCGGCATCGTCGACGGCTACGGCGGACACGGCATCGGCCGCGAGATGCACATGGAGCCGTTCCTGGCCAACGAAGGTGAGCCCGGCCGCGGACCATGGCTGACGATCGGCTCGACGCTGGCCATCGAGCCGATGCTCACGCTCGGCACCACCGAGACCACCGAACTCGACGACGGCTGGACCGTCGTCACCGACGACGGGTCGCGCTCGGCCCATTGGGAGCACACCGTCGCGGTCACAGCCGACGGGCCCCGGATTCTCACCACCCGCCCCGCGTAGCGACGAACGCCGGGCGGGCGTCGCTGCAGATTGTTACGCTGACCTCCGATAATCCCGGGGCGTGGGGCGCGGGAGCCCCTTCGACGCGGCGGTGAGCGATGACCACTACTGAGGAACAGTCCACGTCGAGCGCCGGCCGGGTTCTCCCGATCATCGCGTCCGGTGCGCGACGAGTACCTTTCACGATCGTCCTGTTCCTGCTGGTGCTCGTCGCGGGCATCGCGACGGGCGCGCTGTGGGGACGCGCCCCCGAGAAGGGCTGGTACGCCGACGTCGCTTTCGGGCTGCCGGCGCTCGGTGACGGGCGGATCTGGACGGTGTTCACCGCCGGCATCTTCGAACCGAGCCCGGGGACCTACGTCGTTGCCCTCCTGCTGATCGCCGTCGGATTGGGTTGGGCCGAATGGCGTTTGGGCACCGGGCGAGCCGTTCTCGTCTCTGTCGGCGGTCTCGTCGGGGTGGAACTGATCAGCGCCGGGGTGTTCTGGATTCTGACGCGCGGATCTCTCTCGTGGGAGTGGGCGCGGGAGATGGGGCGGGCGCTGTCGGTGGATTCCATCACCATGGTGGTCTGTGCTGTCGCGGTCGCGTCGGCGACCTTGCGCTCGCCATGGCGGCTGCGTCTTCGGGCGCTGCTCGTGGCCGCGGTGTCGACGGTGTTCCTGTTCGAAGGGACGCTCGCGAGTTCGCAATACGTGTTGGCGACGGTCGTGATGCTGTGGATCGGCGAGCGTTGGTTCAGCGTCGGGGAGAAGGGATTCCTGCCCCGCACGCGTCGCGAGGTCCGACTCCTCGCCTGTATCGGCCTCGTGTTCATCGCCGTCGCATCGCTGGTGGTGTGGTTCTTCCCGACGAGCGGGCCGCTGGGCCCGACGGACGCGGCCGACGACGACTCGCTCGTCTCGATGCTCATCGGTGTGGTGATCAACGTGCTGATCGCCGACCAACTACGACGCGGAAAGCGCTGGGCGTGGTGGGTGGCCGTAGTCGTCGGTGGCATCAACGTGGCGGTGACCGTGGTGGTGCTGGTGCTGATCGTGTTCATCCGCGACGTCGGCGCACACGCGAGCGTCACCGTGGGTACCACTCTGCTGTGGGCGGGCGTGCTGGCGATCCTGATACCGGGCCGGTTCGCCTTCGGCGTCCCGTGGCGCGTCAAGCAGATCGGCGCCGCGCCCGGGGAGGAGCCCGTCGACCAGGTGAAGGACCTGTTGCGCGAACACGGCGGCGGCACGATGTCGTGGATGATCACCTGGCCCGGAAACGATTATCTGTTCTCGGCCAACGGAACTGCCGTGACCACCTATCAGAATCACGTCGGGACGCTCCTTGCCCTGGCGGACCCGGTGTGCGCCGACGACGAGATCGAGACCGCGGTGCGCGGGTTCGTCGACCTCGCCGAACACAGCGGTAAGATCCCCTGCTGGTTCTCCGTCGGTGCTCGGACCGCGGAGGTTGCGGCGGAAACGGGTTGGCGCAGTGTGCAAATCGCGGAGGACACCATGTCGACCTACCGGGTCTGGAGTTCACCGGAAAGAAGTGGCAGCACGTGCGGTCGGCGCTGAACAAGGCGCGTAAGCAGGACATCTCGTTCCGGTTGACGACGCTGCCCGACGAGTCGTTTGCGGTGAAGACGCAGGTGCGCGCGATCTCCGAGGAGTGGGTGGGCGACAAGGGCTTACCCGAGATGGGTTTCACGCTCGGCAGCGTCGAGGAGGCACTCGACCCCGAGGTTCGCGTCGCGCTTGCCGTCGATGGCGACGGCAGTATCCACGGCGTCTTGTCGTGGTTGCCGGTCTTCGGACCCGGTGGTGTGGTCCGCGGCTGGACCCTCGACATCATGCGTCGACGTACCGACGGATTCGGCCCGGTCATCGAATACCTCATAGCCTCGTCAGCGCTGGAGTTCAAAGAGCAAGGGGCCGAGTTCATCTCGCTGTCCGGAGCGCCGCTCGCGCACAGCGACGACGCGCCCGATGCCGAGCGGATGGACCGCGTGCTCGACACCCTCGGCGCCACGCTCGAACCGTATTACGGTTTCCGGTCGCTGCACGTGTTCAAGAAGAAATTCAACCCCCGCTATGAACCGGTATTTCTCGTATACCGAGACGAGGCAGACCTGCCCCGCATCGGCCTGGCCATCAGCCGTGCTTACTTGCCGGACGCTACGCCCGCCCAGATGCTGCGGCTGGCGCGGTCTCATCAGGACCAGTGACCGTACCGGCGGTCGAGATCCGTTCTGCGCCTGTGTAGATCACCATCGAATCGCCCCGGGAGAACCCGACGAGGGTGATACCGCGATCGTCGGCGAGGTCGACGGCCAGCGACGACGGCGCCGACACCGCACACAGCATCGGAACGCCGGCCATCGCGGCCTTCTGTACCAACTCGAAACTCGCCCGACCGGAGACCTGGAGCACGCTGCCGTGCAACGGGATTCGACCCTCCTGCAGTGCCCAGCCGACGACTTTGTCCACGGCGTTGTGCCGACCCACGTCCTCGCGCAGCACGAGCATCTCGCCGGTGGTCGCGTCGAACAGGCCCGCGGCGTGCAGACCGCCGGTCTTGTCAAAAACGTTCTGCCCGGCGCGGAGACGGTCGGGCAGGGACAAGAGAAGGTCGGCGTCGACGCGCAATGACGTGGGGCCCACATCGAAAGCCGAGTGGGTGGTGACGGACTCGATGCTGTCCTTACCGCAGACCCCGCAGGCACTGGTCACGGGAGTGGCCCGGATGCTCGACGAATCAGGGGCGGCAACGCCGGGGCCCAGCGTCACGTCGAGAACGTTGTAGGTGTTGGCGCCCGAACTGTCGGTGCCTGCGCAGTAGCGGGCCCCGACCACGTCGTCGATTCCGGTGACGATCCCCTCGGACACCAGGTATCCCAGCGCGAGTTCGACGTCGTCGCCGGGGGTACGCATGGTCACCACGAAACGCTCTCCGCCCAGACGGATCTCGAGTGGCTCCTCGACTGCGAGCGTGTCGGCGCGCGTCGAGGGTGCCATGCCGCGTCGGAGTCGCGTCACGCGTCGTCGGGAGGTGATGCGTCCCATGGGTCCGAGACTACTCGTGGAGACCTCAGAGCAGTCGTTGGTCGGTTGCGACTCCATTCAGGTGTCGAGGACGATCGTCACCGGACCGTCGTTGACCAGCGAGACCTCCATGTGGGCGCCGAAGCTGCCGGTGGCCACCGTGGCGCCCAGTCCGCGCAGCGCGTCGACGACCGCGTCGACCAGCGGTTCGGCGATCGGTCGTGGTGCGGCGGCATTCCACGACGGCCGACGGCCCTTCGTGGTGTTGGCGTACAGAGTGAACTGGCTGATCACCAGGATCGGCGCGCCGACGTCGGCGGCGGCGCGCTCCGAGCCGTTGTCGTCGGGGTCGAGGATGCGAAGGCGCCAGATCTTGTCGGCGAGCTTGGCTGCGTCGTCGGGAGTGTCGTCGTGGGTGACGCCGACCAACGCGACCAGGCCCTGACCGCCAGGCTCGATGTCGAGGCTGCCGAAGGTGCGGCCGTCGACGGTGACCGATGCCGATTTCACCCGTTGGAGGACCGCTCTCATGCCGAGAAGATTATCGGGACGCGACGAGTCGATAGGGTGGCGCAATGGCCAAGAAGTCTCGCCGCAAAAAGCAGACCTCGCGTGAAAGGGAAGCGCGTCGGCGTCACCTGCATTCGGTGCCTCCTCCGCCGGCACACGACGACTTCACCGACGAGCCGCTGTTTCAGCAGATCCGAGCGTCTCTGCGCACCGATGAACCGATCGACCTGCTGATGACCGTCGCGGCATTGATCGAGGCCACTGACCCGCGCAATGCGAATCCGCTGTTCCCGGATGAAGCGGCGCTCGCGCTGGACCCGCTGGTCGAATCGTTCATCGGACTGCCGTACGCCGAGACGACTGCCGCGCTGATGGTCATGAAATCGCTGATCCCCGACGACGCTCTCCGTACCCGGATCGCGAGCGAACTCGCGACGCGTCGCCACCCCATGCCGAACTGGTTGAACAGCCTTGCCGACGCCCGGGCGAGTTCCGGCGTCTCCCTCGCCACGCACGAACTCGGTGACGGGGACGACTACGTCATCACGGTCGACATCGGCCGTGATCCGGTCACATTCCTCGTGTTCGTCGACCACAATCTCGGGTCGGTGGTCAAGGATGCGTTTCCGAGCCCCGAGTCCCACGCAGAACTGCTCGCACGTATGCGAGAAACGATCGACGCGACCGACGGAGCGGCGATCAGCACCGTCGACCCGGCAGCCGCGCGCGCGACGCTGGAGGACGCGATCAAGTTCGGTGCCATGATCGTGCCGCGCCTCGAGACCGACACCTGGCCGATGTGCCGGCCGATCCTCGAGTGGGCTCTCCGGCTCCTCCCGGCGGGCGGAGTGTCATCCGGGTCCCGACCGTTGTCCGACGAAGAGCAGGCCGAGCTGTCCGACGCGTTCTTCGCGTCGTCCTACGGACGTGACCTCGACAACGCCGACGCCCGGTCCGCCCTCGAGAACCTGATGTGGCTCAACGATCCCGACCCCTTGCGGTGGAGCCCGGTGGTGGTGGAGCGGATGCTGGTCGACCTAATACCGGGCAAGGTCGTCGACACGCGCGAATCCCTTGCCCGGTACCCGGACCTGATGCGCGCGTTCATCGAGTACTGCCTCGACCAGCGTGGCGCCACGCCAATCTCCCGGTTCGAGACGACGGCTGCCGTGATGCGCTACGAAGCAGTTTCACCGGGCGATCAACAACAGCAACCGCAATAGTCGCGCCGAGGAGATCGCCGACATTGCCCGGTTGTCGTTCCTCGGGCCCGATGCCCAACCCAGGGCCGTCGCGCCCGCCGAACCGGAGGTACCCGACACGATCGGTCCCGCGATACTGCTCAGACTGCTCGATGACAGAGTCGGGGGTCGAGTGGCACTCTTCGAACTCGATGACACGCCACTACCCGACGAAGACTTTGTGCGCGAAGGCATTCCGGACGACATCGTTGCAGTGGTCGAGGAGGTCCTCGACAAGTGCGACGCGTGCGCCGACGCATTCTTCGATGTCGAACATCGCACGGCGATGCGTCGCATGCTCTCGCGTGCCGCGCGCAACGATCCGACGATCTTCCGGCGCAAGGCGGCGCCGGAACGACTCGCGGCAGCCATCGGCTGGGCGATCGGCCGCGCCAACGACTCCCTCAACGGTCAGTTCGCCACGACCACCGTCACCGACTTCCTCGCCTGGTTCGGGGTCAAGGGCAGCGTGGCGAAACGCGCGGAACCCATCCTCGCGGCCAACGGGGCGCCCACACATCAGCGCTACGGGATGATGATGCTGGGCGCGCCCGATTTGCTGACGTCGGAGATGCGGCAATCCCTGATGCGTTCGCGAGACATGGTCCTGCAAGCGGAATAGGCCGCGGATGCGCTCGGTTGCCCACAGCATGACGACATCGGACAGGGCAGCACACATCGAACGCTTCGGTACGCACGGCACATGGGGTTGGTTCGGCCGGTTCTCCCCGGAGGAGTCGCAGCAGATCGAAGACCTCGGTTACGGCACCATATGGCTCGGTGGTTCGCCGAAGCACCTCCGACCGATCCGCAAAGTCCTTGCCGCCACCCAGAACATCACCGTCGCCACCGGCATCGTGAACATCTGGAACACCGACGCCGCAGCGATCGCCGACGAGTTCGCCGACCTCGAGAACGATTTCGGCGGCCGCTTCTACCTCGGCATCGGTGCCGGTCACCCCGAGGCCACCGCCGAATACGAGAAGCCCTACGACGCGGTGAGTCGCTATCTCGACACGCTCGACGCGAAGGGCGTGCCGGTCGAACGTCGTGTGTTGGCCGCATTGGGACCGCGCATGCTGCGCCTGGCCGCCGACCGCGCACTCGGTGCGCACCCGTACCTGACGCCGCCGTCGCACACCAAGATTGCGCGCGAGACGCTCGGCGCAGATTCGCTGCTCGCACCGGAACACAAGGTGGTTCTGGGCATCGATCCCGAGGCGGCTCGGGCGGTCGGCCGTCCGCCGGTTGATCAGCCCTACCTGCATCTGCGCAACTACACGTCGAACCTGAAGCGACTGGGCTGGACCGACGCAGACATCGAGAACGGCGGCAGCGATGCTCTGATCGATGCGCTCGTCGCCCACGGCACCGCGGCGCAGGTGCGAGCACAGGTGGACGAGCATCTCGCGGCGGGTGCGAACCACGTCGCCGTTCAGGTGCTCGGGTCGGAGACGCCGGTTGAGGAGTTGGCGGCGATCATCGGGGCTCAGGTCAGCGCGTAGGTGACGGTCACGGTGAAGGTGAGCCGCTGCTGCCCGGGCTCCAGCGGCACCGGAGCCGCGGCGACATCGCGCTGGTAGGTCGGCGCGGGTTGCTGGCCACCGCTGGTGGTCTCGTTGATCGTGATGACGTCCCCGAGGGAGTCGTCGGCCAGTGATGCGTACTGCTCCGCGCGACTGCGAGCGTCCTTGAACGCCGTCTCGCGGGCCTGCTTCATCAGCGCCGAATCGTCGTCGATCGCGAACGTCACGTTGCTGATCCGCGTCTCGTTGCCGCCGGCATTCACCGCCGCGCTCAGCACCCCCGACGCCTTCGGGATGTCCCGGATGATCACCCGAATCGTGTTGGTCGCCTGATATCCGGTGATCTGGCTGGTGCCACCGGGCGCGGGTGACGAGTACTGAGGGGTGAGCGTCACCTGCTGTGTCTGCACATCCTTGCGTGCGACGCCCGCCGCCACCACGGCGTCGGTCACCGCAGCCACCTTGGTGCTCGCCTGGTTGAGCGCCGCGGACACATCGCTGCCGGTGGCCTCGATGCCGATGTCGGCGCGGACGGTGTCGGGGGTTCCGGTCACGGTGCCGGTACCCACGACGGTGACGGTTCGTTGTGGCGATGAGCTGTCGTCGCCGCAACCGGCGACCAGCGCCACGATGGCCGCGAGCACGCCCGCGGCGACGGCTGCCCGGCGCCTCATTCGTACGGCTCCTTCATGAGCATGGCGAATCCCCATCCGACGAGCGAGATGACGATGGCGCCGAAGATGGCCGACCAGAAGAAGTCGTCGACCTCGATTCCCCAATGCGTGGTGTTACGCGTGATCCACGCCGTGATCTCCAGCATGAATGCGTTGATCACGACGTGGATGAGGCCGAGGGTCAGGATGTAGAAGGGGATCGCGATGATCTGCACGATCGGCTTGATGACCGCGTTGACCAGCCCGAAGATGACTGCGACCACCAGGACGATGCCCAGCTTCTCCCAGTTGTTGGAACCGCCCACGAAGTCGATGCCCGGAACGATGAGCGACGCGATCCACAACGCGAAACCGGTGAAGACCGTACGAACAAGAAACGCTGCCATGTCGCACAGTTTGCCAGGACATGCGACTCCCGAGTCGGGTGGTCAGGGCCGAGGCGGTCCGGGATTCCACTGGGGGTGACCGGTCGGCGGTCCGGCGGGGCCGCGATATCCGGGCTGGTGCGGACGCGGGGGCGCGTTGCCCGGCATCGGGCCGGTCGGTGGTCGGACGTGCACGGGTGCGCTCGGGTAGACCTGGCCCGGTGCGCCAACCGGTTGACGCGGGAGCGGTGTCGGACCGCTGGCCGGTGGCGGCTTGACCATCGATGGACCGGACACGGGTGCATTCATGCCGGGGTGGGCGGTCGGGTGGCCGACGCCTCGTGCGTTGAGTGCCTGATTGATCGCGGGATCGCCGAGGGTGCCGAGGTAGCGCAAGAGGTCCGGCTCGGCCGCGGGATTGGAAGCCACGTACGGCCGCAGCGGCGGTGCGTTGTTCACCATGTGCGCCAATGTCTGCGGCGGCGTCGTCGGATCCATCGCGGCTCGGACGTCGGCGGGACTTGGGGGAGTGCTGCGGCTTCCGGGGGTACCCGAGTTCAGGGAGTTCAGAAAGCCTGCGATCTGCTCCCGACGAGCCCACGCGAACCGCACGATGACCCCGATGACGGCGGCGATGACGATGAGGATGAGAGGCGCGGAGACCTTGAAACCCTTGCCGCCGCCCTTTCGCGCCAGAACATCGCCGACGTCGGTGCCGCTGGGATCGACCGCGGCCAGGACCTCCAGGATCATGGCGCCAACGTAGCAACCGTGGTGAGGCCGAAAATAGAGTCCGACCAGAGGAAATGTCCGTTCAGAGAGCTCCGCGGGGCAAGTGCTCTCGACTCCGAGTCCCGGTCGACCCGAGATCTCGTCGAATCAGCGACCCACGCGCCGCCTGCGGCGGCGATCGTGGAGGCGGGAAGAGGGCCGTGGAGCGCGGCGCGGCGACGATGATCCACGAAAAATAGGGGAAGAAACTCGTCCCCTATCCCTGGAGTCCTCCCCGCGAATTTTCTCGCGGACGACTCAACAAGCAGGGGCAGAAAGTAGGGGAAGAACCTTCCCCTACTTTCAGTGGTCCGGCGCCTCGCTGACGTGGCCCGTTCGCCTGCCCTTCGAGGCATCCCTCGGCTGGCGCCTCGGGCACCTCACGGAGCGGCGGGGTGGTGGACGCTTATGCGCAGGTCAGAGCGCGAATCACCGAACTCTTCGAATCAGCGACCCACGCGCCGACGGCGACGGCGATCGTGGCGGCAGGGTGGAGGTCGGGGCCGGTGGCCAGGATCGGGCCCCTGACGGTGGTCGTCCGGGTATGTCCCGGAAGCGGACGCTGATGGACCCGATCTCAGTCATCGATTGTCGGTAGTCGCGTTCCACCGAACGCGATGCCAGGCACTCGCGCCCAAAAACAGGGGAAGAAACTTCTTCCCCTGGCCTTGGTGTCTTCCCCCAGAAATTTCTCGCGGACGACTACGAACCCCGGGGAAGAAGTTCTTCCCCTAGATTTTGCGGGCCCGGCACTATCGCATTTGCCCAGGTCAGCGCGGTGCTCACCGTACTCGTCGGATCAGCTCCCGTCGATCTGGTCGCGCCGCGCGGTGACCAGCGCGCGAACTGCGTCGTCGGGGAGTGGATGGTCGGCGGTGAAGCGGACGGTGCCCTTCGCGTGGTCGAAGCCGTCGAGCGCCGGTGCCGCCGCGGCCACGGCGTCCTGGCTGAATGGGTACACACCGAAGTGCTTCTTCGCGCGTATCACCGACAGCAGCGGTTTGCCGCGATAGATGAGCGCGGGCATCCCATACCCCTTGCCCTGCTCGGCCTCGGGGACGAGTTCGCGGGCGATGGCGTAGAGACGGTCGATCGCGGCGGCGTCGTCGTCGGTGAGATCGGACAGGTAGTCGTCGATGGTGGCCATTGGTTCAGAACACCACGACGACCAACGCAATGAGGAGCGACACCAGGATCGCGATGGCGGCCGCACCTACACCGATGAGTACGAACTGCCATCTCGCATCCGGTTCGCGTGCGGACGGCCCCAGCCCTCGCGTCGCCAGAGCCCGGTCGACCTCCGGATCGCCGAGCGAGCCGAGATAGTGGAGCAACGCAGGGTCGGTAGCCGGATTCGCGGCGACAAATGGCCTGAGCGCGGGGGCGTAGGTGACCATCTGGGCGAGTGTTTGCGGAAGTGTCCGCGGGTCCGAGGCCACCTGCACATCGATCGGGTGTGCCGGCGGCATCGCACCTGACGGGATGTATGGCTGGTTGGTTTTCAGTGCTGCGAAGCCACGGCGGCTTCGGCCTGCTCTGCTCACGATGCGTAAGACGCCGACGAGGACAAACGCGGCCACACCAAGATATGGCAGCACCGGGGCGACCACGTCGTTGATCATGGCGCAACACTAGGCCAGTCGACGCAGCGGACGCTTGCCCGTCGCATTCGATGAAATGATCCCGATCCGACGGCAGCACGAACGTGCGCATTTGGCCTGTTCTCGCAGTTCGCGTAACATGGATCGTCGGTGCGCTTCCCGTGCCGGATACCTTCGTGTGTTCACGTGGGTTCCGGTGTGGACCAGCGCCGATGGTGCGGTCAGCAACCGTGCCAACACCCTAACGGATAAACACGGTTTCAACCCGGCCAAGAGGTAACTCAGGCCAGGATCGCGGAGGACATGGCGAAGAAAGACGGGGCCATCGAGGTCGAGGGTCGAGTGATCGAACCCCTGCCCAATGCAATGTTTCGCATTGAGCTGGAGAACGGACACAAGGTTCTCGCCCACATCAGTGGCAAGATGCGGCAGCACTACATCCGCATCCTGCCCGAGGACCGGGTCGTCGTGGAACTCTCGCCCTACGACCTGGGTCGTGGGCGCATCGTTTATCGGTACAAGTAAGACTTCCTTTCCCGAACACGGGTGAGGGCAGCACGGGCCCGGCTTTTGTCGTGCCCGGACATTCAAGGAGAAGCGGACGTGAAGGTTCAGCCGAGCGTCAAGCCGATCTGCGAGAAGTGCAAGGTGATCCGCCGTAACGGTCGGGTCATGGTGATCTGCGAGAACCTGCGTCACAAGCAGCGTCAGGGCTGATCACTCGCAACCCTCCGGGTCGCTTGAGAACACATAACTGAATACGAGAAACCAGAGCTGAACAAAGACTTGTGAAGCCCTCCTGGCACCAGCACCGACAAACGGGTCGGCGCCCACCTCCGGTTCAGAGGCCGGAGCTTTCCGCAGAGTGAGAGACGGACCAGGAGCAGACCTCTGAGAAGAACAGGAAACGCCACATGGCACGTGTTGCTGGTGTGGATCTCCCCCGCGAAAAGCGGCTGGAGATCGCACTGACCTACATCTATGGAGTTGGTCGTACCACCTCCAAGGAGATCCTCGAGGGGACCGGGCTCAGCCCCGATCTGCGCGCCAAGGATCTCACCGACGCAGACGTCGCAAAGCTGCGTGAGTACATCGAAGCCTCGGTGAAGGTCGAGGGTGACCTGCGCCGCGAGGTTCAGGCCGACATTCGACGCAAGATCGAGATCGGCTGCTACCAGGGCCTGCGCCACCGTCGTGGTCTGCCGGTCCGCGGACAGCGCACAAAGACCAATGCCCGCACTCGTAAGGGCCCGAAGAAGACCATCGCCGGGAAGAAGAAGTAATGCCTCCTAAGTCACGTAGCGCAGGCCCCAAGAAGGGCGCACGCCGTCGCGATAAAAAGAACGTCCCGCACGGCAACGCACACATCAAGTCGACGTTCAACAACACCATCGTGTCGATCAGCGACCCCAACGGAAACGTCATCAGCTGGGCGTCGTCGGGTCACGTCGGTTTCAAGGGCTCGCGCAAGAGCACCCCGTTCGCGGCTCAGCTCGCGGCCGAGAACGCTGCGCGCAAGGCCCAGGAGCACGGCGTCAAGAAGGTCGACGTGTTCGTCAAGGGACCGGGTTCGGGTCGTGAGACCGCCATCCGCTCCCTGCAGGCTGCCGGCCTCGAGGTCGGCACCATTTCCGATGTCACCCCGCAGCCGCACAACGGTTGCCGTCCGCCCAAGCGGCGTCGGGTCTAGCGGGAAAGGAAGAAGATAAACAATGGCTCGTTATACCGGCCCCGCAACAAAGAAGTCCCGTCGTCTTCGCGTCGACCTCATCGGAGGCGACCAGGCGTTCGAGCGTCGTCCCTACCCGCCCGGCCAGCACGGCCGTTCGCGGATCAAGGAGAGCGAATACCTGCAGCAGCTGCAGGAGAAGCAGAAGGCCCGCTTCACCTACGGAGTGATGGAAAAGCAGTTCCGTCGCTACTACGAAGAGGCCAATCGTCGTAACGGCAAGACCGGCGACGAGCTGCTGAAGATCCTCGAGACCCGTCTCGACAACGTAGTGTACCGCGCCGGCCTGGCCCGGACCCGTCGTCAGGCCCGCCAGATGGTCACCCACGGCCACTTCACCGTCAACGGTGTTCGTGTCGACGTGCCCAGCTACCGCGTGAGCCAGTACGACATCATCGACGTTCGTCCGAAGTCGCTGCAGACCGTCCCGTTCCAGATCGCCAAGGAAATCCAGGGCGATCGTGTGGTTCCGGGCTGGCTGCAGGTGGTTCCGTCGACGCTGCGCATCCTCGTGCACCAGGTGCCCGAGCGCGCTCAGATCGACGTGCCGCTCACCGAACAGCTCATCGTCGAGTTCTACTCCAAGTAGTTCTTCGAATCAGTAATCGCCGAGCAGCATCAGCTGTTTCGGTCCACCTTCTAGGCCGTCAAATAGCGGTCGGCCACAAGGAGAGAACACGAAATGCTCATCTCACAGCGACCCACTCTGACCGAGGAGATCATCGCCGAGGACCGGTCCAAGTTCGTCATCGAACCGCTCGAACCCGGCTTCGGTTACACCCTCGGCAACTCGCTGCGTCGTACCCTGCTCAGCTCGATCCCGGGTGCTGCCATCACCAGCATCCGCATCGACGGTGTGCTCCACGAGTTCACCACCGTCCCCGGGGTCAAGGAAGACGTCACCGACATCATCCTGAACCTCAAGGGCCTCGTGGTGAGCTCCGAAGAGGACGAGCCGGTCACCATGTACGTGCGTAAGCAGGGTCCGGGCACCGTCACCGGCGCCGACATCGTGCCCCCGGCCGGTGTCACCGTGCACAACCCCGATCTGCACATCGCCACCCTGAACGACAAGGGCAAGCTCGAGATCGAGCTCGTCGTCGAGCGGGGCCGCGGCTATGTGCCGGCCGTGCAGAACAAGGCGTCGGGTGCCGAGATCGGCCGGATTCCGGTCGACTCGATCTACTCGCCGGTGCTCAAGGTGACCTACAAGGTCGAGGCCACCCGCGTGGAGCAGCGCACCGACTTCGATCGGCTCGTGCTCGACGTGGAGACCAAGAACTCGATCAGCGCACGTGATGCGCTGGCGTCCGCGGGCAAGACCCTCGTCGAACTCTTCGGGCTCGCCCGGGAGCTCAACGTGGAGGCCGAGGGCATCGAGATCGGACCGTCGCCTGCCGAGGCCGACCACATCGCGTCGTTCAGCCTCCCGATCGAGGATCTCGAGCTGACCGTTCGTTCCTACAACTGCCTCAAGCGCGAGGGTGTTCACACCGTCGGCGAGCTGGTTGCCCGGACCGAGTCGGACCTGCTCGACATCCGTAACTTCGGCCAGAAGTCGATCGACGAGGTCAAGGTCAAGCTGCACGCGCTCGGACTGTCGCTCAAGGACAGCCCGGCCAGCTTCGACCCGTCGCAGGTCGCCGGTTACGACCCCGCCACCGGCACGTGGTCGGACGACGCGTCGTTTGACGCCGACTCCGGTGAGGATTTTGCAGAGACCGAGCAGCTGTAAGGCTCTCCCAAACCCTGACTTCCGGTCGAGAGACCGAGAGTTTCTTCTAGGAGAAGAGAAATGCCCAAGCCCACCAAGGGTGCCCGTCTCGGCGGGTCGGCCAGCCACCAGAAGGCGATGCTGGCGAATCTCGCCACCTCGCTCTTCGAGCATGGTCGTATCACCACCACCGAGGCCAAGGCCAAGCGCCTGCGCCCGTACGCAGAGAAGCTGATCACCCACGCCAAGGCCGGCAAGCTGGCCAACCGTCGTGAGGTGCTCAAGGTGATCCGCGACAAGGACGTCGTGCACACGCTGTTCGACGAGATCGGCCCGCACTTCGCCGATCGCAACGGCGGATACACCCGCATCATCAAGACACTGAACCGCAAGGGCGACAACGCCCCCATGGCCGTGATCGAGCTGGTGCGTGAGTCCACCGCGTCGAGCGAGGCAAGCCGCGCCACTCGCGTCGCTGCTTCGAAGAAGGCCGCCGCCGGGAGCGAAGCGAGCGGGGCGAATGTCACCGCTGAGGAGAAGCTCGACGCGACCGAAGAGGCCGTTGCCGAGTCTGACGAGGCGCCGGAGAACGTCGTGGAGGCCGTTGAGGCCGACGCCGACGACGCCGCTGTCGAGAACGCCGAAGCTGTTGCCGAGGCCGTCGACGACGAGTCGAGTGCTGCCACCGCTCCCGAGGCCGAGGCCGAGGGTGTCGACGTGGACGGCGACAAGAAGTAGTCCGTAGGGCTACTCTGCATTCATGACAGAACCCGCTGTCACCGATGTCGGTGGCAGCGGGTTCTGTCGTCCCGAGCGGAGCGAGATGATCCGTTTACGCCTCGACGTCGGTTACGACGGAACGGATTTCGCCGGCTGGGCGCGGCAGACCGATCAGCGGACGGTGTGCGCGATGCTCGAGGACACGTTGTCGACGGTGCTGCGCGTCCCGGTGCGTCTCACGGTCGCCGGTCGCACCGACGCGGGTGTCCACGCGACCGGACAGGTCTGCCACACCGACATTCCCGTCTCCGCGTTGCAGACCCGAAGCATCGCCGGCGACCCGTCACTGCTCGTCGGACGGCTCGCCAAGATGCTGCCAAACGACGTCCGCGTCAAGGAGATCGCCACCGTCAGTGCCGATTTCGACGCCCGATTCTCCGCGTTGCGTCGGCACTACGAGTACCGGCTGACCGACGCACGATGGGGTGCCGAGCCGGTCGTCTCGCGTATCACCGCGGCCTGGCGTCGGCCGCTCGACGTCGACGCGATGAACGCCGCGTCGGCATCATTGTTGGGGCTCAACGACTTTGCCGCGTTCTGTCGTCGCCGGGAAGGTGCGACGACGATCCGCGACCTCCAGCGATTCTCGTGGACACGGCAGGCCGACGGGGTGCTCGTCGGCCAGGTGAGCGCCGACGCGTTCTGCTGGTCGATGGTGCGGTCGCTCGTGGGTGCGGTCGCCAGTGTCGGGGATGGTCGGCGTGACGTCGACTGGTGCCGCGGACTGCTCGCGGAAACCGAACGCAGCAGCAAGGTTCCGGTCGCCGAGGCGCGGGGTCTGTGCCTCGTGGGCGTCGATTACCCGGATGATTCCGAACTCGCCGCCCGCAATGCGATCACCCGAGATGTGCGTACCGACACCGGCGCCGGCGGCTGCTGCGGCGCGTGACCTCTATGCGGCGCTGTGGCCACCGCATCTGAAATCTGCCCCAGATTTCCGCCCGAGACAAAGCCGCCGTCGACACTATGGCAACGTCGGCACACCCCCGCGCGGAAATCAGGGGCGGTTTTCGGATCTGGGCACACCATGGCCCGCCTGCTCGCCGTCGGGCCGTTGCCTCACGCGTCGAATCAGGTGGCGTTGCGTTCGTCCTCGATGGCCTCGAGTACTTCTTCGACCGTCTCGTCGTCCCCGACGAACTCGTCGAGCCGCTGCCCCTCGGTCATGAGGTGCCGCCAGTTGAGCGGGTCGAACACCACGGGTTCGTTGCGCTGCATGAAGTCGATGACGATGCGGCAGAAGCGTTCCGGGTCGTCGTGGAACGGGAAATGTCCTGAACCGACGAAGGTTTCGAAGTCCGAGTGGGGAATCGCGGCGTGCGCGAGTTCGCCGTGGTGGTAGGGGATCACCGAATCCTCGTCGCCCCAGACGATCAGCACCGGCAGCCGTTCGGTGAGATAGCAGCGGTCCAGCATGGTGACCGACTGCCCACGCCAGTCGACGACCGCGCGCAACGTTCGCAGGAACGCCGCATACGACTTGGGATCGGCCAGGTCGCCGAGCACCCGCATCATGTCCTCGTGGTCGATGAGGAGGTGTTTGGGGGAAGCCGCATTCGGGACGAACGACGGCAGCGGCGCCTCGACCACCCCCTTGGCCGCCAGCTTGAGCCCGGGGATCACGCCGGGTACCCGCAGCACCGACAGCAGCTGATGTACCACCGGCAGTGAGATGAAGCGCAGTGCGGGATTGACCTCGCGTGTGACCCCTCCGGCGGCGACGAGCACCAGCCGCTCGACGAACCGCGGGAACTGGTAGCAGAACTGCATGGCAACGCCGCCGCCGAGCGAATGCCCGACCACGGTGACCTTCGAGTGGCCCAGCACGACGAGGAGGTCGCGCATACCGTTCGCGAAGGCGGGGACCGAGTAGTCGGCGCGCGGCTTGTCGGACTTCCCGTGGCCGAGCAGATCCGGCGCGATCACCGTGTAGTGCTGGGCGAGGATGGGGATTACCTCGTTCCAGGTCGACGAGTTGTCCCCGATCCCGTGGATCAGCAGCAGCGCCGGTCCGCTGCCCGCAATGCGGTAGGCGCGGCGGTATCCGTGGATGGTGTGGTACTCGATGCGCACGTCCGTGTCACTGACGGGACGCAACACCGGACCCGAGGGCTTGGTCGGCACGGTTGATCTCCTCGGTCTTCACGACGTCGTGAACAGGGCTGTACGGGCGCGCACCGCGTCGCCCTTACCCCCGAGTAAACCCCACCATGGGACGATTCGCCCAACATGTTGCATCGAGTTAACGCGACACCGAGTTCGACGCTGCCGTGTACTCGAGATGAATTTCTCGCTGTCGACCGCGTCGGCCCAGGTGAGAGCCGAGACCAGCCCAGTTCGACGCTAGGCTGGGGTCGATGAATCCGTTCGATATCGACACCTTCCTGGCGACCGCCGGGCTCATCGGATTGTGCGTCCTCGTCTTCGTCGAAACCGGTCTGCTGATCGGTTTCATCTTTCCCGGCGACTCGGTCCTGTTCACCGCCGGCGTGTTCGCCGCCCAGCCCGACCCGTTCGCTCCGCTGTGGCTGCTCTGCGTCGCCGTTCCGATCGCCGCGATCATCGGCGACCAATGCGGCTACTTCATCGGCCGCTACTTCGGCAAGAGGGTTCTCGAGGGGCGGATGATGCGCACGATCGGCCCGGAGTACGTCGCACGCACCCACGCCTACTTCGACCGTTTCGGTCCGCTGACGGTGTTCTTCGGACGGTTCATCGGCATCGTCCGTACGTTGACGCCGCTCGTGGCCGGCTTCAGCGGGATGTCGTACCGCTTGTTCACCCTGTTCAGCGTGCTGGGCAGCTTCGCCTGGGCGGCTGGGATCATCCTCCTCGGCTACTTCCTCGGGAACGTTCCGTTGATCCGCGACAACATCGAGGTGTTCATCATCGCCTCGGTGGTGACGATCGTCGTCCCGACGTTCATTCACCTGGCCCGACGCTGGCATCAGTCGCGACGCACGGTCGACGCGGAAAGGTCGCATACCGCTGGTTGACGTGCGCCCGACCGACGTGGGGCCGTCGCGGTCAGGTCACCTTCGCTGTCGCCGCCGCGAGCTTCGGCGTGATCTGCTGCAGCGCGAAATACAGCGACCCGGGGGTGCCGGCTCCCATCGCCTGGACGATGGGATCGTCTTCGGGGAGTTCGATGGCGCGGCCGTCGCGGGTCACCGGTAGCGAGTTGATCAGCGGATCGTTCTGCAGTGCGGAGAACGGCAGGCTGATGGTGGTGAACACCGCCACCTGGGAGTCGAGCGCCGACACCTTCTCTACCGGGACGGCCGCGAAGAAGCCTTGCGCCTGAAGGTCTTTGACCGGTGGATACTGGACGTAGCCGAGTTCGGCGAAGGTGTCGAAGCGGGCGTCGCCCGGCAGGTAGGCGCCGTAGGCGCTGCCGAACTTGGCTCCCCAGTTGAATGTCTTGCCGGCGAAGGCGGGGTTGGCCGTCTTGATCTGGTTCTGCAGGTCGGTGGTCTTGGTGATCTGCGCCTGACCTTCGTCGCGCTTGCCGAGGGCGTTGGCGATCAGCGTCGTCTGCACCTTCCAGTTCACTGCGTAGTCGGGTGCGCCCTCGGGTGCGGTGACCACCGGAGCGATTTCTTTGAGGCTGTCGGTGACCTTGGAGTCGGCCTTGGCGCGGACGTTGAGGATCAGGTCGGGATTCAGCTCCTTGATCTGCTGATAGTTGAAGTCGCCGGCGCTGGCTGCGGGAATGAGAGTCGGAGTGTCCGTACCGAATTGGGCCGATGCCCACGATCCGACGCCCTTGGTGTCCGCGCCGAAGGACATCCAGTCGTAGATGGCGATCGGCTTGACGCCCAGCCCCAGCGCGATCTCGCCGTCCGACCATCCCAGTGCGACCACTCGTGGCGAGTCCGGTAGTCCGAGGTCGGGAGTCGACGACGGGTCGGAGTACACCTGATTCTCGGTGGTGTCGGTCTGAATGCACCCGCCCAGCGCGATCACCAGGCCGAGCATCATCCCGATGCCGAGCAGTCGGGTGATCAACGTCGATCTTCTCATCGTGACTCCTTTGTCGATGGCGTGGGTTTCGGAGTGCGCTCGCGAAGCGATGCGGTGTCGCCGGGCACCGCGTCGAAGGACACCGCCCCGGTGCCCAGCGGAATCACCAGCGGCGTATCGGTTTCCGGGTCGTTGATGATCCGCGACCGCACGCCGAAGGTTTCATGCACCATGTCCGCAGTGAGGACGTCCGCGGGTGGTCCCTGGGCGACGATCTCGCCGCTGCGCATGGCGATGATGTGGCTGGCGTACCGTGCGGCCTGGTTGAGATCGTGGAGAACAGCGACAAGCGTTGTGCCACTGCGGTTCATCGTCGTGCAGAGTTCCAGGACCTCGATCTGATGGGCGAGGTCGAGGTAGGTGGTGGGTTCGTCGAGCAGCAGGATAGGGGTTTGCTGGGCGAGCGCCATCGCGATCCACACGCGCTGACGCTGACCGCCCGACAGTGCCTGCACGGTTCGCTGCGATAGATCGGTGAGCCGCGTGACCTGCAACGCGAAATCGACTGCCGCCTGGTCGTCGTCGGTCCACTGCCGGAACATCTTCTGGTAGGGGAAGCGTCCGCGGGAAACCAGGTCGATGATCGAGATGCCGTCGGGCGCAATCGATTGCTGGGGGAGCAGTCCGACCTCGCGGGCGAATTCCTTTCCCTTGTAGGCGACGACGTTGCGTCCGTCGAGCACCACCTCGCCCGCGTTCGGTGCCAGCAGTCGCGACAACGTGCGCAGCAGCGTCGACTTCCCGCACGCATTGGGCCCGACGATGACGGTGAACGAACCGTCGGGCATCACGACGTCCAGATCCGACAAGATGGTGTGCTCGTCGTAGCCGACCTCGAGTCCGGACCCGGTCAGTCTGCCGGTGAGGGCATCGGTCATGGCGTCGCCTTCCGTGACTGGACGAAGAGCAGTCCGAGCAGATAGATCCCGCCGACCGACGTGGTGACGACGCCCACGGGCAGTTGCACATCCGGCGCCAGGATGGTGCGGGCGATGGCATCGCAGCTGACCAGCAGGGCGGCACCGACCGCAGCCGAGGCCACCAGTGGGATACCGGGACTGGGGGAGAGTCGGGCGGCGAGTTG
The DNA here is from genome assembly GCF_053588675.1 of Gordonia sp. NPDC003422. Taxonomy (NCBI): domain Bacteria; kingdom Bacillati; phylum Actinomycetota; class Actinomycetes; order Mycobacteriales; family Gordoniaceae; genus Gordonia; species Gordonia sp. NPDC003422. Next base: position 40,495 of record NZ_JBSFQL010000031.1, read on the forward strand.
CGGTGCGACCAGCGCGACGAAGGCGATCGGACCGGCGACCGCGGTGATGACCGCGGCGAATCCGACGCCGAGAAGCAGCAGGTAGATCTGCGTGCGGTCGATGTCGACACCTTTGCTGCGTGCCGAGTCTGAGCCGAGTTCGAACATCCGCATCCGCGGTGCGACCACCGTCAGCAGCGGCACCAGGATGATCAGCGAAACGATCAGCGGGATGGTGTCTTTCATCGTCAGGTCGCGCAGATTGCCCATGCCCCACGCTGCCGCCGAGGCGGCGTTCTGCACGTTCGCCACCGAGATCAGGTAGCCGTTGAACGCGACGAGCATGGCGTTGATGCCGATGCCGACCACCACGAACCGGTATCCGCTTGTCCCGCCGCGCATGCCGAGGAACCACACGGCGAACGCGGTTGCCAGCGCGCCGATCATCGCGCCGATGGTGGCGGCGCTGACACCGAGATGCAGTTGCAGCATGGCAATCAATGCGCCGGTGTTGGCGCCGGTGGTGAAGCCGATGATGTCGGGGCTGCCCAGCGGATTTCGGGTGATGGTCTGAAAGATGGCGCCCGACAACGCGAGTGCCGCACCACCGAGCAGCGCCACGACGACGGCGGGTAGCGCCGCCGCCACGAGATCCGCCGAGCGTCCCGACACCTGACCGGCGAGGACCTGCAGTGTTTCGACGAACCCGACGCGTGGGCTCGACGTCGTGCTCACACCCAGCGACCACACGCCGACCGCGAGCGCCAGCACGACGACGACCACCGAGATCGCCAGCGCGGCCAGATCCACCTTGAGGCTGATGCCGCCGAACCGTACGAACCTGATCCGGCGTGGCCAGCGTGCGGTGTCCGACGCGGCGCTGTGTTCGGGTTCGCGGGTGAGGGTCATAGTTCCGACACCCGCTTGCGCCGGACCAGTGCGATGAGTACGGGCGCACCGATGAATGCGGTCACCATCCCGACAGGCAGTTCGCTCGGAGTGAGCACGCGCGCCAGCAGATCCGAGCCGACCATCACGATGGGTCCGACGACCACACTCACCGGCAGCAGCCACTTGTTGTCCGGGCCAAACAGGATGCGCACGGCCTGCGGCACCATCAGCCCGACGAAGGTGATCGGCCCGACCGCGGCGGTGGCCGCGCCGCACGGGACAGTGACGATGACGAATCCGGCCAGCCGGACCCGTCCGACCGGGATGCCGAGCGCGAGCGCCCGGTCGTCGCCGAGGGCCAGCCCGTTCAGGTAGGGGATCAGGAACATGGCGGCCAGCACGCCGACGCAGATCGGGATCCATACGATGTCGACCTGAGACCAGTTGCGTCCGTCGAGTGTGCCGACCTGCCAGGAGCGGACCGCGTCGAAGGACTTCGGGTTGATCATGGTGAGTCCGAAGCCGATGCCGCTGAAGATCGACCCAGCCGCGACACCGGTGAGCACCAGTTTCTCCGGGCTCGCGCCGCTGACGCCGCGCGACCCGACGAAGTAGACGAGCGTTGCGGCCAGAAAGGCGCCGATCATCGCGCATACGACGTATCCGCTGGTGGAGTAGATGCCGAAGGCGACCGTGCCGACGATCATGGCGAAGTACGCGCCGGAGTTGACGCCCAGGATGCCTGGATCGGCGAGCGGATTGCGGGTCAGGCCCTGCATGATCGCGCCGGCCGGACCGAGCGCTGCGCCGACGAGTGCCGCGAGGATGGTCCGAGGTACCCGGTTGTTGCGAATGACCTCGAGGGTCGTCGGGTCGCCGGTGTTCCACAGCGCGTTCCAGGCGTCGGCGATGGTGTAATCGCCCGACCCCACGAAGAACCCGACGAGCACCAGAACCGCCAGCAGTGCGACGAGAATCAGCAGAATGCCGAAGCGCGACATGGTCTTCCACCACGGCGGCGTGGGATCCGCGGACTCAGAGGGTGTGGCGGACTCCGCCGTGCCGACGGTCAAAGGCGCCTCCGCACTGCTCGCTCGCATGGTCAGGTGCCCTCGCCAGTGTAGGTTAGGCACACCTGTCAGTGCGTCACTTTCGTCACATCAGTACGCGGCACCAACGGGATCAGAGCACGCTGCGACGCCTACACGGTGCTCGGGACCTGCGTGAACGCTCCTCGGTACTGGGCTGCGGGATGCCGGTCGTTGAGTCGGTCGCCACCGAACAGTTTCGCGCGTGTTGTCCCCGGCGCGTATTCGGTCTGCGCCAGACCACGCTGCTGCAGCACGGGAGTCACATGGTCGATGAAGTCGGTGTAGCTGCCGGGAATGGTCGCGTTGACGACGTTGATGCCGTCGACTCCGGCATCGCGCCACCGTTGCAGTTCGTCGGCGATCTGTTCGGGTGTGCCGACGACGCGTGAATTGCGGCCCTGCAGCCTGCCGAGATCTTCGATCGTCGCCTCACGTCCGTCGACGGATTCCCGCACCCAGTCGATGACGCTGCGGATGCCCTCGGTCTCGATGGCGCCGAGCGGGGTGTCGAGGGGGTGGCTGCCGAAGTCGATGCCGATGGCGCCGGACAGGTGGGCGATCATCGCGTCGAGGTCGATGTTGTCCTCGAGCTCGGCCTCCTTGCGGCGCGCCTCCTCCTCGGTGCTGCCGATGACGAAATGCAGGCCCTGGAAGAGCGTGAGGTCGTGCGGATCACGACCATAGGATGGTAACCGGCCGCGCGTGTCGTCGACCAGGATCTTGGCGGCCCCCGGACTCGGGGAGATGATGAACTGTGCTTCGGCATTGCGTGCCGCGAATTCGCGACCGGCGGTGGACGATCCGGCCTGGAAGAGGACCGGCGTCCGTTGCGGGGACGGCGCGACGAGGTGTGGTCCCTCCACGCGGTAGCGCTTGCCCTCGTGAAAGATCTTGTGCACCTTGTCCGGATCGCCGTGACGGCCCTGCTGCTTGTCCTGCAGAAGGGCGTCGTCGTCCCACGACCCCTCCCACAGTTTGTAGACCACATCCGCGTACTCGTTGGCCCACACGTAGCGTTCGTCGTGCTCTTCGAGGTCGTCGTACCCGAAGTTGCGCGACGCGTTCGACAGTCCGTTCGTGACGATGTTCCAGGCGATCCGGCCGTTCGACGCGTGATCGAGCGTGGAGATCTTGCGCGCGAAGTTGAACGGATGTTCTTGTAGGACAGAACTCGTGATGGCGATGCCGAGATCGGTGGTGTTGTAGGCGATGGCCGACGCGATCACCGACGGGTCGTTGCTGGGGATCTGCAGGCCGGCCTCGACGTACTTGCGATAGCCGCCGTCGTAGTCGCCGTACAGTCCGACGACGTCGGCGAAGAAGATGAAGTCGAACTTGCCGCGCTCGAGTTCCTTGGCCAGCCCGACCCAGTGCTCGAGTGAGTTGAAGTCGGTTTGCCGGGCGTCCGGGGTGCGCCAAAGGCCCTGCAGAATATGGGAAGTCGTGTTCATCACGAACGCGGAGAAGCGCAGTGGCTTGGTCATGGTTGTCTCCTGACGTGGTGTTACTTGACGATGAGTTTGCGCTGCGAGGCCATGGTGAACACGGCCGCGACAACGATGACGAGACCCTTGATGATGGTCTGGGTGTAGTCGGCGGCGCCGATCTGGTTGAGGCCGTTGGACAGTACGGTCAGGATGAGTACGCCGAGGACGGTGCGTCCGACGCTCCCGACACCGCCCGACAGCGCGGTGCCGCCGATGACGATGGCGGCCACCGAGTCCAGGAGGATCGTCGAACCGAGAGTCGGACCCGCCGCACCGAGCTGCGCGGTCAACAGGAGCCCGGCGAGTCCGGCGGTGATCCCGGAGATCACCAGCACGAACACCTTGACCCGTCGGGTGGACACGCCGGCGAGTTCGACGACGCGTTCGTTGCCGCCGACGGCGTAGGTGTAGAGACCGACCCGGGTGCGGCGCGAGATGAACCACACGATGCCCAGCACCACGAGTGCGATCAGGGCGGCGTTCTGCAGATTCGGGATCAATTGTCCGACAGCGAGATTGCGGATAGCGGTGTCGGTGAAGTTGATCGTGGAGCCTTCGAGGATGGTCAGTGCGATGCCGGCGAACAGCGAGAGGGTGCCCAGCGTCGCGATGAACGACGGCACCCGGCCGAACGCGAACACCACTCCGTTCAGCAGACCGATCACGGCGCCGACACCGACCGAGATGGCAATGGCGAGAGCGGGATTGCTGACACCCTCCCGGATCAGGTAGGCGATGACGGTGCCGGTGAGCAACGCGATGGAACCCACCGAGAGATCGATGCTGCCGGCGATCACCACCAGGGTGGCGCCGAGTGATGCGAGGAGCAGGATGCCGGCCTGACCGCTGATCAGCGCGAAGTTGGCCGGGCTCCAGAAGGCCTCCTCCCGCAGCGAGAAGTAGGCGATCAACGCGATGAGGGCGACCAACGGCAACACGTCACGGGCGACATTCGGCCTACGTAGGAGTGCGACGAGGTCGTCGCGAGATGGGACGGTCAGTTGGGGCAGCGACGAGGTGCGCTGGGCTTCGGTGGTCACGTGTCATCCGTTCGCGGTCGTGAGGTTGTGGGTGGTGAGTTCGGGGGAGGTCGGCGTGCCGGGGATCATCAGGGCGACAAGGTCATGCTCGGCCGGTTTGGCGTCGGCGGGTGCGTCGACGACGGTGACGAGCCGGCCGTTGGTGACGACGCCGATCCGATGCGACAGGCCGATCAGTTCGGGGAGGTCGTCGGAGACGAGGACGATCGCGGTGCCGTCGGACGCGGCCGCGCGGAGGAGGTCGTAGATGCCTTCGCGGGCGCCGGTGTCGACGCCCTGGGTGGGGGCGTCGAGCACGAGAATGTCGGGGCGTCGCAGTAACCATTTGGCCAGCAACACTTTCTGGGCGTTGCCGCCGGACAGCGACGACACCGATGCGTCGATGCTCTCGGTGACGATGCCGAGGCTGTCGACGTACTCGTGGGCGACCTTGCGTGCCCGGCCGACGGCCCACAGCCCGACCCGCCGGGTCGCGAAAGTATCGTGCAGAGAAGCGAGTTGGAGGTTGTCGACGATGGATGCGCCGGTGATGAGTCCCTTGTCGGCGCGATCCGGCGGCACGTAGGCGATGCCGGCTGCGACGTGCTGTGCGACGCCGCCGTCGATCGTCACGCCATCGACGGTCACGGTGCCCGACGCCCGGGGAACGGCGCCCGCGATGATTTCGCCGAGCACCCGCTTCCCCGATCCCTCGGTGCCTGCCAGACCGAAGATCTCGCCCGGCCGAACCTCGAAGGTGGCCTCGCGCAGGACGTCCGCACCTGCCACACCGTCGACCACGAGCCGCGGTGGCTTGCCGACGTCGATGACCTTTTGTGCGCCCTCGCGATAGTAGTTCTCCGTCCGCACCCGGCCCACCATGAGTCGGTGTAGTTCGGTTTCGTCGGCGCCCGCGGTGGGACGGTCGGCAATCGACTGTCCGTCCTTGAACACGGTGATGCGATCGGTGGTGTCGAGGATCTCGGGGAGCCGATGCGAGACGAATACCACGGCGGCCTCGCCGCGCAGTTGCTCGAGCAGACGGAGGAAATTGTCCTCGTGCTCGTGGTCGAGCGCGGTCGTCGGCTCGTCGAAAAGGACCACCGGACGCTCGATCTCGAGCTTGCGTGCCAGCGCGATCACGCGCGCGATGTCGAGGCTCTGCTTCTGGCCGGGTGACAGTTGCCCGGTGGGTGTGCGTGCGTCGAGCCCGTCGATGTCGGCGGCGGTGAGAGCGTCGTCGGTCGCCCGGATCAGTGCCTTGCGATTCAGGAGTCCACGGCTACGGAAGAGCTTCTCCCAGCCGAAGAAGGTGTTCTCGTAGACGGTGAGCTTGTCGATCAGGTTGGCGTCCTGGAAGACTCGGAAGATGCCGAGCCGGTTGGCTTCCTGGTAGGTCTTGGGAGCGATCTCCTCACCGTCGAGACGGATGCTGCCCGAGTCATAGGGCAGGACACCGGACACGATGTTGAGGATGGTGCTCTTCCCGGCGCCGTTCTCGCCGATCAGTCCGACGACCTCACCGTCGCCGACGGCCAGGTTGACACCCTTGAGCGCGCGGTTGGCGCCGAAGGACTTGACGATGCCACGCACCTCGAGTCGTGGTGTGGTGGTGCTCATGCCGTCCTTCCGTACGGTGACGGTCCGAGGACCGGATAGCGGTAGTGGTCGCGGTACAGCGCACGGATGCGGTCGTAGTCGCCGTTGCGCTGGGCCTGCAGGTAGGGCTCGGGATAGGTGAAGCCCTCGGGTTTGTCGATGCCGGGCCACACCTTGTCGAGGTTCTCGATCGGGTAGGCGTCGAACTGCAGGTCGAAGTCGTTCGGATGTTCGGTGCGCGACAACAGTTTCACGTCGAAGGACTGGCCGATCGGCTGGTCGACGTAGCGTGCCTTGAACTTCTCCACGTTGTCGCGGGTGATGATCTCGGCGTGCCATCCGTACATGCGCTCTGCCGGTTCGGGCCGCCAGCCGCGCAGCCGATCGTGGAACTGCGCGATCGTCACGAACGACGGATACGCGGGCACATTGCCGGTGGTGACGAGCTGACGGCCGTTGAGGACGCGTTCGATACCTGCGGTGGACCCGTTGGCGCCCACCACGAACACATCCTTGCCGGGTACCTTGCCGGCTGCTTCGATTCCCGCGACCACACCGGTCGCTGCATCGTCGTTGACTGCCACGATGCCGACGGTGTCGGGGTAGCGGGTCAGCAGCGAGGTGGTGGCCCGCTGGGACAGGTCCGCGTCGTACTTGGCGTGCAGCTCACCGGCGAACCGGATCTTCGGGTACTTCGCGAGGGTGTGGTGCACGGCGAGGCGACGCTGTGCCTCGAGTCCGTCGATGGACGGGTAGAAGCCGCCGACCCGCACCACGGTGCCCTCTTCGCCGATCCGCTTGGCGAGCACGTCGACCGCCTTGCCGACCGAGTCGTACTCGTCGGGGATCAGAAACGAGTTGTAGTTGGGGCCGTATTGGTCACTCTCCCAAGGCGTGTACCACGACGGTGCGTTCCAGGCAGCCTGGAACAGCACCCCGCTGCGGTTGGCGTCCTGCGCCAGCGTCGGCAACGCCCCGGCGTCGTTGAGCCCGACGAAGATCGCCGTGGTCTTCTGGGTGAGCAGCTGATTGAACTGATTGGACTGCACGGCCGCGTCGCTCTTGCCGTCGAGCACCACCGGCTTGTACCCGAGCTGCTTGGCCGCTGCCTTGTAGGCGTTGGCCCACTGCACCTGGTAGTCGCCGGTCGACGACCAGTTCAACAGTGCGAACTGGCCGTCGGTGTACGCGACTGCACCTGAATGGCTTTCGCTGCGCCCGACCGCCGCGAGCGCCCCACCCGCCGCGAGTGCCGCGGTGCTGCCCGCCAGAAGTTTGATGAACTGCCGTCGCCCAAGGCCATAGGTGTCGAGTCGCTCGAGCACCGAGTCGATGGCACGCCGGTTGTCAGGATCGCGTTCGTCGATATCATTGGACATATCGTGTTGTCTGCCTTGTCATGTGAAGTGACTTGAATCCGCTGCCTGAGGTGCGAGGAGCGCTGGCGGCGAGCCTCGAATGCTTGGTGACGTCACGTCACCAAGCCCCCATCCGCTGCCTGAGGTGTGAGGAGCGCAAGCGACGAGCCTCGAAGGCCTGGCGACGTCACTCACCGTGCCCTTCGAGGCTCTCGGCTAGCGCCTCGAGCACCTCAGGGAGCGGGTGTAGGCGGCGAGCCCGCGTCCACCACTGGAATCGAACTCAGAAGTACCCGTTCGCCGGCAGATCCTGCCCGAGGAGCACATGCGCGCCCACGGCCTGCGCCTTCAGTCGAGCGGGGTTGTGCAGCGTGATGGTCCGGATGTTCCGCCAATGCCGGTCGAGGTCCTTGCTGCGGCTCGACGCCGACGCCCCGCCCGCTTCGAACAGCAGAGTCGCTGCGCGCGTGCCGATCTCGTCGAGCACCACCTTCGCCTTCGACGCCGCCAGCGCCGCAGCTTGTGCCAACTTCGGATCCTGAACGCCATCGACGGCGGAATCAGCTGCCGCATCGAGGGATTCGGCCGCGATCAGTACGGTGCTCTCGGTGACGAAGGCCAGCGCGGCGAGTTCTCCGACCACCTGTTGCAGCGACGGGTCTTCCACCGGGATCGGCGAGGTGGCGTGTGCAAAGTTGCGTGTGCGTCCTTCGACGAGTGCTTTGGCGTCAGCGACGACGGTCCGCAGGATGCCCGCGATCACCGCATGCAGGTACAACTGGACGAATGCTCCCTGGGTGGACGGCGCTTGGGTCTCGTCGAGCGGCACTTCGCGGAGGATGTCCTCGGGGTACACGGCGACGTTCGTGAATCGTGTTGTACCCGAGCCGGTTCGACGCTGTCCGAAGCCGTCCCAATCGTCGAGGATCTCGACACCGTCGCGATCGGTAGGGATGACGACGGAGGTGAGAGTGGTGCCCTTGACCGTCCACACGCTCACGTAGTCGGAGAATAGCGTCCCGGTGGTGTAGAACTTCTCGCCGTTGAGGACAAAGCGTTCGGTGCCGTCGACCGGAGCCAGCGTGGTGGTGAACTGGAAGTCGCCGGCCGCCTTGCTGCCACGCTCGCTGGTGGCATTGCCGAACACCTTGCCGTCGGCGATCAGGTCGAGGAAGCGTCCTGCGTTCTCCGACTGCGAGGCCAGGAACTCCTCGGTGAGCCAGAAGTGGGTGCGGTAGATGTGGGCGACGGTCGGGTCGGCGGCCGCGAGATCGATGATGGCGGAGAACAGTTCACGGAGGGAGTAGCCTGCACCGCCGCGCTCGACGGGCAGCCGGAGCTTGCCATAGCCGGCCGCAGCGATGTCGCGGACTTGATCGAAAGGGTTGACATTGTCGAGTTCACGAGCGATTGCGCCCTCGGCAACGCGGTCGAGTACTTCTGGGAACGCGGCGATGTCGAGTTGCGACGCCTGAACCTGGGTCATCTGTGGTCTCCTCTGTAGCTGTTCGGTGCGCGCGAACAATTCAGCGGCACTGGTCTGCGAGGAAACTACGGTCCCAGTATCGGGTGCGGAAGGAATCGGTGCACGCCGCGCAAAAGGACTCTCCGCCGACACTCTGTGTGCAGTCGGAGAACCTGTGTGCTGCAGCACCGGGTTCTCCGATTCGACACAGAGTGCCCGAACGGCGGCCAGGTTAGGGAGTGAACCCGCCGGAGAATTCGTCGGCCATCGTGGCCGCGAGCTCGACGAACGCGCGTCGGGATTGCTTGCCCATCAGTTCCAGGTCGACGTCGGCTCCTTCGGCAAGGTGGTCATCGAACGGAATCTGATGTACTGCACGGCATCTGGTCAGAAAGTGCTGGGCGAGCTGGTCGGTGTCGATGGTCGACGCGCCTGGCCGTGAGGAGCTGAGCACAACAACAGCACGTGAGACGAGGTGCCCGTGGCCATGGGCCTCGAGCCAGTCGAGCGTCGCACCCGCGCTGCGCGCGCCGTCGAGAGCGGGGGAGCTGACGAGGATGAGGGCATTGGCCAGTTCGAGAACCCCGCTCATGGCCGAATGGCTCAGACCGGTGCCGCAATCGGTGAGGATGATGTTGTAGAAGCGCTGCAGAATGGTGATGACCCCGCGGTACTCGTCCTGGTTGAATGCCTCGGCCATGGCCGGATCACGCTCGGAGGCAAGAACTTCCAGTCGGCTCGGCGCCTGCGAGGTGTGCGCGCGGACGTCGGAGTAGCGGTAGACGTTGTCGTCGGCGAGGAGATCTCGCACCGTCGACGAGGTCTGTTGTGGGACGCGCTGTGCGAGGGTGCCCAGGTCGGGGTTGGCGTCGACGGCGATGACCCGGTCACCGCGCAGTGACGCGAACGTCGATCCGAGTCCGACGGTGGTGGTGGTCTTGCCGACCCCGCCCTTGAGCGACAACACGGCGATGCGATAGTCGCCGCGGATGGGACGGCGCACGCGCGCGAGGAGCTGCTGGTACTCGATATCACCCTGGGACTGACCGGGATTGATGGCACCCGCCGACAGAGTGTGGACGGCGCGGCGCCAACCCCGACTCGGCGGTCGCTGCGCACGACGCAGGATCCGCACGTCGTCCAGCGAGGCGGGGGCCTGCTGGGCGTGTGGCGGACCCGCGGCCTGCGGAGGTGGTCCGTATCCCGAGGGAGGCCCGTAGCCTGGCGGCGGGTACCCCTGGGGAGGCCCATACCCGTGAGGGATTGCCGGAGGTCCCGGGTGCACCACAGCGTTCGGCGGCGGTACGGCCTGTGGTTGCGGACCGGGCCGGACGTCGACATGCGACGGGTGGTCAGCGGTGTCGTCGGCCTCGGGAATCCAACTCGGCCATGGCTGATCGGGTTGATCGTCGTGCATTGTCATCCTGTGTGGTTGTCAGCCGACCCACGGCTGTTGCGCCGTCGGCGGTGGAGCCATGTTGACCGAGAAGGAATCGGCCACCGTCGCAGCGAGTTCGAGGAATGCGGTACGGGTGCGTCGATGCAACTGGTCGAGCTCGACGTAGGAGCCGGTGGCCAGATGATCGTCGTAGGGAATGATCTGCACCGCCCGGGTGCGGCCGCGGAAATGGTCGGCCAGCAGATCGAGATCGATCGGCGCCCCGCCGGGCTTGGACGCCGAGATCACCACGATCGCCTGACTCACCAGTCGCTGGTAACCGTGAGCGTTGAGCCAATCCAGTGTCGCCGAGGCGCTTTGGGCGCCATCGACCGCGGGCGAGGTCACCAGGACGATGGCATTGGCGGTGCTGAGCACACCTTGCATGGCCGAGTGCATGAGGCCGGTGCCGCAGTCGGTCATGATGATGTTGTAGAAGTTCTCCAGCACCCCGAGCACCTTGCGGTACTCCTCGGCGCTAAACGCCTCCGACACCGCCGGATCACGCTCGGAGGCAAGGACTTCGAGCCGACTCGACGCTTGGCTGGTATGCCGTCGGATGTCGGTGTAGCGGTGGATGTTGGGGTCGTGCAGTACCGAGCGCACCGTCGACGCGGTTTGCTGCGGAACACGGCTGGCCAATGTTCCGAGGTCGGGATTGGCGTCCACCGCGATCACCCGGTCGCCGCGCAACGACGCGAAGGCTGAACCGAGCCCGATGGTGGTCGTGGTCTTGCCCACGCCGCCCTTGAGAGACAGGACCGCCAGGCGGAAATCACCCTGAATCGGTTGTCGCACACGGGCAACCATCTCGTTCAGTTGCTGCTGCGACTTCGAGTCGCCGAGATTGATGAGTCCACCCGACGCGGCGTGCAGCGCTTGGCGCCACCCCCGACTCGGGGCCGGCGCGGAGTGTCGCACCAGACGGTGGGGGTCGAGCCCGGGAGGTGGGGCGAGGTTCTGCGGTCCGGCCGGATGCGGGTAGCCGGGCGGAACCTGATGCGCGGGTGCACCTTGCCATGGTGGAGGTGCCGGCATCGGCGGAGCAGGTGGATAACTCGGAACCTGCTGGGGTGGGGCGGTCGGATGACTCGGCGGTGCCGGCACGAATGCGGCGAATCGATCGGTGTCCGGCGCCTTAGCCTCGGTGGGCTCGGGCGCGGGAGTTTCGGGGCTGGGGGAGACCTCGCGGGCCGGGGATTCGGGTGAATCCGCTGCCGGGGCATCGTCCACCGGCTCGGCGGGCATCCAGCCGCGGCTCGGTGTTGCCGACGGGAGCACCGCGGCTGAGATCGGGGTCAACGGAACCGACGCTGCAGCGTCGGCAGCCCGGTAGTGCTCGGCCGGCGCCTCGGCGGCAGTGGCCTTCGGCTCGTCGTCATCGGCATCCACACGCAGCCACGGTGGGGGCTGCGAGCCCGGCGAACCCTCGGTGTGCGTCATGTGCTGATCACTCTCCCCTACACGGTGCGAACGTAGGCGACCGTATCCTCAGCCCCTGATAGTAGGGTGCCCCTCGTGACCGATCGTAACGACGCCCGGACTGTGCTGCAGGCGCACAAGCTCCGCTCGGAGCTCGCCTCGACGGCCCTGATCCATGGAACGGGGCAACCCCGCGGCCGCTCGATCCCGATCAAACTGCTGGTCATCTCGCTGATCCTGGCGGCCGTCATCGTTGTCGGGATCGTGGTCACCGGCTACATGATCGACCTCATTCAAGCGCGTACGCGGTCCCGCTGACACGAACCTTTCCCGCTCCCTGAGATGTGAGCGAAGCGAGCCTTACCGCTCCCCGAGGTGCGAGCGAAGCGAGCCTCGAAGGGCGTGGCGAGATGACATTGTTGTCTCACCAGGGGCTTCGAGGCTCGTCGCTTGCGCTCCTCTCACCTCAGCCATCGGAGGGGTGGGGCTCCTCAGCCCGGCGGCTTGCGCTCTCTTCGAGGCTCGCAGGCTCGCACCTCAGCCATCGGGAGGGAGGTGAGTCACGGCCAGACGAGGTTGTAGACGCCCTGCGCGAAGAACACGACCGGGATGAAGGCGATCGCCAGCGGGAGGTCCAGCGCGTCGAGGATGCGACGCACTCGTGCGCCGCTGACCTCGGGCAACGCCGGCAGGGCGCCGGCGCCGAAGCACAGCGCCACCAGAGCCGCAGCGCCCGCTCCGAGGGCTGCGGCGGGCCCGACGGCCAGCCCCGACCACCCCGCAACACCGACGGCGAGGAACGCGGTCGCCGCCGCGGCCGCGAGGATCATGGGCCCGACGTGGCGGGTGTGGGTGAAGTTGCGGCTCCGCAGCAGCCAGATGACCACCAGGAACGCGGCCGCCAAACCCTGCTGCCAGACGCCGGTCAGCGCGATGGTCGCGACGATCGGGACCACCAGCGCCGATGCCGTCCACACCATCACGTCGGCGGCCGCCCGACCCCGCGACATGGCGTCGGTGATGGCGCTGCGGGCGGCGAGTTCCATCTGTTCGCTCAGGCGGATCTGGGCCAGCAGACCCGACGACGACAGCGCAACCGCCGGCGCGAACAGGATGATCACCACCGGCACCGCCGACCCCCACACAGTGACCGCGGTCGGGTTCGCGCCGAGGTAGAACAGCACGCCGGCGACACCGAAGACGATGGCGCACACGGCATTCGCCACCGCAATGGACACCGACCGCACGACGACGGCGGCAGCCACCGCCGCCAGGGCCGTCCCGGCGGCGCCTGCGAAGGCCACCGACTCGGCGAGACCCCACGAATCTGCGGCACGCCAGGCCGCGGCGGCGGCGAGCGGCACCGCCGCCCACAGCACGTGGCCCAGCGCGGACCGGCGAGCAAGCGCACCCACGATCGCGGCGAACACGGCCAGACCCGACAGCGCGCCCACCGCGGCGGCCGTGTCGTCGACCGCCACCACCGATCCGCCACCGACGATCAGGATCACCGCGACCGCCGACGCGATCCACGAGCGGGCGGTCTCCGGTGCCCACCGCTGGTATCCGGCGGCCACCTGACGTCGGAGTTCGTCGATCACGTCGTCGACGAACGGGGGTGCCATCGCCTCGGCCGACCGCGTCAGATGCAGCTGCGCGCCGTCGGTCAGTGAGTGGTCGGACAGGGTGTCCTCGAGATCGAGCACGCCGTGGCGCACCGACGACAGCGTCCAGCTCGCGGCCGGTGCAGCACTGGCGGGACCCAACAGCTCCACGACGTCATCGATATACTCGGCGATCGGGCGATGGGCCGGCAGGCTCACGTCGAGCTGGTTGTCGTCGGCGACGACGGTCAGCCGAACAAAGTTCGAAGCCATGGCGTCCATGATGGCAGACGGGATCGAGCGGCCTGACTCACGTGGTCGGCGGTGGACGCGGGACGGATCTGAGGGGGAAGTAGCCGGTGGGGACGAAGTTGGTGCATCGGCCTGCGCGGCTGCGCGCCGATCCGCTGCCCGCCGACCCCCTGAAACTCCCGCGCGTACCCGTCATCGACGCCGCCTCCGGGCAGGGCGCGATGGCGATGCGCGCGATCCTGCCGCTGATGGCGGGTGTGGGCATGCTGGCGATGATGATGTCGTCGGGCAACCCGATCCGCATGATCGCCGGCGGGGTGATCGTGGTCGGCGCGATCATCGGCGGCATCGTGATGTTCATCCACGCCAAGACCGGCGGCCGGAAGAAGGCCGAGCAGCAGCGCGGCGTCTTTGTCTCCTTTGTGAACGACACCCGACGCCGCCTCGACGACGAGATCGCCGAGCAACGACGCGTCGCGCATCGCCGGCATCCGGCGCCCGCGGATCTGCTCGCGGTGATCCGCGACCCCTCCCGGCTGTGGGAACGCCGACCCTCCGACCCCGACTTCCTGACGGTGCGCGTCGGCAACGGGGTCGGACCATTGGCGCGAGAGGTGGAGGTGGACAAGGACTCCGACCCGCTCAAGGCGCCCGAACCGATCGCCCAGGCACATCTGGACCGGCTGCTGGCGGCGACCGAACGCATCGACGACCTGCCGATCGGCGTCCCGCTGGCCGGCATCGTGTCGATCGTCGGACCGCGGGACCGCACGAGCGAAGCAGTCCGGGCGCTGCTGACGCAGGTAGCGGTGTTCCACGCGCCCGACGATGTCCGCGTGCACGTCGCGCTGCCCGCCGGTGGCCGGGTCAACGCCTACGGGTGGGCGCTGTGGCTGCCGCACGTCCTGGACCCGGAGCGTTTCGATGGCCCGATCGGTCGTCGGATGACCTCGACCGACGCCGAGGACGCCGCCCCGCTACTCGATGAAGTCGCCCGTCGCAGAGACGAACTCGGCGATCGAAGCAAGCGTTTCTCCGGTCAGGAACTCGACACCCACCACCTGATCGTCGTCATCGACGCGACCGACGCCCACGGCCGCGACCTGCTCGCGAGGCTGATCGGCGACGATCTGCGCGAACTCAAGGTGGTGCTCGTCGTCCTCAACGAGGACCGCACGCTGGAACCCGGGCACGTCGATGCCCGCGTCACCATCGCCGACGACCGGGCGGTCGACGTCGAGGTCATCGTGGAGGCGCAGCGGCGTCCCGGCGAGGAACGCGCCCCCGACTTCGAACGCACCCGCAGACTCGTCCGCGGTGCCTCACGCGGCAGCGCCGACGCCGTCTCACCCACGGTCGCCGCGACCATCGCACGCCGCCTCGCACCCATCCGCCTCGTCGATGACGCCGCGCCCGACGCCCCGCTCGAAACCACCATCACCCTCGACCGGCTGCTCGGGATCGCCGACTTCGGCACCTACGACATCGACCAGTTGTGGGCGCCGAAGTCGTTGGACGCCTTCCTGAATGTGCCGTTCGGGGTGAGCGGCAGTGGCAGCCCGGTGCATCTGAATCTGAAGGAATCCGCCCAGGAGGGCATGGGTCCGCACGGTCTGTGCATCGGCGCGACCGGATCGGGCAAGTCGGAGGTGCTGCGCACCATGGTGCTCGCGCAGGCGGTCTGCCATTCCCCCGACCGTCTGGCCCTGGTGCTGGTCGACTACAAGGGCGGTGCCGCGTTCGCCGGCCTCGATCGGCTCCCGCACACCACGGCGATGGTCGACAACCTCTCCGACGACTCCGGTCTCGTCGACCGACTGCACGACGCGTTGCTCGGCGAGATGCAACGACGCCAGCAGGTGCTCCAGGCAGCGGGTTCACTGCCCAACGTCACCGAGTACAACCGCAGGCGCGAGGCCGGGCAGGATCTGGAGCCGCTGCCCAATCTGCTGGTCGTCATCGACGAGTTCGGTGAGATCCTCACGGCCAAACCCGATTTCATCGACCTGTTCGTGCAGATCGGGCGGATCGGCCGGTCGATCGGTGTGCATCTGCTCCTCGCGACGCAGCGGCTCGAGGAGAGCAAACTGCGCGGCCTCGAGTCGCATCTGTCGTATCGGATTGGGCTGCGGACGTTTTCGGCTCAGGAGTCGCGCACCGTGATCGGCACCGCCGACGCCCACGAGCTGCCACCGATCCCGGGCTCGGGGATTCTCAAGGTCGACCCGGACATCTTCGTGCGGTTCAAGGCGGCCTACGTGTCCGGGCGGTACGTGCCCGCCGAGGACGCCGAGGACACCACGCTGCCGCCGGTGCCGATGCCGTTTCATCTGATCAACGACACGTCTGACTGGCTGGCCGAACGGCAACACGAGTACGCCGAATCGCGTCGCGGTGAGAAAGCCGTTGTCGCCCAGGACGACCCGTTCAGTGCGTCGACCTTGGAGATGGTCGCCGACCGTCTCGGCGACCATGCCGCCAAGGTCCGGCAGATCTGGCTGCCGCCGCTGCCGCAGTCGCTGCGGTTCGACGAGGTCGTCGGCGAGGTGGCCGCCACGCGGGCGCGCGGGCTCACCGCCGCCGACCGTCCGACACTGCACTTCCCGCTCGGCATCAAGGATCAGCCGCTCAAACAGTGGCAGGGGCCGCTGACGGTGGATCTGTCGGGTTCCGGTGGCCACCTGGTCTTCCTGGGGTCACCGCAGTCGGGCAAGACCACCGCGTTGCGTTCGCTGGTGGTCGGGGCCGCGCTCACCCACACCCCGGCCGAGGTCGCCTTCTACCTGATCGACATGACCGGCAGCGGACTCCGACCGCTGGCCGGATTGCCGCATGTCGGCGACGTCGCGACCCGCTTCGAGGTGGACAAGATCCGACGCACCGTCGCCGAGATGGCCGCGATGCTCGCCGAGCGTGAACGGATCTTCGCCGACCACCAGATCGAGACCGCCGAGCAGATGCGGGACATGCACCGCGCCGGCGGGCTGCCCGAACTCCGTTGCGCCGACGTGTTTCTCGTCATCGACTCGTGGTGGACATTCCGCGAGGAGTTCGACGAACTCGCCCGCACCGTGCAGGAGATCATCTCCCGCGGCCTGGGCTACGGCGTGCACCTGATCGCGACGACCGGCCGCTGGACCGACTTCCGCATCCAGATCCAGGGCATGATCGGCACCCGCGTCGAATTCCGCCTGAACGATCCGCTGGACTCCACCATCGGACGCCGCTTGGTCGAGTCGATCCGCGCCGACAATCCCGGCCGCTGCCTCACCCAGGACAGCCTGCTCGGGCAGGTGGCGTTGCCCGCCTACGGTGCCGGAATCGGCGAGATGGATGCCACCATCGCCGCGATCGCCGACGCCTGGCAGGGGACGTCGGCACCGGCGGTCCGCATGCTGCCGGAGTCCGTCGAACTGGCGCAACTGCGCCGCGACCACCCCGATACCCGGCACATCGCGATCGGCCTGGCCGAATCGAACCTCAAACCCGTGCGCCTCAACCTGTTCGGCGACGACCAGCATCTTCTCGTCTTCGGCGACTCCGGCTCGGGCAAGACGGCGCTGGTCCGCACCATCGTCGACGAACTGTGCCCGCATTTCCGCGAGGGCGAACTGGTCTTCGCGGTCCTCGACCTCAAACGGCAGCTGCTCGACGTGGTGCCCAAGGAGTTCCTCGGCGGCTACGGTGGAACCGCGAATATCGCTGCGGCGCTGGTCTCCTCGATCGTGAAGGAGCTGCAGCGCCGGATGCCGCCCGACGACGTGACGCCGCGTCAGCTGCGCGAGCGGTCGTGGTGGACCGGCCCGGAGGTCGTCATCGTCGCCGACGACTACGATCTGATGGAGGGGTCGAACAGTCCGCTGAAGCCGCTGGTGCCGTTCCTGCCGCAGGCACGCGACCTGGGCGTGCACCTGGTGATCCTGCGTCGCGCGGCGGGTGCTTCGCGGGCCGCCTACGAGACCGTCCTGCAAGCGGTCAAAGAGGCCGGGGCCACGGGCCTGCTGCTCTCCGGTGATAGACAGGAAGGCCAGATCTGGCCGAAGGTGTGGATGTCGCATCAGCCGCCCGGCCGCGGTGACCTGGTCCGCCGTGGGCGGCCGGCGCAGCGGCTGCAGCTGGCGTACACCCCGCCGGCGCCCGACGACGGTGGCGAACTTGAGCGAACCGAACTCGACCACATCGCAGAGGAGCGGACATGACCGAGACCGTCGGCGACGACGCACAGACCCGCCGCCCGGGAATCGAGTGGCATCCCGACGCAGCGCGTCCGCCGTTCGAATGGCATGTGCGGCTGCCCACGGACTGGGCCGTGGTGGAAACCCATCCGGCGCGGTGGAAGCGGCAGAACGAGCGCATCGTCGACGATTACTTCGCCGGACGGCGGGTGCGGTCCAAGGATCGCAAGGACCTGCTGCGGGCGATGGAAGACGTGGTCGCGCTGGCCCAGCGCAAGAAGGTGTTGCTCACGCTGCTGAAGCCCGGGGTGGACGACGAGGGCCGGATCGCCAACGTCGTCCTCAACATCACCTTCGACTCGAGCACCGGCCGGCTGGCCTCGATGGCGCCGATCCGGCGTGCGTTCGGCGATGGTGACACCTTCGAGGAACGCACCACACCCAGCGGGAACGCCTATGGGATCACCACGATTCGACGCAGCCAGCAGGACGGATTGGGCCTGCGCGAGGTGGTCTCCGTGCAGGGCTTCTATCCGATGCCGGGGACCACGTGGACCCTGGTGGTCGCGGTGACGACCCCGCAGATCCACCTCGCGGACTCGTTGCGGGACATGGTCATCCGATGCATCGGCAGTGTCCGCACCGACGCGACCGAGACCGGGTCGGCACCCGACACTGACGCCGTCACACTCGACGACGACACGCCGATCGTCGAAGCGGACACACCCACGTCCGACGACGCGGTCGACCTCGTGGGCTACGAGTTCGAGCCGTGACCGTCGTGGCGACACCGCCGCCGCAGTGTTAGCCTCGGCAGAGAGCATCGTTGCAGGGGTCGCACACGAGTTGTAGCAGGGGAGGTTACCGATGGCCTACATCCAGGTACCGAAACAGACGATGATCGACCTTGGTGACAGTCTCGTCAGGATCAAGAGTCGGCTCGAGTCCGAGAAGAAGGACGGCACCCTCGTCCACGGCCTCGACGACCGGCACGGTGATCCGCGGATTGTCGACGCCGAGAACGGCTTCCAGGGTGCGTGGACGACGAGCATCGAGAAGCTTCTCGAGGGGATCGGCGGTCTGGGCGAGGTATCGCAGGCGATCGGCACCGGTGCACAGACGATCGACCGCGAAGTCGCCAGTGCGGCCGGGAAGATCGCCGCGAACGTCTCGGGATTCAACTTTCACATCTGACACGCAACTGGAGGGGGCTCGCGATGTCCGGCGATCTGTTCGGCTGGGACGAGGAAGCAGCCGCATCCGCGGCAACGCGGGTGGCCTCTGCGGGTGCCGCCCTGCAGGCCGACATCGTCGCGCTCAACGGCAGAATCCAGCACAAGGCGGGCTGGGTGGGTCCCGAACACGAACTGTTCGAAGACGTCTACGACGCCTGGCAGAAGGCCGCGACCGTCGTCGAGGACATCCTGGAGGTCACCTCCAAGCTGGTCGGCGGCGCCAACACCGCCGTCGGCAGCTACCGGGACGGGATCCGCGAAGCCCTCAACGGCTGATCGGCGACGAATATCGCTGTCACGCTGGGCTTGTGATCGCGCGCAGCGCCACCTCCGACAGTGCGATGACACTCTCGCTCGACGCGGTCAGCGCCGTGCGCGCCGAGCCACCCGACGATCCGACATCCATCGGCGGCGTCGGTGTCACGGCGCAGTGCGCACATGCCGTGCGGACGTCATCGTGGCCGCCCACCGCGACCACGGTCACCGCGTGGCGGGCCGCGAGCGTCGCCAGCACCGATTTGCCCTCGTGTAGCCATTCGTGGCCGATGTCGGTCGAATCACCGACGAGCACAACGTGACTCGCCAGCTCGCAGGCGACGTTGATGGTGCCGCGCGGCACACCCTGTGGCACGTCGAGCACCAGCGTCGGAAAACGGCGACGCAGCTTCCACACGGCATCCCGGAAGACGTTCGGGGGGAACGCACCCGGGCCATCGAGCCAGCACGACGCCAGCGGGACCTCAGCGGCCATGTCGACGTAGTTCTCTACGCTGCGCCGACGCAGAGTGGCATCGTGCGACGCGGCCAGCCCGACGAGATCGCCTGCGCCCGAAGACTTCAGCAGCCGACGCAGCGGCTGTGCGGTGCCGTCGGTGTCCACGGCGCACACCGGATGAGGCAGCACCGACTCCAGCAACACGGCCAACGCCGCGGCAAACGGCGAGGTCGCGGTGCGCTGGTCGAGCGGGATCACCACCACAACCGCGGGCGTTGCCTGCTCCGGCTGGAAGGTGCGCTCCAGGCGGGCGAGGGCGGCAAGCGAGCGTTGCGAGCCCAGTTTCCGATGCTGCACGACTGCGATGGTATCGACCGACCGACACGGGGCGCTCGACGGTTGCGCCCGGCGGTCGAGTGTGGATAGCCTGGCATGGATCAAGTTTGCCGGTGTGAACGTCTTTCTGCCGTTGTGCTTGTTGTCTGCCAGCATGTTTGGCGGTGGGGAATGTCTTCGGGGAGGTTTCAGCTTTGTCGGGTAATGGTTTTTTCGAGGTTGATCACACGGTGGTGAAGTCTCATGCGGGGTCGTTGCAGGATGCTCTGGGGAAGTTCACGTCGAACTCTTCGGAGTTTGATGCGGCGATGACCGAGCTGTTGGGCAAGATCAAGGGTGGTGCGAAGACGGAGTTGGCGAATTTGCAGCATCAGTGGTCCTCGGCTGCCGGGCAGGTGAATAAGGCGTTGGAGCAGTTGGGTGTTCGGACCGAGGATGTGGCCTCGACGTATGTGTCGGCTCAGGATGAGCAGGCCACGAATGTGCGTTCGGCGGGTGGCCGGATGGATTTTCATACTGCTGAGTCGACGAATATCTGAAACGGGGGTTGGTCTGATGTCTGAGGGTGGCGAGTACTCGTATGATCCGGGCGCGGCGCAGGCTGCCGAGGAGCGGGTGGGTTCGGCGGCGTCGAATCTGCAGGGCGCGGTGGATGAGTTGCGGGATCATATTCAGCGGTTGGCTGGTGCTTGGCAGGGTGGCGAGCATGATGATTTTTCGGGTGTGCAGGGCACGGTGATGAATGGGTTTGATTCGATCACCCAGATTTTGTCGCAGATTCAGGAGGCGGTGGGGGAGAACACCGAGAATGTGTCGGCGATGCAGAATCGGATTCGGCAGACCATTCATCAGGGCTGATCTGGTGGGTCGGCGGTAGCGAAATTCGGTTGTTGTTGTGGTGTGGCACCGCGTGAAGATGAGGGTCTTTGCGCGGTGCCGTTGTTGTTTTCCTGTCTGTTGTCGTGTCTGTTTTCGGGGAGGTTTAGGTTATGCCTGCTGCGCGGTTGCCGGAGTTGGAGACGTTTTTGTCGCCGGGGCACAAGTCGTTGTGGTTGTCGGGTGAGCCGGAGACGGTGACTGCGGGTGGGCGGGAGTATCTGGATTTCGCGGAGGATTGTTTCAGTGCGGAGCGTCTGCTGCGGGGGTTGGAAGGGCAGACGTCGGAGTATCTGGGTCCGGAGGCTGATCAGTTCCGGGAGAAGTTGGATGATTCGTTGCCGGATTGGTTGTCGAAGACGGGT
>NZ_JBSFQL010000032.1:0-61180 GCF_053588675.1 Gordonia sp. NPDC003422
TACGGGGTGATCGACCCCGCCCACGCGCGTGCACTCGCCGAGGATGCCACCTGGACCGGCATGTACCGCGAAAGCCAACGGTTTCTGCATCGCAGCGATCCCACCGACACCGACCCGGACGGTCGGGTCAGCATGTTGCGCGCCGGACGACCCCGCAAGGCCGGCCGTGTTCATGTGCCCGCCCACCTGGCCGGCAGCTCGCAGACGGGTTCGGCGCTGGTCCGGGTGCTCTCCCGCCCACCCAACCCGGCGCCGATCGACCCCACCGGACACGGTGGGCTACCTGTACCCCCGGTCGGGGCGTTGGACTACGAACCAACAGACGCACAGCGGCGCGCTATCGCGCTGACTGATCACCACTGCCGCGGACCCTACTGCGGACGACCCGCGGAACAGTGCCAACTCGACCACGTCAAGCCCTACAACCATGCCCACCCCATCGACGGCGGCTGGACCAACGCTCGCAAGCTCGCTCCTCAGGGCGGCGCCTCAGGGAGCGGTGGTGGTTCGCGGGTGGTGCTGCCTGAGTGAGCGGGTGGAGGTTCAGCCGGCAGCGGCAGCTGCGACCGCGCGCTCGGTGTCCTCGGCCACCAGATCGGCATTCACGGCGGCCCCGGCCTGAACGCCCGCACCCATCGCGACGGTGACCATCGCCGAGAGGTCGGAGGTGTTGCCGGCCGCCCACACGCCGGGGACCGCGGTCTGGCCCATGATCCCGGTCTCGATGAACACGCCACCCATCGGATGCGGGGAGGGTGTGCCGCCGAGCTGCTCGTAGAGGTCCGTCCGAGCGATGAATCGAGGCGCAACAACCACCGCGTCGGCCTCGACGACCGAACCGTCGGCGAGCTCGACGCCGTCGAGGTGGTGGGTGCCGTCGGCGTCGGTGCTCACGGCGAGCCGCTGCACCTGTGCGTCGACGACGTCAATCCCACGGGCGCGCAGTCGTTCCGAGTCGGCCGGCTCCAGCGCGGGCATGTTGTGGGTGAGCACGGTGACCTGGTCGGACAACTGCCGGAACAGCATCGCCTGATGGGTCGACATCGCGCTCGTGCCGAGCACCACGATCCGCTTGCCGCGCACCTCGTAGCCGTGGCAGTACGGGCAGTGCAGTACGTCGTGTCCCCATAGCTCGGCGACACCGGGAATGTCGGGAAGTTCGTCGACGAGACCGGTGGCGAGAATGAGTCGGCGGGCCTGGACAACCTCGCCCGACGCGAGATCCAGAGTGAAGCCGGAATCGTCGCGCGTGGCGGTGAGTACCGAATCGGTGCGGATGACGCCGCCGTAGGCCTCGAGGTCTTTGCGACCCGCGGCCAGGATGTCCAGTGGCGGCACACCCTCGTGGCCGAGGACATTGTGGGCGCCGTCGGCGGGGGCGTTGCGGGGCGTGCCGGCGTCGATGACCACGACCGAGCGCAACGACCGTGCCAACGCGATGGCCGCGCTGAGTCCGGCCGGACCGCCGCCGATGACGGCGACATCGATGATGTTCATGAAAGATTCCTTTCGGTTGCCGGGCGCGCGATCCACACGATGCGACCGGCGCGGAAGGTCAGGTCACCGCGACGGTGGAATGCGAGCGGCGAATCGTCGGACAGGAGAACGTCGAGGGCGGCGAGATCGTCGGCGTCGAGGACCTCGGCGAGGCCGACGCGGAGTCGGCTGTACCACTGCACGGCGTACTCGACGGTCTGCGGCGGCAGCGGATCGGGCTCGACGCGGATCCTTCGGTGCGCCACCACGTCGAACCCGGCTGACTGGAGGTGAGTTGTCCAGTCGGGGAACGAATTCCATCCGTTGACCGACATCGCGGACTGGCAGCGGCCCTCGAGTCCCGACAGCCCGACACCCGGGTCGTCCGGGAGAAACTTTGGTGCACCGGCGAGTTCGATCACCGCGAGGATGCCGTCGTCGGTGAGTGCCGTGCGTGCTGCCGCGAGGAAACGGTCCGGGTCGGCGATGTGGTGCAGCGACGACGACGCCCACACCACGTCGGGATTCGACACCTCTGGATTCGACACCTCTGCCGGCCACCCGTCGTCGAGGTTCGCGAGAACTGTGCGCAGCCGGTCCGCGTATCCGGCTGCGGCAGCACGCTCGGTCAGCAACTCCGCGAGTTCGGGGGAGTGGTCGACGGCGATGATCTCTGCGGCGTCGAAACGCGCGGCGAGCCGGTCCGTGCCGGTGCCGGTGCCAGATCCGATGTCGACGACGATCTTCGGTTCGCGCGGCAGGGCGTCGCGGATCAGGTCGATCGCGTCGTCGATGTATCCACCGGCGACGGCGGCGTCGAGATCGAGCACGCTCGCCATCTGGTGATCCTGGGGATGCTCGCCGTGATTGTGGTGGTGGTGATGCGACTGGGCCATGACTCGACGGTAGCGCGGAAATGCGCGAGGGGCATACACTCTTGCGTATGACGCAAGAACTCGATGTGGTGGTCCGGCAGCGCATCCGCGGACTTCGCATCGCCAAGGGCTGGACGCTCGATGCGCTGGCCGCACGGTGCTTCCTCAGTCCGTCGACGCTGAGCCGCATCGAGACCGGTCATCGGCGCGTCGCCCTCGACCAACTCGTGCCGATCGCTCGCGCGCTCGGAACCACCCTCGATCAGTTGGTGGAACCCGCCGACGACGCCGACGTCGTGATCCGCCCCGAACCGCACACCCGCGACGGGGTCACGGTGTGGATGCTGTCGCGGGAAGGCGCACCTCAGGGGGTCACCGTCGCGAAGATGCGCATCGATGTCGACCACCCGAACGACCCCGATCACCTGGGCGTTCACCCCGGCCGCGAGTGGTTCACCGTGCTCTCCGGCACGGTGCGGCTGCTGCTCGGTGAGCGCACCATCCTCGTTCCCCAAGGTGACGCCGCGGAGTTCTCGACGATGGTGCCGCATTCGATCGGCGCGCACGGCGGACCGGTAGAGATTCTGTCGATCTTCGACCACGACGGTGAGCGAGCACACCTTCCCGGAGCGGTCGCGGCCCGCTGACCGGGCGATTCGATCGGTACAGTGGGTAGGCGATGAACACCCAGCCCCTACTCAACCGGCGCACGATGCTCGCCGCGGCCGGCGTCGGCGTCCTCGGCGCGACCCTCGCCGCGTGCAGCGGCTCGTCGTCGGACCCCGGCAAGGCCAAGGAGCCGGAAGCGCCCGTCGTCGACATCACGTTCACTCCGGCACTCGACGCCGACGACCCGAACCCGACCACGGACTTCTCCGTCAAGGTGTCCAACGGCGTCCTGAATCCCGACGTCAAACTGGTCAATCCGCGTGGCAGGGCGGTCGCGGGCAAGCTCTCCGACGACCGCACCACCTTCACCGTCTCCGAGCCGCTCGGCTATGGGACGAAATACACGTGGAGCGGCAGCGCGACCGGCACCGATCGCAAGACGAAGAACATCGAGGGCAGCTTCACCACGCTCGCGCCGAAGACCCAGCTCAACGTCGTCGTCAACATCGGCGACGGGCAGGAAGTGGGCATCGCCGCGCCGATCATCCTGAAGTTCGACGGAACGGTCGAGGACAAGGCTGCCGTCGAGCGCGCTCTGACCGTGACCACGACGCCGCGGACCGAGGGCTCCTGGGCGTGGCTGGGCGAGGACAACGGCTCACGCGTGCACTGGCGCACGAAGAACTACTACAAGCCGGGCACCAAGGTGCACATGTCGGCCAAGCTCTACGGCCTCGACCACGGCGAAGGTGCCTACGGTGCCGCGGACGTCACCAGCGACTTCACCATCGGGCGGGCGCAGGTCGTCAATGCGGAGGCGTCGTCGCACCAGATCGTGGTGGTTCGCGGCGGTGAGACGCTGATGACCCTGCCGTGCAGCTACGGCGGCGGCGACCTCGACCGCAACGTCACCCGGTCGGGCATCCACGTGGTGAGCGAGAAGTACGAAGACTTCTACATGAGCAACCCGGCCGCCGGATACTTCAACGTCCGCGAGCGCTATGCGGTGCGTATCTCCAACAACGGCGAGTTCATCCACGCGAACCCGGAGACCGTCGGCGTGCAGGGATCGTCGAACGTCACCAACGGCTGCATCAACCTGTCGCTGGAGAACGCGCAACGCTACTTCGAGACCGCCATCTACGGCGACCCCGTCGAGGTGACCGGCACGCGGATCGCGTTGTCGGAGGCCGACGGCGACATCTACGACTGGACCTTCGACTGGAGCGCCTGGAAGGGGATGTCGGCGATCGACGGCGAGGCCCGCGACACCACCGCACGCGCGACACCGAGCGGCGCCCCGACCCCCGACGCGACCACGCCTGCCCCGCGCTGATCCTCCGCTCCCTGAGGTGCGAGCGGAGCGAGCCTCGAAGGGTGCTGGTGAGCCGACAATGTCCTCTCACCAGGGGCATCGAGGCTCGCAGGCTCGCACCTCGGCTGGCGGGTGGTCGCTGATTCCTAACCCGTCTTGACGTTCCGCCGCGCCGACGCCTGATCGCGCGGCTTGAGCACGATCTGGTCGAGATTCACATGCGGTGGGCGTGAGGCGACGAACCCGATGACCTCGGCGACGTCGTCGGCCGTGAGCGGCGTCAGGCCCTGGTAGACGGCGTCGGCGCGTTCCTGGTCGCCGTCGAAGCGCACCAGTGAGAAGTCGGTCTCGACCATGCCGGGCGCGATCTCGGTCAGGCGGACCGGTTTGCCGAGCAGTTCGTAGCGCAGCGTGCGGTGGGTGACCGCCTGTGCGTGTTTGGCCGAGGTGTAGCCGGCGCCGTTGTCGTAGGCCTCGATCGCAGCAATCGACGTGATCGAAACGATCAGACCGTCGCCCGACGCGATGAGCGCCGGGATCAGGGCCTTGGTGATGCGCAGACTGCCGAGCACGTTGGTCTCCCACATCCAGCGCCAGTCGTCGAGGTCGGCGTTCGCCACCGGGTCGAGGCCCTTGGCGCCGCCGGCGTTGTTCACCAGAACGTTCACCGAGTCGAGACCGTCCACGAACTGGGCCACCGAGTCCTCGTCGGTGACGTCGAGTTGTCTTCCGGTACCACCGATTTCGTCGGCGAGCGCCTTGACACGGTCGACGCGGCGTGCTCCGAGCACCACGTGGTAGCCCTGTTTGGCGAGCTGTCGTGCGGTGGCCGCGCCGATCCCGGAACTGGCACCGGTCACCACCGCGATCTTCGACGAGTCATTCGGTTGCTGCGCTGAGAAGTCGGTGTGCTCGCTGGTCATGGAACTCAGCTTACGACCCTCGACTCACGACGGATCCAGGGTCGAGTGCCTGCTAGATTCACTCCATGGTTGGGGTGGTGCCGGCGACATTGCAGGTCACCTCTGCCGCTGCGGCCGCCGTGCTGCACGCGATCCGGGTGGGTGGCCCGGTCACGCGCGATCACATCACGTCGACGACGGGCTTGTCCGCGGCCACCGTCAACCGCCAGGTACACGCTCTTGCGGCGCACGGACTCGTCGTCGAACGACCCGACCTGATCGACCCCGGCGCCATCGGTAGGCCCAAGAACCCGCTCACCATCGATCGCGACAAGCTGTGTGTGGCCGGGATGCACGTCGGTGCACGTCGCACGGTCCTGGCGATCGCCGATCTCGGCGGTCGCACGCTCTACAGCCACGCGGTGCTCACGCCGTCCGGCGACCCACGGGCCGCGGTGGCGCAACTGTGCGGGCTGCTTGCCGAACTGGCGGGGCGATTCAGCGGACGACGGCTGCTATGGGCGGGCGTCGCGATCGGCGGAGCGGTCGACATCGAGACCGGAGTGGTCAGCCACCCGGTGCTGGGGTGGCGGCAGCAGGCGCTGGGCGCGACCCTCGCCGATGCGCTCGGCGTCCCGGTGTCGGTGTGCGAGCATGTCGAGGCGATGGCCGCGGCCGAACTGTTGCTGACCTATCCGCGGGCCGAAGCCGGGTCGGGGCTGTTCTTCTACGCCCGCGAAACCGCCGGTATGGCAATGACTCTCGACGGTCGGGTGCACGTGCCCGAACGAGGTGCGGGCACCATCGCGCACTTGCCGGTCCATGCGCCGGTGCTCGTCGGAGGTGATGGGGCCGGTCGGTTGCAGGACGTGATCGGCGATGAGGCCGCCGAGTCTGCGGCGGGCCGGCTGGGTGTACAGTCCGACGACCCGGCCATCCTCGACGAACGTGCGCGGGTACTCGGCCGGGCGGTCGCGATGATCCGGGACGTGATCAATCCGGATTCGATCGTGGTCTCCGGCGATGCGTTCGCCGCGCACCCGGCGGGGCTCGCCCCCGTCCAGGCGGCCTTCGACGACGCGACCTCCATCGGCTGGCCCCTGGAGATCTCGCCGTCGAGATTCGGTGTGCGCGTTCAGGAAGCGTCTGCGATCGTGGTCGCGCTCAGCGTGATCTATGCTGATCCGGTGGTTGCGGTGGCGTCGACATGAGATGGCCGCGTCGGAAACGACGCGACCGCGATGTGCCGCACGCGGCCGATTCCCTTACGGTGGAGTCCATGACCCTCCCACGCGATGTCTCTGCGAAGCTCGAGGTCTTTGTCGGGGCACCCACCGAACTAGAGATGCAGATCACGGTCGCCAAGCTGCCCGGACTCGAGCTGACCGAAGAACTCAAAGTCGAGATCGACGGTGTGGCGATCACCCCTGAGGAGATCGTCGACGAACACGGCTCGCGCATCCACCGCTTCGAGGTCGAAGGCGGACTCATCGCCATCGACTACGCCGCATCGGTGACCAAGCCGGCCGACCCGATTCCGGTGGCCCTCACCGACCGCTCGAAGTACCTGCGGCCCAGCCGATATGCCGAGTGCGACAAGTTCTTCGGCTTCGCCGCCGGACAGTTCGACGCGACGCTGCCCGAAGGTGAACTGCTCAACGCGGTGACCGCCTTCGTCGAAGAGCGGCTCAGCTACATCCCCGGCGCGAGTGACCCCATCGACGGCGCGGCCGACACCCTGCTGGCCGGCGCCGGCGTCTGCCGCGACTACGCCCACCTCGTGGTCGCACTGCTGCGCGCATTGAACATCCCGGCCCGACTGGTCGCCGTCTATGCGCCCGGTTGCGACCCGATGGACTTCCACGCCGTCGCCGAAGCCATCATCGACGGCGAGTGGGTGGTCGTCGATGCGACCCGTCTGGCGCCGCGGCAGAGTCTGGTCCGGATCGCGACCGGCCGCGACGCCGCCGACACGGCCTTCCTCGACAACCACCGCGGATCGATCACGCTCAACACCTACGAGGTGACCGCAACCGTGCGCGGAGACTTGCCGGTCGACGACGGAACCCAACGCATTCGCATCGGGTGATGAGTGACATAGGCTGAGCGCGTGCATGCGCTCACCTGCCCGGTCTGCAACGCCCTCTCGGGATTCGACAATCTGGAATGCCCGTCCTGCGGAACCGCGGTCGGCATCCACCTCCCCACCCAATCCCTGGCCGTGGTGTCCGATGCCGGCGTGGACATCGACGGTCGTCGGTGGGTCCGATGCTCGAACTGGCAGAACCACAACTGCAACTGGCTGACGCTCGCCGAGGTGGAGCAGCGCGACATCGGGCTGCGCGGCCGGTGCTTTCCCGGATCGCTGGTCCGACGGCAACCCGACGCCGAGGACACGCTCGCGCTGGAAAAGCTGCCGACGGCGCTGCGCGATCTGCGGATGCTCGTGTACCAGCTCGTCGACCTGGGTCTGCCGGTCGAGCCGTTCTGGCGTTCCGAAGGGGGCCTGGCCTTCGACCTGCTGTCGAGTCAGACCCTGGGCACGCCGGTGATGATCGGCCACGCCAACGGTGTGGTGACCATCGACCTGGCCGAAACCCAGGACGCGTACCGCGAACGGCTCCGCGTCGATCTCGGTGAGGCCTATCGGACGATGCTCGGGCACTTCCGCCACGAGGTCGGCCACTACTACGAGCACATCCTTGTCGAAACCGGACCGGGTGCCGACCTCTACCTCGACGAATGTCGCGAGCTGTTCGGCGACGAACGTGCCAGCTACTCCGACGCCATCGAGCGGCACTACAAGTTCGGCCCACCCCGCAACTGGCAGGACTCCTTCATCTCGGAGTATGCGACGATGCACCCGTGGGAGGACTTCGCCGAATGCTTCGCCCACTACCTGCACATCACCGGAACCATCGACACCGCACGGGAATCCGGGCTCATGCTGGAGAGCGATCAGGTTCGTTTCACCATGGACCGCGACATCGTGCCGCTGCGGTCATACGCCGACCAGTCCATCGAACGGTTGCTCTACGACTGGAAGTGGTTGTCCACCATGTTCAATCGGGTGAACTCGGCGATGGGTCGTCGCCCGCTGTACCCGTTCGACATCCCGAAACCCGTTGTGCGCAAACTCGGATTCGTCCACCGCGTGATCCGCGAATCGGCCCGGAGGAATCCGGCCACCGATCCGCTCGTCACCGCCGCCGCCGACGTGTGAGCTCAGCTGCCTGAGGCGCGACGAGCCCTATCCGCCCCCCGCTGCCTGAGGTGCGAGGAGCGCTGGCCGCCGGGCTGAGGAGCCCCTGCGAGGTACGAGCATGGAGCGTCTCGAAGTCGACGAGCCTCGAAGGCCTGGCGACCATCACTACCCGGTCGACCAATTGGCTTGTCTCACCGGCCCTTCGAGGCTCTCGGCTTGCGCCTCGAGCACCTCAGGGAGCGGTAGGCGGCTCGGAGCGGTGGACGGCTCGGGGTGGTGGGCGGCTCAGGCGTCGGTGGAGCCGTCTATCGCTCGACGCAGTCGGTCCAGGGCGCGGTCGGCCTCGACGGCCAGGTCGGCGAGATCATCCTGCGCTTTGACGGATTCCAGTGTCGTCTGCCAATCACCGACGCGTTGCGCCAGTCGGGCGTGCGGGGCGGATCGGGCCGGCGGCGAGTGCAGGGTGGTCTGGAACTGCATCACCCGGTACGGCCAGTGGGTTCGGGTGTTCCACTGCGACACCGCGATACCGATACCGTTGGGGACGTCCAGCGTCGACCCGGGAATGATGTAGCCGCCGTACGCTTGTGCGACCCGACCGCCCGGATGGTCCTCGACCGACCAGTCCGACAGCTCGGAGATCGGCATCGTCTTGACGCGAGAACCCACGTCGTCGGTGGGGCGCTCGAGTACCCGGTAGGAGAGTCCGCGGTCGGAGATGCAGAAGCCGCCGAGTACCCAGCCCACCCCGTGCTCACCCCGCAGACGACGAAAGGTGGTCTCCCGCCACAGCTCTCCGGGTGGCGTGATCACCGTCGGCGGAACGCCCCAGGCCCACCGGCCATCCTGGAATCCCCAGGTGACGTAGCGATCGCGGTCGCCGATGTCGGCGGGACGCACACGTCGCAGGATCATTCCCGAACCCGCCTGGAACACCGTCGAGATCACGTACACCCAACCGTCGTCGGGGTCGTAGTCCCAGGTCCACGACTGTGCCAAACCGTCGTGGAGGCCGGCGGCGAAGCCCGCATGCCGTCCCATGTGGCCCCACGTGACGCCGTTGTCGGACGACCGCCAGATCTCCGACCACGCCACCCGCGGGAATCCCTTTATCACCATGGCGTGCAGGAACAGGTCGTCGCCGACGCGCAGCACGTCACTGGGGATCACCGTGGAGAATCCGCCGCGGCGCCAGGGCGGGGAATCGTGGGTGTAGGGCCACAATTGGCGCGCGTAGTCGGGGTCGGGGCCGCCCGCGTGCTCCCATACCAGCTCGCCGCCGGGATCACGGTGGCCGACCAGGATGACCGGAGACCGCCAATCCGGTGATCCGGCCCGCGCATCACGGTAGGTGTCACCGAAGACGGCGACGATCTTGCCGTTCGGCGCCTGCACCATGGCACCCAGATCCGCTGCGCCCACACCGAAGTCATCGGAACATCCCGGACCTGTCAGGTTGGCGACCTTCATTCCCCCGATCGCGGAGTTCGCGGCCGGACTCTCACGACGCCAGAAAGCCATCGGACCCGATCGGCGTCAGGTGCCGGTGCCCGACGGTTGACGATGCGTGGCGACGAAGTCGAGAACCGTTGCGACGTCGTCGGTGTCGTCGACGCGGTAGCCGGCGATGGTGTCGCCGGTGCCGACCTTGATACCGACGTCGCCGTCGGCGGGCCGCAGGTGAGCGAATGCCTTCTCGTCGGTCACATCGTCGCCGATGTAGATCACCACATCGGCATCGTGTTGCTTGCGAAGCACATCGAGCGCGTGGCCCTTGCTGGTCTCGATGACGGCAAGTTCGATGATGGCCTTGCCCTCGGTCACCTGAACGCCGCTCCACGACGCCGGGCCGCGGCGCACCCGATCCAGCGCGTCGTCGGCGTCCTGCTCGACGTTACGCACGTGCAAGGTGGTGCTGGCCGGTTTGGTCTCGACCATCGCTCCGGGGTAATCGCTTGCAATGGACCGCAGTTCGGCGATCAGGCGATCGAGTAGGGCCGCGCGCTCCGGGGTGATCTCCTCGGCGAAGCCGGACTCGAACTCGCTGCCGTGACTGCCCACCAGGATGGCCGGGGCATGCAGACCGGACAGCTGGGCCAACACGGCGAGCTCACGGCCCGAGATGACCGCGACAAACGTATCGGGAAGAGCGGCAACGTGTTCGATCGCCGTGATCGACGCCGGATTGGGGACGGCATCTTCAGGCCGCGACACGATCGGCGAGATACAGCCGTCGTAGTCCGATGCGACCAACAGTCGTCCCCGACCTGCCGCTGCCGTGAGTGCTTCGGTGAGATCTGCGGGGATTCCGTTGGCGCTCATGTGTTCTGAACACTCCGCTCGTCCGACTCCAACACGGCCTCCGCGTCGGACTCGCTGACCAGGTGGACACCACGATTGGCCGACGACGCGGTCTCCGCGGTCGCCGACAACGCACCCAGGAAGGCCTCCGCCCACTTGGCGACGTCGTGCGTCAGGACCTGCCTGCGCAGGGCTCGCATGCGGCGTCGGCCCTCGTTCGGGGTCTGGTCGACGGCAGCCGCGATCGCGTCCTTCACGCCGTCCAGATCGTACGGGTTGGCCTG
Organism: Gordonia sp. NPDC003422; assembly: GCF_053588675.1. Lineage (NCBI taxonomy): Bacteria > Bacillati > Actinomycetota > Actinomycetes > Mycobacteriales > Gordoniaceae > Gordonia > Gordonia sp. NPDC003422. The sequence goes on from NZ_JBSFQL010000032.1 coordinate 10,968, forward strand.
GTAGGCAGAGCGCAATTCCGCTGCAGCCCCAGTGAATTCGCTGAGAACCAGCGCACCGCCGAGATCGCTGCGGCAGGCCACATACTCCTTGGCCACCAGGTTCATGCCGTCGCGTAGCGGCGTGACGAGCATGACGTCGGCAGCCACAAAGAACGCGATGAGTTCGTCGCGCGGGACCGGGCGATGCAGGTACTGGATCACCGGCTGCCCGACCGCCCCGTAACTGCCGTTGATGTTGCCGACCAATTGCTCGATACCGGCCCGCATCTTCACGTAGCTGTCGACGCGTTCGCGGCTGGGCGTCGCGAGCTGCACCATCACCGTCTCGTGCGGGTCGATGCGTTCTTCTGCGAGCAATTCGGAGAGCGCGCGGAGCCGCACGTCGATGCCCTTGGTGTAATCGAGGCGATCGACCCCGAGCAAGATCGTCTTCGGATTGCCGAGTTCCTTGCGGATCTCCGCGGCCCGCTTACGGACCTCCTTCGACCGCGCCTTCGCGTCGAGCTCACCGGAATCGATGGAGATCGGGAACGCGCCGACACGAACCGTGCGGAAACCTACCTGCACGACGCCGAAGCGGGAACGAACACCGACCGAGCCCTTGCTGGTGGCCTGCCCGGCCAGTCGTCGGGCCAGATACAGGAAGTTCTGTGCGCCGCCGGGCAGATGAAATCCGATCAGATCGGCACCGAGAAGACCTTCGACGATCTCCGTCCGCCACGGCATCTGCATGAACAGCTCGACCGGCGGGAAGGGAATGTGCAGGAAGAACCCGATACGCAGGTCCGGGCGCAGCATCCGCAGCATCTTCGGGACCAGCTGCAGTTGATAGTCCTGAATCCACACCACCGCGCCCTCGCCGGCGGCCTTCGAGGTCTCCTCCGCGAACCGGCGGTTCACCTCGACATAGGTGTTCCACCACTCGCGGTGGTACTCGGGCTTGACGATGACGTCGTGATAGAGCGGCCACAGCGTGGCGTTGGAGAAGCCTTCGTAATACTCGGCGATCTCGCGGGTCGACAGCGGCACCGCGTGAATGTCGATGCCCTCGATGTCGGGGTTGTCGTAGGAATCGGCGATCCCCGACCACCCCACCCAGGCGCCGGTGTGCGACCGCAGGATCGGTTCGAGCGCGGTGACCAACCCACCGGGGCTGCGCTTCCAGCGCACCGTCCCGTCGGGCAGGACCTCCTTGTCCACGGGCAACCGATTCGCGACAACCACAAACTCGGCATTGCCGGCGCCGGTCACATTCGGCCCGCTCGCTTCGCTCCCGGCGCCGGTCACATTCGGCCCGCTCGCTTCGCTCCCGGCGCCGGTCACACTCGGCCCGCTCTGGCCAATTGGGTCGCCCGCTTCCGGCGTCACCGTTCTAGGCGTTCTCGCCCGGTGCGATACCCAACATGGACAGCAGCATCCGGCACTCGTCGGCGTCGGTGGCGTAAGCCGCAACGACGCGTCGCGCCGAATTGGCGGTCTCGTCGGCTACCGGCTCGAGCTCTTCGTCGGCGATGTCGGTGGTCTTCGCGGGCATCTCGTCCCCTCGTTGTGCAGTCGCTGGTCTGGGCGCGCTGCCGAGAAGTGGCAGCGCTGCGCCCTGATCGATTCTACCTGGCCGTGATTGCGCTCATACCCGACACCGGTCGGGCGGACGGTTTCACCGACGTTGGCGGTACTCGCGCGCGCCGAGTCGGCGCCGCAGCAACCATTCGGGTCTGGTCGACAACTGGGGTCGGCGCAGCGACCGTGCGACGAACTCGCCGAGCGTCACCCCCGCGGCAAGTGCACAGCCGACGCCGAGCGCCGCGGCCACCCAGGTGAAACCGTCGAGGGTCTGGTCGTTGAGGATTCCGTAGAGCCCGCGATAGACGGCGAGGCCGGGCAGCAGCGGTGTGATGCCTGCGACCGCGACGACCAGTGGTGGCGTCAGTGCTCGGCGCGCCAGCAGGCCACCGATGAGCCCGACGCAGGCGGCTGCGGTGCCGTTGGCGATCACGTCACCAACCTGCAGGAAATACGTGACGCCTGCGACCACGCCGGAGCCGATCAGGCCGCCGAGGAAGGCGACCGGCAAGGCCCGCTTCTCCGCGTAGCTGGCCAGCGCATAGGCACATGACGCGACCGCTCCGGCGATCACGCGTGAGGGGATCTCGACCGCGTCGAAGCTGGTCGACGTGGTGATGGTCGGCAGGTAGATGCCGGTGAGTTCGAGGATGCGGATGGCGATGCCGACCCCCGCGATGATGCCGCCGGTCATCAGCAGCAGTTCGAAGAACCGCGCCACCCCGGTGATCGGGGCGCCGGTGATGGCGTCCTGCACCGACCCGACGAGCGACAAACCGGACAGCAGCACGACGATGCCCGCCGCGATGACCTGCGACGGCGCGATCGTCACCCCGAGGGCCTCGGCGTTGCCGAAGACCACCGCGGCCGGCACGACGGCGATGAATCCACCCGCAACCTGCTGGAAGAACACCGGGGTGCCGATCCGGTTGAGCCTGCGGTTGACCGTGACGGTGACGACGGTCGTCAGGAACGCGAGAAGGCCGACGAGAACATGTCCGCCGAGCAGGACCGCGATCCCCGACGCCATGACGCCCCAGGCGACGGTGGCAACCGCATGCGGGTACGGATGCGGCGCGGCGATAATGTTGTCGACCATCTGGTGGGCCGTCGACGGAGTGATCCCGGTGTCCCGAATCCGACGGATCAGCTTGTCCACTTGTGCGAGACGGGTGAAGTCCATCGAGCGGTAGTAGACCTGCTCCATCGTCGTGATCGGTGGGAGGGTGGCGCCGCGTCGGGCGCTGACCACGATCGTGTTGTAGGTGACATCGACGTCGATGTCGGCCAGCCCGTAGGCGCCGGCGACGAACTTGATCTGGCTCTGGGTGTCGATGGCGGCAGTGCCCGAATCCAGGAGTACCGCACCGATCTTGGTGGCGAGGTCGAGCACCTCGGTGATCGCCGCGACGTCGAACCGATCGATCGGTTTTCGCGGCGACACCATGATGCTGCCGGGTTCGATGGTGTCGATCGTCGCCTGGCTGGTGCCGGTGAGGCGACGCAACGCACTGCCGATATACTCGCGCACGCAGGCCTCCTTAGCTCAGTGGTAGAGCACTCGCCTTGTAAGCGAGCGGTCGTCAGTTCAATCCTGACAGGGGGCTCCACGCACGTTTTGGGCCCCGACGACAACGGACGTCGGGGCCCCGCGTGTTCCTGAGTGTGACGAGACTCATCCGGCTATATGGTCGGAAAGCGTGGCGCACATTCGGTTCGCACTGATGGGTCTGGCTTGTGTCGTCGCGGCATGCATCATCGGCTTCACCCGGCCAGCGCTCACCCAGGACGCGTATCCGAATCCCATCATCTGCTCGGCGGCGTGGCACAAGAGCGTCATGCGTGACACCGCCGCCGCTGCGGAGTCGAGTTGCGCGGCCCTGACCTCGGAACGATTCGTGTGGGCGACGACGTTGGGCGCGGTCGGCGGCGGACTGCTGCTCTGCGCACTTCCCTGGCAGTTGATCTGGCGCCGGCCACCCAAGTCGTCTGAGTCACCCGAGTCGTCTGAGTCACCTGAGTCACCCGAGTCACCCGAGTCACCCGACGCAGCGAAACCCGAGGTGTGAGGTCGCGGAGTCGTCGGACTGCGCGGAGCGCGCGGCCGGCCGGTAGCGCCGGCAATATTCGGGCGCGCAGATGAACGATCCGCCCTTGGTGACCCTCATGACCTGCGGTGATGTGGTCGGTGCCAGGAGGTCGGGTCGACCGTCGGCCTCGACATGAAATTCGCCGACGTGTACCGCGTCGGGCACGACGTGGCGCGGTGTGAAGACGTCGGAGGTTCGTTCCCACACGTTGCCGATCATGTCGACGAGGCCGTACCCATTCGGGGGGTAGGTGCCGATCGGCGACGTGGTGCCCCAACCGTCGCTTTGGAACGGGAACCGGCCCTTCCACGTGTTGGCGAGATCGGCGCCACCGGGATGGAGTTCATCGCCCCACGCATACTCCCGACCCTCCAGACCGCCCCGCGCCGCGTACTCCCACTCCGCCTCGGTGGGGAGTCGGCGTCCGGCCCACCGCGCGTAGGCCGCGGCATCGCGATAGGCGACGTGGACGACGGGATGGTCGGGCACAGCTCCGACGCTGGACTCCGGCCCGTCCGGATGACGCCAGCACGCACCGGGCTGCCAGCGCCACCACTGTCGCCAGTCGGCCAGGTTCACCGGGTGAGTGGTCGGGGTGAACACCAGGGCACCCGGCACCAGCGCGGCCGGGTCGGCGTCGGGGAAGTCTGCCGGGTCGATGGGCTCCTCGGCGACGGTGACATAGCCGGTGTCGGCGACGAACTCCGCGTACTGGGCGTTGGTCACCGGGTGACGTTCGATCGCGAACGCCCCGACCGTCCGCTCATGTGCCGGCCGTTCCTCGGGGTAGTGGCGGTCCGAACCCATCCGGAACGTGCCGCCGGGCAGGTCGACGAGTTCGGTGAGGGCCACATGGTCGAGGCTATCGCCCCACCCCGTTGACCGTGCGTCCCAAATCGTTGACTGGACTCCCACGTGGTCGTTGTTTATTGCGGCGCAATTTCGGACACCGCCTCAGATTCGCGGCATGATTGGGACATGGCAGAAGACAACGACGTCGACGCCGAGGTACCCCGCCCCGTCGTGACCACCCACCTCGGGCCCGTGCGCGGGCGCCGAGCGGAATCGACGGAAGGTGCCGTCAACGTCTGGCGCGGCATGCCGTTCGCGGCGGCCCCGGTCGGCGAATTGCGTTGGCGCCGTGCGCAACCACCCGTTCCGTACGAGAATGAATTCGATGCGGGCGCCAACGGACCGGTGTGTCCGCAAGAGAAGAATCCGGCGATCGCTCTCGGTCCCGGAACCGAGATGTCCGAGGACTGCCTGAGGCTCAACGTATGGGCGCCTGCCGGCGCCACGCCGGAATCCAAACTCCCGGTGATGGTCTGGATTCACGGTGGCGCATACGTTTTCGGCTCCGGGACGCAGCCGCTCTACGACGGAACGCAGCTCGCGGCGACCGGTGACGTGGTGGTCGTGACCTTCAACTACCGACTCGGCGCACTGGGTTTCGCGGACCTGTCGACGCTCGGCGAGCAGTTCGAGACCAACACGGCCCTCAGTGACGTACTCGCCGCGCTGCGGTGGGTGCAGGAGACGATCGAGGCGTTCGGGGGCGACCCGGCAAACGTGACGGTGTTCGGCGAGTCCGCCGGCGGCGGCATCGTCACCACTCTGCTCACCATGCCGGTCGCCGAGGGGCTGTTCCATCGGGCCATCGCGCAGAGTTCACCGGCAACCTCGATGTACGACCACGACCGAGCCCGACGCGTGACCCGTTCCTTCCTCCGCGCGCTCGGCATCGGCGCCCCGGATGGCGAAACTCCCACTCCGGAAGCATTGTTCGATCCCGATCCTGCTGCGATCGTGGCCGCGTCGATGCGGGTTTTCGCCGACGTCCCTGCGGACAGCCCCGGCACCATCGCCTTCGCGCCGGTCATCGACGGCGACCTCGTGCAACGGCACCCGATCGACGTCTACCGCGACGGGTCGTCGCTGCCGGTGCCACTGCTCATCGGTACCAACCGCGACGAGGCGAACCTCTTCAAGTGGATGAAGTCACCACTCATGCCGATCACACCCCACGACATCACCCGCATGTTCGCCGACATTGCGCGCGAGTACCCGCACGTCACCCTGCCCGCCCGCGCCGAGATCATCGCCGCGTACTCGGGATTGAAGCCGAAGGTCGCCGGCCTCGGCGTCGCCCGCGACGTCGCGTTCCGGATGCCGACGCTGTGGGTGGCCGACGCGCACTCCACGCGAGCACCCGTGTTCGTCTATCGCTTCGACTGGGCGACGCGAATGCTGCGGGCACTACGACTTGGTGCGGCACATGCAACCGAATTGCCTTATGTCTGGGGCAATCTCGTTGCCGGATCTCGTGACATCACCTTTCTTCTCGGTGGTCGTGCCGATGGTGCTGACGTGTCTCGGCGTCTGATGAGACGCTGGACATCTTTCGCCAGGACCGGTGTGCCGCACACCGACGAGGTCCATCCGGAATGGCCGGGATATCACACGGGCACGCGCTCGGTCCTCGTTGTCGACGCCCAGGATCGCGTGGTCGACGACCTCGACGCGGACCTCCGCCGCACCTGGGGCGACGAGGTGTTGGGCTTCCGTTGATGTGCGATTGTCAATTTCGTTTCTGAACAGACATGTTGGGCCCCAGTCACTCTGAAGGCCGGATGCGATCTCCGTCACATGGCGACTGCTCGCGTTAGCCAATCGTGATCATCGATCGTAGATTGAGGTTGCCGTCTGGCAAGAAGATTTCAACTGAATGAATGGAAGGTCCAATGGGTCGGGAAAACATGGGATTGGACATGTCCGCGGGGGGCTCGGCGACGCTGTCGCTCGGCGCCGACGCCGGGCGTCGTCGTTGGATGAATCGTACGGTGGGGGCCGGATTCGCGGGTGTCGCGATGGCCAGTGCCCTTGCGATGGCCACACCGTCGGCCAGTGCCGGCGTGACCGGCGCGCAGTCGGTCGCGGCACCGTCGGTGGCCATCTCGCAGGTCGCCGCGCACGTGGCGCCGCGGATCGCGATGACGCCGATCACCCCGGAGAACGTTGCAGGACCGAATGTCCTTCGCCTGGTGGCGATTCCGTCGTCGGCGGTCCTCAACAACGCCGGGGTCCTGAAGGATGTACCGGGACGTCATGAGGCCGCCTCACCGGAGGCCATCGGCACTTCGACGATCGTCGGTGCCATCGCCGGTGGCGCCATCGGCTTCGGTATCGGATTCTTGGCGGCGCCACTCGTCGGCACCATCGCGTCGGCGGCGGCCACTGCGATCGTCGCAGCGACTGGCGCGGGCGCTCCTGTTGCTCCGTTCGTCCTCGCAGTCGCGTGGCCGCTTGCGGTCATCGCCACTCCGCTCGTCGGCATGGGCATCGGCGCTGCGATCGGTGCCGGTGTGGGTGCGGCCATCGGCGCCACCTACGTGTCGGCTCCTGCTCAGGTTCCGGCGCCGGAACGCGTTGCGGCACAGGCTCCTGTGCCTGCCGTCGTGCCCGCCCCGGTTGCCGAGGTCACCGAGAACCCGACCGTGCAGAACATTGTCACGGCGGTCGATCGTGCCATCGACGCGAACCCGCAGCTCGGCCCGGTCGGCGATCTCGCCCGGTCCTTCCTGCCGAAGCACTGAGTCTGCTTCTCGCACAACAACGCAAAGCGCTCCGCGGGTCGTCGGTTTCTCGTCGAACTGCGGAGCGCTTTCGTTGCGTCGCCGCCCGCGAGTCGGCCGAAGTGACCTGCGCCACGATGATTTGCGGCCGAGCTGAGACGCAATCTAGAGTTCGTCTCGTTGTCAATGAGCAATGTTGTCAATGACCAATGACGAAGTCGCCTGGGTCGGGGGTCTCCCGGTGACGTCCTGACGCAAAGGCTGCAGCAGTGACCCATGCCCGGACTTCGACTCTCGACACCAGCGCAAAGGTGTGGAGGCGTACCACGATCGCGTTCGTTCTCGCCGCGTGTGCACTGCTCACCTCGGTGCCGTCGGCCGACTCCGCACCCAACCGGACGCCCGGTCTGAACGAGATCTTCAACGGCTACGTCCTCGGCACCTTCACCGACGGACGAGTGGCGTCACCGCAGGAGATCTTCACGCCTCTCGTGTCGAACGACCCGTTCTTCCGCGAACCCCGCCTGCGGGGCGACGAGGCGCCCGGAAAGATCGTCAAGGCACGCCGAGTCGCGGTGCAGTTCACCGGTTTTCGTCCAGGAAATCTCGACGCATACCAGCTGATGTACGTGACGCGTGGCCTCAACGGTGAGGCCGAGATCAGCACGGGCATTCTCATGGTCCCGGTCGACGGTCGGTCCGACGCCACTCGTCCGGTGATCGGGTATCAGTTCGCCAACGACAGCGTCGGCGCCTACTGCCATCCGTCGACGATGTGGACGGGGAAAGATCCGATGGACGGTGCGTCGTGGTCGGCGTTGGGGCCACTGGCGATGATGTTCGGCAAGGGGTACGCCGTGATGGTCAGCGACGTCGGCAACAACGCGGATCCGCGGCCGCACGGAGTATTTGCCGGAAAGTTCGGAGCCAACGCACTGCTCGACGGCCTGCGTGCCGCGCTGGCTCACCGTCCGGCGAAACTCTCTGCCCGCGCACCTATTTCGATGTTCGGCATCGCCGGCGGTGGCGTGGGCGCGGCCTTCGCCGCCGAGCGGGCCGCGGACTACGCCCCGGAACTCAACATCAAGGGCACGGTGCTCGAGGGGATGGCCGTCGATCAGCGCAACTTCATTCGCACGTCGTCGGGGTCCATCGGTTCGGGCTTCGCCTTCGCGACTCTGCTCGGCCTCGAACCGCGCTACCCCGAGATGAAGATCGACGAGAAGCTCTCTCCGGCAGGCAAGGCCCTCGCCGACGTCTTCCGGACCCAATGCCAGACCCCTGCGTACTTCGCGACCCCGTTCCTGCCGTTGCAGGCACTGTTCAAGAACGGTCAGCATCCCGCCGACATCCCCGACTTCCAGCGCGCCTATCGCGACAACGTGCTCGGCCACCAGGCACCGAAGGCGCCGGTCCTCATCGCGTCCTGCGTCGCCGACGACTCGTTCATGTCGATCGTTCCGGCTGCCGACGCGCGCAATCTGACGAGGCAATACCGGCTCGGCGGAACCCGGGTGGACTATCACCCGACCAACTGCAGCATGGTCAACTTCCTGACCAACATGTACGGCTGGGGCACCGACCTCTTCGGCATGCAGACGATCGACTGGATGGCGGCACGTCTGAAGGCCTGAGCCGAAGAGTTCGGTGACCGGTCCTCTGACCTGGGAGAATGCGCTTGCGTAGTGCCGAAAAATCTAGGGGAAGAACTTCCTCCCCTAAGTTCCAAGCCGTCCCCGCGAAATTTTGTGGGGAGGACTCCAAGGGTAGGGGAAGAAGTTTCTTCCCCTACTTTCTTGTGTGGCCTTCGGCCGGACGACCACCCCTCGTTCGAGCGCGCGTCGGTGTGTCGCGAATCCAGAAAGCGAGCGCTGATCTCGCTCAGCAACCCGCCTTGATCTCGGTGTGCGGGAGGTACGCCTCCTGCTGGCCGTCGGTGAGTGGGGGCGTGCTGTTGCAGATCCAGTGTTGGGCATCTTCGACGCGCATTGTCTGCTGGTAGACCGCGCCGGTGGTGTCGCCGCCGGTGACGATCATGTCGTCGGCGGTCGTCAGCGGCGGGAACTGCCACGTCGTGGTGGAGTCGGTGGTCGCGAGCAGCGGAAGCACCGATTGCTGATCGGACAGTTTGCCGTCGGCACTGATGGCGAAGCTCATGAGTTCGTGGGTGGAGGTGCCCACGATCACCCGGGACGGGGCAAGCGACAGCGTCGACACATGCATGTCGGTTCGCCGGTCGATCGGCGTCGCCGGGCCCTCGCCACGGGGCAGATGCCAAGTGCTCAGATCCTTGGAGGCGACCACGAGCACATTGCCGTCGTCGGAGAACACGGCCGCGGTGACCGGTGCGACGTCGTCGATGATCGCGATCGGCTCCGCCCGCTGTGCGGCGACGTCGTAGATGTAGACGCGTTTGTCGTCGGAGGTGACGGCGAGGCGATCGCCCTGCGGGCTGAACGCGATACCGCGGATCAGGTCGGACGGGCCGCGCAGCACCGGCCCGAACGGCGTCGGCCGGTTGGGGTCGCTCGTGGTCCAGAGACGAACACTGAAATCGTCGGCGCCGGTCGCCAGGATGCCGCCACCCTCGAGGCCGGTCGGCGCGAAGGCGACCGGTGACGAATACCGGGTACCGATCTCGAGTTTGGCTGCGGCACGCGGACGCGACGGGTTGCCAATGTCCCACAACTCGACCACGCCACCGTTGTTGTTGGCCGTGGCGACTTGTGTGCCGGTGGCGTTGACGCTCACCCGCGGATGGTCGTTGACGCGACGCTGGATCGGGGTGCGCGACCGAAACGTCAGCACACCGGCATCGTTGGTCCACACGTTGAGGGTGGTGTCGACCCCGACCGTCGCCAGAATGCGGGCGTCCGCGCTCTGGCCGATGCCGGTGATGGTGCCGCCGTGGTCGGGGTGTGTGGTCGACGGCAGGCTCCACACGTCGAGCGTGCCATCGGATCTGCCGGACACCAACTCCGACCCGTCCGGACTGAACTGCGCGGAGAACGTGCGCACCGAGCCCTGTTCCGACGCGGTTTGCAGCGCCCACTGCGTGATCGGCGTGGTCGGGTTGGCGGTGTTCCACACGGTGACCGTCCCGTCGGCCCGTGCTGAGGCGAGCTGATTGCCTGCCGGACTGAAATCGATCGACCACGAGCCGGCAGTGGTGTTGGGCAACGACGTGCTGACCGGGACCGGTCGCTGCGGGTCAGCGACACTCCAGATCTGGGCGTTCGGGCTGTCGCCGGTCACCGCGAGTTGCCGGCTGTCGGGGCCGAACGTCACCGAATGGGTGATGCTCGGGAACCCGGCGATCGGGGCGCCGACGGGCACCGGCGTGGGGCCCGTTGTCCAGAGTCGCACCACCCGGTCGTCGCCGCCGCTGGCGAGCAGTCGCCCGTCCGGGCTGTACGCGAGGGTGCGCGCCGCCGCGGAATGTCCCCGCAAGACGGCCGTCTCGACCGGGGCGCCGACCGCCGGCACCGAGAAGATGGTGATGGTTCCGTCGTCCGACGACGCGGCCAGCGTGGTGCCGTCGGTCGCGAACCGCACCATGTAGACCGTCCCGTGTCCCGGCGACATCGTCGCGGCCAGCCGCGGTGCCGACGGTGTGGAGATGTCCCACAGCCGGACCGTCCCGTCCCCGCTGCCGGAGGCCAGCAGCGGCCGGGTGGGGTGAAAACTCACCGATGTCACGTACTGCCCGAACCCCGTCATCACCGCTTGCTGACGGTATCCGGCGGCGTCGGCGCTGCGTTGCCAGAGCCGAACCTCTCGATCACCGCCGGCCGACGCCAGGAACCGGCCGTCGCTGTTGAAGGCGAGGTCGTAGACCGGTCCGGTGTGGCCGGTCAGTGGGTAGGCCAGCGGGCTGGTCGCCGCGCCGCGGACGCGGCTCGTCACCGTCGGGTCGTCGGGGTAGAGGTTGTGCGCGACGAGGAGCAGTCGCGCGGCCAGCGACGGATTGGTCTGCTGCATGCTGTCGATGTGGGACAGGAGCGCTGCCCGCTCGGCCGCGTTGCGCTGCAGGGTGAGGTCGTGGGCCTGCCGCAGTCCGATGGCGGCCGTGATGGTCGACGCGACCGCCAGACCGGCGACGATGACGGCCGCGACGATCAGGAACAGACGTCGGCGGCGCTGCTGGGCGGCCGCGGCGTCGAGGAACTCGTCGTTCTCCTTACTCAGGAGGTGCTGGTACGTGCGCCGCAACGATGTCCGATGGTGACGTGCGTCGTCCAACCGCGAGCCGGTGTAGAGGAACGACCGGCTACGACCCGAACTCACCCACGACTCGGTGTCGGCGTCGAGTTGCTGGCGCCACAGATGGGTGCCGGAGTCCGCGGCGATCCACTCCGCCAGACGCGGCCAGGCGGTGAGGACGACGTCATGTACCAACATGACCGAGTCCGTGGACACGGTCAGCAGGCGAGCCTGGGCGAAGATGTCGATGACCGACGAGACGGTCGGCGGGAAGCGGCTCGCGATCGTCGCCGGGGCGAGCGGCACGCGCAATGCGATTCCGGCCGGGCCGACGTGCACCAGACCGAGCAGCAAGGCGCGGGCCAGGTCCTGGTCACCCGGGTCGAGTGCGGCCCAGGCGGCCTCGGCGGTATCGGCGACGGCACGCGCGATGCCGCCGGTCGCGCGGTAGGCCGACAGGGTCATCCGGTTCCCGGATCGGCGCGTCCAGGTCGCCTGGAGGACGTGGGCGAGCAGCGGTAGTCGTCCGGCCCGGTCGCTGACCGTCGACGCCTCGTACAGGTCGGTGATCATCACGTCGGCCAGGCCGGATTCGATGCGGCCGCCGGCGATACGCACCGGACCGGTGATGACCTCGCGCAACTGGTTGCGCGTCATCTCGGAGACGATGACGCACCGCGACTGCCAGGCGTCGGCGAGCAACGGGAACTCCACGCACTGTTCGAAGAAGTCGGCCCGGATGCCGAGCACCACCACGGAGTCGCGCGCCAGCCTTTCCACCTCCAGCAAGGTGGAGGTCAGTGCGTCCGGTTCCAGAGAGAAGGCGTTCTCGAACTGGTCGATCACGATCACGGCCGGGCTGTCGCCGGAGTCGGCGTCGGTGGGGTCGAGGCGAATGCCCGCGGGCCCGACGGTCGCGTGACTCGGTGTCTCGAGGCGCCGGTCGCGTGCCAGGCCCGCGCGCAGGAGCGACGACTTGCCCGAACCCGACACCCCGGTGACCACGACGATCCGTGCCCCGGGACCCTGATCCGTCGCACCGCCGGGCGCCGGCTCGCAGGCAGCCGCCAAGATCGTGTCGACGAGCGTCGTGACCAGATCGTCCCTGCCGAAGAACAGAGAACTGTCCGCGGCGGTGAGCGTCGCCAGACCGGCATACGGCCGGGTGACCGGTGCGGTGGTCGCGTCGGTGTCGAGGGCCTCCTCGAGGTGACGGTCCCAGAGTTCCCGCCATTGCGGGATGCTCAAGACGTCGGCCTCGCCGGCCGCGACCGCACGCGACGTCAGCCAGAGGAGAAGCGGCTCGACGGTGGCGAAGTCGCGCGGCAGATGACGCCCATTGCGCCAGTCGCTGATGCGTTGGGCGGACGCCTTCGCGCGGGAGGCAGCAGCGCGGAGCGTGGGTCGTCCAGCTTGGACGAACAGGCGCGCCAACGCCTCACCGAAATCCACTGACCATCACCCACGACCCCGACCAACCGAACACCTGAAACTTGCAGGCTCAATCATCCGGTACGTGTCGGCGCGACGCCAATGCAGGTGACCCCGGCCACGTGGTGAGGCTGTCCTTAGTGCCGCCGATGCCAGGTCAAATGACCTGATTTTGTCCGGATCCGGAGCACATGCTGTCCGGTCCGGATTCTCTAATCGCGTCCTGACCAGTATCTTCATCGGGTTATCCGAGGGTGGACTGGAGACGGCCGGATGTTTGGGGTGAGCTTATGGAGCGCGTCGGGGGAGGCGCTGCGGAGGACGGACGAACGGACGACACACGGAGGTGCTTGCACCGCCTGTCGGGGGTTGTGTGTCGCACGTCGACCGCATCCGCAATGGGGTACCGGGGCCGGAGCCGATGGGGGTCGGCCCGGTCCCGGACCACCCGCCTAATCTCGAGGCATGAATTCCGAGTTGCCCGAATCCGCATCGGTAGGCCGGGTCCGCAGGCACGCATCGGCCGCACTTCCCGACGGTGGGTTCCCGTACAGCGCGACGGTCGACGCGGGACCGCTTCTCTTCACCGCCGGGATCTCTCCCTTCGACCTTTCCTTGCCAAAAGCAGCGATCGATTCACCCGGGGACGTGGTCGCCCAGACCCGTCGGTGTCTGTCGAATCTGGACGCCGTTCTCACCGAGCGGGGTGCCGGATTCGCCGACATCGCGAAACTCACCGTCTATGTCGCCGAGCATCTGCAAGCCGACCTCGCCGTCGCGTGGAACGCCGTCGTCGAGGCCTTCGGTGGTGATGTGCCACCCGCCATGATCGTGGGGGTGACCGTGCTGCCCTACGACGGTCAGGTGGTGGAGGTCGACGCCGTCGCCGCGCTCGGTGCGCGTCAGCCGTGACGTCCCGACCGCACATCGACGACGCCGAGCGTCGAACCCGGCTCATGCGTCGGCACCGACTCGCCGCGGAGAACCCGGCGGGCGGGGTGGTCGACGCCGCGGACGCGATGGTCGGGCTACACGCGACCACACCGTCGACCGTCTACCTGTCGGCGTGGGCGCGCATCCCCGACTTCGATCCGGACGACATGACCGCGGCCCTCTATACCGATCGAGTCCTCGTCAAGCAGCTCGCGATGCGGCGGACTCTGTTCGTCTTCAGCCGGCCGACGCTAGCCGACGCCATCGGCGCTGTCGGGCCACGGGTGACCGCGTCGGAGCGCACCAACATGCTGCGCGACCTCCGCCGCAGCGACAGCCCGGACGGTCCCGACCACTACGACGATCCCGACGGCTGGATCGACAAGGCGCGAGCGGCGGTGCTCGACGAGCTCGGGACGGAACCGGCACTCACGTCGACCCAACTCCGCGAGCGGCGCTCCGAGCTGGACGGCTACATCGTTCACGGCGCCGGCACGAAGTGGGCGGGCCGGGCGCCGATGGGGCCGCGAGTGCTCAACATGATGAGCGCCGCCGGCGAGATCGTCCGCGGTCCCAACGCGGCCGGCTGGCACCTGTCCCGACCGTCGTGGGTCCTCATGTCCCGATGGCTCGGCGCGCCCTTGGAGCCTGTCGACCCGGCACAAGGGCATCGCGCGATGATCGACCGTTGGTTACGCGCGTTCGGCCCGGGAACCGAGACCGATCTGGTGTGGTGGCTCGGGTCCACCAAGACCGCGGTGCGCGCCGCGCTTGCCGACCTCGATGTGGTGACCGTCGATCTCGACGGCGGTCGCGTCGGATACGTCCACGCCGACGACCTTGACCCCGACCACCCCGTCGAGCCGTGCGCGCTGCTGCTCCCGGAACTCGACCCGACCACCATGGGCCACAAGGAGCGCGACTTCTACGTCGGCGACCATGCCGCGCACGTCTTCGACACCAACGGCAATGGCGGCCAGACCGCCTGGTGGGACGGTCGGATCGTGGGCGGGTGGTCGCAGAACCCGGACGGCGCGGTCGAGGTGCATCTCCTCGAGAAGCTGCCGGCAAGCGCCCGCCGCGCCCTGGGTGAGCGCGCGGACGAACTCGCCACCTGGCTCGGCGAGGTCCGGCCGAAACCGGGCTATCCGGCGCCGTTCATGCGCAAGCGATGAGTTGGGCGTCTGCGGCTGGTCGACCACCAAGGGACCGGAAACCACTCATCGAGAGGACCCGACATGTCTGACGGAATACCCGAGGTCGTCGACCAGGAGACCTGGGCCGCGCAACTCGCCGAGTTACGTGCTCGCGAGAAGTCCGCGACCCGCGAACTGGACGCGATCGCAGCGCAACGACGCAAGATGCCGATGGTCGAGATGCCCGACTACACGCTCGTCGGCGCCGACGGTCCGGCGCGGCTCGCCGATGTCTTCGAGGGTCGTTCGCAGCTCATCGTCTACAACCACATGTGGTCGGACGGTGCCGAATTCCAATGCGGCGGTTGCACCGGCTTCACCTCACAATTCACGCGCCTCGACTTCCTCGACAACTACGACGCCCGGTTCGTCATCGTGACGGGCGGTCCGATCGATGAGGCGTTGGCGTACAAGCGCAAGGTCGGGAACCAGATGGACTGGTACTCGTCGGCCGACAGCCCGTTCGGGTCCGACGTCGATGCCGCGCCGGGTGAGGGCTTCGCAGTCAACGTGTTCCTCCGGGACGGCGACACCGTCTACCGCACCTGGCACACCTCCGGCCGCGGGACCGAGCAGCTCAGCCACAGTTTCGCGCTGATCGACGTCCTGCCGTGGGGCCGCCAGGAGGAATGGCAGGATTCGCCCGACGGCTGGCCGCAACGGCCCACCTACTCGGGCTGGCTCGACTCACCCGACGTCGCGCGACTGTACGGCACCTGACTCCAGCGACTGCATCGTCGCAGGTCAACATTCACAGGGTTCTGCCAGAGTGTCGCCAGGGCAGTGGCAGGCTCATGGGGGAGTGTGATGGATGTGAGTGAACCGGGTAGTGAGCAGCATGCAGGCAAGGGCGCCAAGATCCTCGTGGTCGACGACGAGGAGAACATTCGGCAGCTGCTGTCGGTCTCGCTGAAGTTCCAGGGCTACGAGGTCGAGACTGCCGAGAACGGTCCCGCCGCGATCGACCGGTGCCGCACCTTCAAACCCGACGCCCTCATCCTCGACGTGATGATGCCCGGCATGGACGGCTTCGGCCTCCTGCGTCGTCTCCGTGCGGATGGAATTGCCGCGCCCGCCCTGTTCCTGTCGGCCCGCGACTCGGTCGAGGACAAGATCAACGGGCTGACCATCGGCGGCGACGACTACGTGACCAAACCGTTCAGTCTCGAAGAGGTCGTCGCGCGGCTGCAGGTACTGTTGCGCCGCAGCGGGTTCGACGCCACCGAGAAGCAGGCGTCGCGAATCACCTTCGCCGACATCGAACTCGATGACGAAACCCACGAGGTGTTCAAGGCGGGCAAGCTCGTTGCGCTTTCGCCGACGGAGTTCACCCTGTTGCGGTATTTCATGGTGAATGCGGGCACGGTGTTGTCCAAGCCGCGCATCCTCGACCATGTCTGGAACTACGACTTCGGTGGTGAGGTCAACGTGGTCGAGTCCTACGTGTCCTACCTGCGCCGCAAACTCGACACCGGCGACAAACGACTGATCCACACGCTGCGCGGCGTCGGATACGTCATGCGCGAGCCGCGCGACTGATGGCCGGATCGTCGGCGGCGTCGCCCGCCCCGCTGGATGCCATTGCGGCTCGGCGGGTGCCCAAACATGGTGTTCC
The DNA here is from genome assembly GCF_053588675.1 of Gordonia sp. NPDC003422. NCBI lineage: Bacteria > Bacillati > Actinomycetota > Actinomycetes > Mycobacteriales > Gordoniaceae > Gordonia > Gordonia sp. NPDC003422. Next base: position 27,571 of record NZ_JBSFQL010000032.1, read on the forward strand.
GCTGCGTTTCTCGTTGGTCGGGCTGATGCTCGTACTCGTTGTTCTCGGTCTTCTCGCCTCCGGTGTCGCCGTCACATCCGCGATGAAGCAAGATCTCATCGACCGCACCGACACCGGTTTGCAGAACGCCGTCAACACCTGGGCCAAACCTCGCAACCGCGAGGGTAATCCGACACCGGGACCGCCGCCCGGTCCGCGTCGTCCACCATCTCCGTACTTCGTGGTCTCCACGACGCCCGACGGAGATATCTTGTCCAGCAACGACTTCAACGACGAGCCGCAACTGAACGGCCTGCCGGACGGCAACGTCGGACCCATCACGGTCGATTCGGCCGACGGTGACGGTCCGGAATGGCGGCTGATCAAACACACCAATCCGTACGGCGAATCCATCGTTGCGATACCGCTGTCCGACGTTGATGCGACCATCTCCAGGCTCGTTGGCCTACAGCTGGCGATCGGGGCGGTCGTCGTCGTGGTCCTGGGTGTGGCCAGTTATCTGCTGGTTCGCTCGAGTCTGCGTCCGCTGCGCCGGGTCGAGGAGACGGCGCACGCCATCGCGGCCGGGAACCTGAACATGCGGGTGCCGCCTGCCGCGTCCAACACCGAGGTGGGCAGCCTGTCGGCGTCGCTGAACACGATGCTCGGCCAGATCCAGCATGCCTTCGCCGCCACCGCGGCTTCCGAACAGCAGGCCCGCGCGTCGGAGGAGAAGATGCGCAGATTCGTGGCCGACGCGAGTCATGAACTGCGCACACCCCTCACCTCGATCAAGGGATTCGCCGAACTGTACCGACAGGGCGGTGTGCCCGACGCGACAGACGCCATGCGGCGCATCGACGATGAGGCCGGCCGCATGACGCTGCTCGTGCAGGATCTGTTGGTGCTCGCGCGCCTCGACGCGCAGCGACCACTCGACGCCCAACCGGTCGACTGTCTTGCACTGGCCGCCGACGCTGTGCAAGCCGCGCGAGTGGCGGCGCCGAACCGCGACATCCGAATGCAGGTGGACGTGTCCGACGCGCCACCCATGGTGCTCGGTGACGCCCCGCGACTCGTCCAGGTGGTGCGCAACCTCGTCAACAATGCGGTGGTGCACACCCCCGACGACGCATCGATCACGGTCGGCGTCGCAGTGGACGGCGACGACGTCGTGTTGCGCGTCGCCGACACCGGCCAGGGTCTGAGCGCCGACGAGACGGGCCACGTCTTCGAGCGGTTCTACCGCGGCGACAGTTCCCGCTCACGTGGGGAAGGCGGCGGCAGTGGGCTCGGACTCTCGATCGTCGCCGCACTTGTCGACGCGCATGGCGGGCGTGTTGGCGTCGACTCGGTTCCCGGTGCCGGTGCCACCTTCTGGGTTCGCCTACCTCGCCTCGACGACTGACCGGATCGTGGGCGGCCCTCAGTCTGGATTCGTGGAAGCACATCAAGCGAGTGAACCGAACAACTCACACCGCCCCTCCTCCGCTCCCTGAGGTGCTCGTCGAGGTCGAGCCCTACCGATGGCTGAGGTGCGAGCCTGCGAGCCTCGAAGCCCCTGGCGAGGTGAAATTGTCGTCGCACCAAGCCCTTCGAGGATCTCGGCCAGCGCCTCGATCACCTCAGGGAGCGGAAGGGGACTTTCGCTCGCACGTCAGCTCAGGGAGTGGTGGGCTCAGATGAGTCGACGCAGTTGGGCGAACTCGGTGACGTCGGCTCGGAATCGGTCGAGTCCGACGAGGGTGTACATGCCGTCGATCTGCCGGTCGGCCCACAGCTGGTGGATGCGACGAAGGTCGGATTGCCTTGACTTCCAACCGATCCCGTCGATCACGGCGAGAACGAGTTGTTTGGGCAGACGAACTTCGGCCATCTCCTCGATCTCGCGTACGGCGTCGGTGAGTTTACTGCCAGTGGAATCGAATCCCTTTGCTGCGACGACGATGTCGGCGGAATCGGGATCTCCGATGATCAGATCCGCCGGCGCGGTACGACCGTTGCGCCCGGTGAACCGCGACCGGGTGACGTAGTCGAGTCCCAGATCGCGTGCAATGTCTTCGATCTCGTCTTCGATCCGTCGGCCCGACGCGCCGGCCCGGGTCGCCGTGACCCGACTGCCTGCTCGCGCGACGAGGATGTCGGCGAAGGTGTAGGTCTTCGACATCTGGGCGCGCAGCGTTCGCACCAGGTCGAACTCGGCGTCGAGCCACGACACCAGCTCCACCGGTTGTGTGCGTGCGAGCCCGTACCATCCCGTCGTGTCGAAGCGGTCACGCAGCGCGTTCTTGAGCTTCTCCTGCGACAGCCCGACGGCGAGTCCGAGGACCGGGACGTCGGCGGGGTTGTCCCGCACCCACGCGGCCAGTCCGGTCGCATCCGCGTCGAGCAGGCCGCCCAGGCGGTCGACGGCCAGCGCGATCCGCTCCGCCTCCGGGGTCGACGTCGTCGGGTCGACATGAGATGTCAACCGGCCCAACGAGTTCAGGTAGTCGGCAAAGTCGCCCGCGTCACTCATGTCGGCTGCCGGTCAGTCCCGTCCGATGAACAGGTATTCGCTGACGTCGCGTCGAGTGGCCGACGCGTGTGTGCCGAAACTGTACTTGTGGTCGATGGCGATCACCTCGACCGACGGTTTCACCTTGCCGAGCAGGTCGACGATGCGGTCGGCGCCGGGCAGGGCATTCGACGAGTAGGACAGCACGATCGCCCCCGCATCCTCGAAATGCTCGAAGGTGCGGGTGAGTGCGTCTTCGATGGTGCGTTTGTAGGCGAACGGCGTGTAGCGCTTGTGGAGCTTCTTGGTCTTGGTGTTCTCCATGATGCTCATGCCCTGCCAGTATGCGGACAGCCCCTCGAGAAAGTGGTAGCGCTTGATGTAGTCGTTGTCGTCGGTCGGTGGCGCGTAGGGCGGATCGAGGTAGACGAGATCCGGTGGCTCCGACCACCCCGTGTCGAGGTCGAAGATGTCCCCACAGACACTGCGGCTGCTGCGGCCGTTGCTGAACACCGTCGAGCTGTATTCCTCCGCGGCCCGCAGGCGGAAGTGGTCGCGCAGGCTCATTGTGAGATCGCGCCGACCGTCCGCGTAGCGCGTTGAGTCGGTGAAGGTGAAGACGCCTCGCGGTTGCTTGCGGGCCGCCGACAGGATCAGAGCCGAGATGGCGAGATCACGGCGATAGCCGCGCAAACGGTCGATGTGCGACCACGCCGAATCGAGAAAGGCGCGGTCGGCCGGCGTGAAATACAGGCCGTCGAAGGTGGTCGAGATGAAGTCGCGGTCGTCGGCGGGCGGCCCGCAGATCTCCTCGACGAGTTCCGGTTCGAGACGGACGCTCGAATTGGCCACGGTCGCACGGGTGATCAGGTGCGGGAAGTTGAGGAAGTCGTTGCTGACCACCTCGAACCCCTGCGCTTTGAGGAGATAGGACACCACCCCGGATCCGGAGAACGCGTCGACCGCCGTCGCGCCGCCGATGTCGGCGAAGGTGCGCTCGAGATGGGCGAGCAGCCGGTACTTGGACCCCATGTAGCGCAGACGCGGAAACCGCTGAGCACGCGCGACGACGTCGCTCGAACTCATATCCCGTCCGGCGCGGGTGACCCCCCGACGCGTGAACTCTGGCCGACTCACAGGGAAAGAATCTCATGGACCCCCGACAACCTCTTGCGGACAGGCCGGTTCGACGATGCGGCGGTTCTAGACTGTCTCCCATGGCAACCGTCTTCAGCATGATCATCAACGGCGAACTACCCGGACGTTTCGTGTGGAAGGACGGCCAGGCCGTCGCATTCCTGACCATCGAGCCGGTGACGCCGGGGCACGTGCTCATTGTTCCGCGTAAAGAGGTGGACCACTGGGACCTGCTGGACACGGCGGCCTTCACCCATCTCGCCGACGTCGCGCAAACCGTGGGCCGCGCGGTCCGGCAGGCGTTCGACGCGCCGCGAATGGGCTTGCTGATCGCCGGACTCGAGGTGCCCCACGTCCACCTCCATGTGTTCCCCGCGCGCAGCATGGAGATCTTCGACCTCGCCAATGCCGACAAGAACGCAAGTCCCGAATCCCTCGACGAGGCCGCGGAGAAGATCCGCAAGGCGCTGCGCAGTCGCGGGCACGGGGAGTACGTGCCGGAGCACTGACACGTTCAGACGAACCGACGCTCGATCGCTTCTGCAATCGGCTCAGGTGCGGACTCTGTCACAAAGTGTCTTGCGCCCGACAACTCGACGACCTCGATATCGCGGAAGGCGGCGCGAACGCGCGGTAGGCACGACGACGGGCGAAACACCATGTCGCGCATGCCCCACAGCGCGAGAGCGGGCTTGTCGCCGAGCGTTTCAGGGACCGTGCGTTCGAGTTGATGAAGCAGCGGGCCGGCCGCTCGAATCTCTCGCGGCATCACGGCGAGCGCTTCTCGTGCGCCGACGGGCTGCGCGAAACGGTACTGATCGGCCTCGGCGGACGTCAGTGTGGAACCGAGTTCGCCGAGGAGAAACCTCTCGACGAGCAGGTTGTTCTCGAGAATTCGTCGGCGCGCCGGATCGCTCGACATGACGACGCTGAACGCTCTGTTCGGCAGGGCGGTGATCGGCCAGAAAGCGGTGTTGGCCAGCACAATTCCACGCACGCGATCCGCCCGGGCAGTGGCGGCGCCAAGACCGATCGGGCCGCCCCAGTCGTGGCCCATCAGTACGTAACCTTCCAGGTCCAGGTGGTCGACGACCTCGCCGAGAACTCTCGTCAACTCGGAGATGGTGTACCCGAAGTTATCGGGCCGCTCGGAACGACCAAACCCGAGATGATCAACGGCCACGCACCGAAATCTGTCGCGCAGTCTCGTCACGACATGTCGGTACAAGAAGCTCCATGTCGGAGATCCGTGACAGAACAGGATCGTCGGTCCGACACCCTCATCGATGTAGTGGACTGAGCCCGCCGACGACGCGAACCATCGCGAGGTGAACGGATAGAGATTTCGATCGGGTACGAAATCGATGCCCATTGCCACTCCTGACTATCGCTACAGATGTAGTGTTCTCTGCGTGAGACACTACACCTGTAGTATTTGGGGGTGTCCACACGATCTGGTGCCGCCGCACGACGAACGCTCATCGCAGATAGCGCTATCGAGATCATCGCCCGCGACGGCGTGCGCGCTTTGACGCACCGCGCGGTGGACAGAGAAGCTGGGATACCTCAAGGCTCGACCTCATACCATGCGAGAACGCGACGTGCCCTCCTCGAAGTCGTCGTTGGTGCGCTCGCCGAACGAACTCTGGCCGACGCCACTCGATTGGCCAGCTTCCTCGATGCGCGGTTCGAGGACTCGCAGGAGGTGAGCGTAGAGGAGTTGGCGCGCGCGCTTGGCGACCTCGTCGATTCGCTCACCTCTCGACACTCCGATATGAAGGCGCGGTTGGCGTTGATACTCGAGGTCGACGACGATGCCCTGCGCGGGCAACTGTTGGGCGATTCCGAGGTGCAGTCGGTGGGCCGACGGGTGGTCGTAAGCGCGTTGGCGGCGCGCGGTCAGACGGTCGATGACGCTCAGGCCGACGAAGTCGTCTCACTCCTCGACGCGCTTGTCTTTCAACGAACGATCGTCGGTGGAGGAACTTCGGTCGAGGCAATCATCGCGACCTACTTGAAGGGGCTCCTCTAATGCGGGACTGTGAATCACACAGTTCGGTGAATCAGCAACGGTGACACCGCGCTTGCTCCCGCTCGTCGCAGCGCCGCCGCGGCGAGAGTGATGGCCCAGCCGCTCGACGTCGCATCGACCACCAGCAGCACCGCGCGTCCGGTCACCTCGGGTGGCGGCTCACCGATCCGGTCGCGCCAGTGCGCGGCCTCGACGGCTCCGGCCGTATCGGTGGGCGGGTCACCAGGGCCCACCGGCATGACGCCGCCGCCCCGACGACCCACCTCGCGGAGATGCGCGGCGATCTTCTCCGCGAGCGTCGTGCCGGTCAGTCGCAGCGACAGGATCAGATCGGGCCGGATGCCACCCTGGCGCACCCACGACGACAGCGTCGCGACCGCGACATCGCCGAGTTCGGCCAGTGCTGCCTCGTCGCCGGATCGGGCGGCCGCCAGCAGGTCCGCCCACTCGGGAGCGTCGGCGTGGGCGAGCACCCGACCGGGCTCGGCGGCCAGGTCCGCGCTGATTCGACCGCGCGTTCCGAACGCCCCGCCGGGCCACATCTTGCGCGGTTCCAGCTCCAGAGCCGACGATCGCAGCGCGCCGGTGACCGCGCGCAGGGTCTCGGTGGCGACGTCGGCGGTCAGTGGTGAGGTCAGCTCGCCCCGGCACACAGAGCAGCGGCCGCACGCCGTGGCCTCGGGATCGTCGAGCGAGGCGATCAGCAGGCGCATCAGGCAGTCGTCGCCGGTGATGTAGGCGCGCATGATGTCGGCCTCGCGGCGTCGGACGGCGATGATGCCGTCGTAGTGCGGGGCGTCGAACTCCCACGGTTCGCCGGTGGTGCGCCACCCGTCAGTGGTCCGGTCGACCGCGCCGTCGACCGCGAGCTGCTTGAGCATGAGTTCGACGCGGGTGCGCCGGTACCCGGTGACCGCCTCGAGCGCGGGTACCGACATCGGTTCGTCGGACTCACCCAGCGCATCCAGAATCCCGTGCATGCGGGTGGGTTCCGGGATGGTGGCGGTGGCGAAGTGGTCCCAGATCCGGTCGTCGGTGCGCGAGGCCAGGAGCATGACCACCGCGTCGTCGAGGGCGCGGCCGGCACGGCCCACCTGCTGGTAGTACGACACCGGCGACGGCGGTGAGCCGACATGCACGACGAAGCCGAGGTCGGGTTTGTCGTAGCCCATCCCGAGCGCCGACGTGGCGACAAGGGCCTTCACCTCGTTGCGCAGGAGTGCGTCCTCGAGCTGATGGCGGCGATCGCCGTCGAGCTTTCCGCTGTACGCCGCAACGGGATATTCCGGGCCGTGGACGGCCTTGATGGCCGTGACGAGGCGGTCGGCGTCGGCGACCGTCAGCACGTACACGATTCCCGAACCGGGCAGGGTGTCGATGTGCTGTGCCACCCAACCGTAGCGGGCGATCGGCGACATTCCGTCGATCACGTTGAGGTGCAAGGACTTACGTGCCAGGGAACCGCGCAGCACCAGGGTCTGGTCGCCGAGTTGGGCGGCGACGTCGTCGGTGACGCGCTGATTGGCGGTGGCGGTGGTGGCCAAGACCGGTGTTCCTGGGTTGAGGGTGCGCAGCACATCGGCGACGCGCCGATAGTCCGGTCGGAAATCGTGACCCCAGTCCGACACCGCATGTGCCTCGTCGATCACCAGCAGACCCAGGTTGCCGGCCAACGCGTCGAGGACCCGACGCCCGAATCCGGGGTTGGCCAGCCGCTCCGGCGAGACGAGCAGGACGTCGAGGTCACCGGCCAGTAGTTGGGTCTCCACTTCCGACCACTCACCGAAGTTCGACGAGTTCAGGGTGGCCGCCGACAACCCGCCACGCTCGGCCGCGGCCACCTGATCGCGCATGAGCGACAGCAGCGGCGACACGATCAGCGTTGGACCGCCGCCGCCGGCACGTATGACCGCGGTCGCCGACCAGTACACCGCCGACTTGCCCCAGCCGGTGGCCTGCACGACGAGGACCCGCGGACCCACCGCACCTTCGGCGGGGCCGGCGAGCGCCGTGACCGCACGCAGCTGGTCCTCCCGCAGGGCAGCGTCGGGTCCGGCGAGGCTGGTGATCACCCGGTCGGCGGCCTGACGCTGCGCGGCGGTGAGGGTTCCGGTCGCTGAGGTCATGGAGCCCAATCTAACGGCCCTCACCGACAGCGCCACCGGCAATCCATCTCCCGCCGACGATGTGTGGACAACTGCGCGAATCGCTCACAGCAAGCTGGCAGGTTCGGCGCAGAGTGGGCGAAGCCTAGGGGTCGAAAGTGGTGACCATGACAGCAGAAGCACTCCCGCGAACGGCTTCGCCAACGACGATCGTGGCCGACAGTTCGTCGCAGTTCCCGACCCTCGACATCGTGGTTCCGGTCTACAACGAGGAAGCCGACGTCGCCGATTCGGTACGACGCCTCGCCGAGCATCTCCGGACCCACGTCCCGTACACCGCCCGCATCACGGTCGCCGACAACGCGAGCACCGACGCGACGCTGGCGATCGCCGCGGCGCTCACCGAGGAGATCGACGGGCTGCGTGTGGTCCACCTCGACGAGAAGGGCCGCGGGCGCGCGCTCAACTCGGTGTGGCGGGGCAGTGACGCCGAGATCGTCGCCTACTGCGACGTCGACCTGTCGACCGACCTGAACGCACTGATGCCGCTGATCGCGCCGCTCATCTCGCGCCACTCCGACATCGCGATCGGCACCCGGCTGGCCCGGACCTCCCGCGTGGTCCGCGGACCCAAGCGCGAGTTCATCTCCCGCTCCTACAACCTGATCCTGCGAACAACGATGCGCGCCAAGTTCTCCGACGCCCAGTGCGGATTCAAGGCGATGCGCACCGACATCGCACGCGAACTGCTGCCCTACGTCGAGGACACCGGCTGGTTCTTCGACACCGAACTGCTGGTGCTCGCCGAGCGCATCGGGCTGCGGATCGCCGAGGTGCCCGTCGACTGGGTCGACGACCCGGACAGCACCGTCGACATCGTGTCCACCGCTGTAGCTGACCTCAAGGGTTGCGCCCGTGTGGGTTACGCGCTGGCCGCGGGACGACTGCCGATCGCCGACCTGCGCGCCGCCATCGGTCGCGACCGCGGACCCGGCCCCGACCTCGCGGGCGTCCCGACCGGCATGGTCGGCCAGCTGCTGCGCTTCTGCGTGGTCGGCGTGGCCTCGACCGTCGCCTACGCGGTGCTCTACTTGCTGCTCCACTCGTTCCTGGGTGCGCAGGTGTCGAACTTCGTGGCGCTCGCCGTCACCGCGGTCCTCAACACCGCCGCCAACCGCCGCTTCAGCTTCGGTGTGCGCGGACGCAAGGACGCGATACGGCACCAGATGTTCGGCCTCGGCGTGTTCCTGTTCGGATGGATCGTGACCGCAGGATCGCTTGTGGCACTGCACTATTTTGTGCCCGACGCGACCAAGCACATCGAACTGCTGGTGCTCGTGGTGGCCAATCTGGTGGCGACGATGACCCGCTTCGTCGGACTGCGCTGGGTCTTCCGTTCACACCTGTCCCCGGCAACTGCGCGGGCTGCCCAGTGACCGCCACTCTCGACACCGACCGGCCGTCGGACTCCGCACCCGCGGGTCCGGCGGCCGTCGGCCGTGTTGCCGACAGCGTTCTGTGGCAGCGGCTGTCGCTGGCCGCACTCCTGGTCGGTACGGCCGTCCTCTACCTGTGGAATCTGTCGATCAACGGCTGGGCCAACTCCTTCTACTCCGCCGCGATCCAGGCGGGATCGCAGTCGTGGAAGGCGTGGTTCTTCGGGTCGTCGGACATGGCGAACTCCATCACGGTCGACAAACCACCTGCCTCGCTGTGGATTCCGGGTCTGTCGGTGCGGATCTTCGGGCTCAACTCGTGGTCTATCCTGGTGCCGCAGGTGTTGATGGGCGTCGCCGCGGTGGCGCTGCTCTACTGGATCACCCGCAAATACTTCGGACACTGGGTCGGTATCCTCGCGGGTCTGGTACTCGCGCTGGTTCCGGTGTCGGCCATGATGTTTCGGTTCAACAACCCCGAGGCGTTGCTCCTGCTGCTGATGATCGCCGCGGTCTGGGCCTGCCTCAAGGCGGTGGAATCCGGCAGGATTCGTTGGCTCATCCTGGTCGGCGTATTCGTCGGATTCGGCTTTCTGACAAAGCAATTGCAAGTGATGCTGATCGTTCCGCCGCTGGCGATCACCTATCTGGCCTTCGGTCCCCGCGGCTGGCTCCGACGACTCGGTGAGCTGTTCGCGGCGCTGGGTGCGATGATCGTCAGCGCGGGCTGGTGGATTCTCGCCGTCGAACTGTGGCCGGCGTCGTCGCGGCCGTGGATCGGTGGCTCGCAGAACAACTCGATTCTCGAATTGACACTGGGCTACAACGGCTTCGGTCGTCTCAACGGCAATGAGACCGGCAGTGTCATGCCGGGCGGCCGCGGGGGCGACGCCGGAATGGGCGGCCCAGCTGCGTACTTCGGTCAGGGCGGTCCCGGCGGACCCAGAGGACGCGGCGGTATGTGGGGTGAGACCGGATTCTTCCGCATGTTCGAACCCGCACAGGGCGGCCAGATCGCCTGGCTCATCCCCACTGGACTCGTCCTCGGCATCGCCGCGCTGGTACTGATCGGACGCCGTTCACGCACGGATCTCCGTCGCGCCTACCTCGTCGTATGGGGATTGTGGCTCCTGATCACGATGGTCGTGTTCAGCTACATGGCCGGCATCTTCCACAGCTACTACACGGCGGCGCTGGCGCCTGCGGTGGCCGCAGTGGTCGCGGGCGGTGCGGCGGTGTGTTGGCAACAGCGAGAACGGCTCTGGGTGCGCCTGGTGCTCGCCGCGTCGATCTGGATCGCTGCGATCTGGGGATTCGTCCTACTCGACCGATCGCCGGACTTCGTGCCCTGGCTGCGGTTCCTCGTGATCATCGTCGGGATTGTCGCGGGCGGTCTGATGATCGCGGCCGATCGCGAATACCTCGGTGCACTTGCCGCGACCCTGGCGGTGCTGGCCGGTCTCGCCGGTCCGCTCGCCTACACCGTCGACACGGTTGCGACGGCCAAGCAGGGCTCGATCATCAGCGCCGGCCCACGGGTCGACGGTGAGTTCGGCCCGGGTGGCCGCGGCGGACCGGGTATGCGTGGCAATCGTGGCGGATGGCGCGGCCCCGGCGGCATGCCCAATCAGGGTCCCGGCGCGCAGGGGCCAGGCCAGCAGGGCCCTGGCATGGCACGCTACCCAGGCGGTCCCGGTGGTCCGGGCGGGTTGCTGAACGGGTCCAAGCCGAGTGCCGCGATGATCGACCACCTGACCCGTGACGCAAGCGATTTCACGTGGATGGCCGCGGCCGTCGGCTCCAACGAGGCGTCGGGCTACCAGCTGGAAACCGGCTACTCGGTGATGCCGATCGGCGGTTTCAACGGCACCGATCCCTCGCCGACACTCGAGCAGTTCCAGAAACTGGTCGCGGAGAAGAAGATCCACTTCTTCATCGCGGGTGGTCGAGGATTCGGTCCGGGTGGGTCGGATACTGCTCGACCGTCGTCGCAGATCGCCACCTGGGTCACCGAGAACTTCTCGTCCACCACCATCGACGGCGTGACGGTCTACGACCTGACGGCCCCGAAGGCCTGATGCTCCCTGCAGGTGGTGCCGATCCGAAGAACTGGGTGACCGACCCCGATGACCTGCGGAAATGCGCCAGCGTCCTGCCGCAAAATCCAGGGGACGAACCTCGTCCCCGGGGTTCGTAGTCGTCCGCGAGAATTTTCTGGGGGAGGACTCCAAGGGTAGGGGATGAAGTTTCTTCCCCTACTTTTGTGGGCGCCCAAACCTCCAACCCTTCCCTCCGTCGATGAGCGCCAGCCACTCACTCGCGCCCGATGAGCGCCGAGACGGTCGGCGACCAGGAGGTGACGGCTTTCCTTTTGGGCCAGAGGATCGCCTAGAGTTCGGCGCATGTCTGCGTTGCCGAGCGTCCCGTCGATGGGTCACCGCCTGAACAGAATGAGTGGTCGAGATCCGCACGAGGAGGATCGCGCCGCCACCAACCTGGAGCTGTTCTACGACCTCGTGTTCGTGGTCGCGTTCTCGGTGGCCGGTACCCAGTTGGCCCATCAACTGGCCGAGGGCCACTACCAGACCGGCGTCATCGGCTACCTGCTGTGCACGTTCGCCGCGATCTGGGCGTGGATCAACTTCGCCTGGTTCGCCTCTGCCTTCGACACCGACGACTGGTTCTTCCGCATCGTCACGCTCGTGCAGATGATCGGTGTGGCGGTGATCGCCCTCGGCATCCCCGACGTGTTCTCCTCGCTGGGCGGCCACGAGCACGTCGACAACCGGGTGCTGGTGCTCGGCTACATCCTGATGCGCGTCGGCATGGTGGCCCAGTGGCTGCGGGCGGCAGCGCAGAGTCCGGAGTATCGCGGCGCGTGCCTCATCTATGCGGCCATGACGCTGCTGGCCCAATTCGGTTGGGTGGCAGTCCTCCTGATCAACATGTCGCTCATCCCGACGCTCGTCGGCATGGCCATCTGTGTCGGCATCGAACTGCTGGGACCGTTTGTCGGCGAGACGCGTTCGTCGGGCGGCACCCCATGGCACCCGCACCACATCGCGGAGCGCTATTCGCTCCTGACGATCATCACCCTCGGCGAAGGCGTGGTGGGGACCGTCGCCGTGCTCGGCGCACTCATCGAGACACACGGATGGTCGCTCGACACTGCCGTGCTCGGTCTGTCGTCGATGACCGTGACCTTCGCGATGTGGTGGATCTACTTCACCGTCCCGGTCGGGGATGCGCTCCACGCCCATCGGAACAAGAGCTTCTGGTGGGGCTACGGCCACATCGTCATCTTCATGGCGGCCGCTGCGGTCGGGGCCGGTCTGCATGTCGCAGCCCTCTACATCGAGCACGAGGCGCACGTGGGCGGCGGTGTGGTGGTCGCGTCGGTGGCGGTCCCGCTCGGCATCTACTGCCTGGGCGTGATCGCCATGTACGACTACCTGTTGCCGTTTGATCCGCTCAGCCTGTTCCTCGCTACCGGTGTCATCGTCGTGCTGGGTGTGGCGACGTGGATGTGCGCGGCCGGCGCGTCGGTGATCCTCGCGGTCGCGGTGGCGGCTCTCGCCCCGGTGATGATGGTGATCGTCGACGAGATCGCGGGGGTGCCCCGACGGGAGAGAGCGCTCGCCGCGGTCCTCGACACGATGTCCTAGACACACACCACTAGAGTCAACGGCGTGCGCGTACTCGTGATCGGCTCGGGCGGCCGCGAACATGCCCTGCTCATCGGACTCGCCAAGGACTCGTCGGTGACCGACCTGCACGTCGCACCCGGTAACGCGGGCACGACGGCGCTGGCGACCAACCACGACGTCGACGTCGCGTCGAGCGATTCCGTGGTGGCCCTGGCCCGCAAGGTCGACGCCGATCTCGTCGTCATCGGTCCCGAGGTTCCACTGGTCCTGGGCGTGGCCGATGCGCTGCGCGAGGCCGGGTTCGCCACCTTCGGTCCCGGCGCGCAGGCCGCCCAGATCGAGGGTTCCAAGGCGTTCGCCAAGGACGTGATGGCCGCGGCGGGCGTGGCGACCGCTCACAGCGAAGTCGTCGACAACCCTGCGCATCTCGACGCTGCCCTCGACCGTTTCGGTCCCACCTGGGTCGTCAAGGACGACGGGCTCGCGGCCGGCAAGGGCGTGGTGGTCACCACCGATCGGGCCGCTGCGCGCGATCACGCCGCGGAATGCCTGGAGAGCGGCCACCCGGTGCTGCTGGAGAGCTTCCTCGACGGCCCGGAGGTGTCGCTGTTCTCGTTGGTCGACGGTGAGACGGTGGTCCCGCTGATCCCGGCGCAGGACCACAAACGGGTGGGCGACAACGATTCCGGACCCAACACCGGCGGGATGGGCGCCTACACACCGCTGCCGTGGCTGCCCGACGATGTGACCCGACAGATCGTCGATGACGTGGTGAAACCTGTTGCGGCAGAACTTGTTCGACGCGGGACCCCGTTCTCCGGCCTGCTCTATGCGGGACTCGCCATCGGCAAAGACGGCCCGTCGGTCGTCGAATTCAACTGCCGCTTCGGCGATCCGGAGACCCAAGCGGTGCTCGCACTGCTGAAATCCCCGTTGGGACAAGCGTTGAACGCCACCGCCACCGGAACACTGGACGCCTTGCCGCCTCTGGAATGGGCGGACGGTGCGGCGGTGACCGTTGTTCTGGCGGCCGAGAACTACCCGGGCAAACCCCGGACCGGCGACGTGATCACCGGCTCCGACGCGGAGGGCGTCCTGCACGCGGGAACCGCACGCAACGCCGACGGTGCGGTCGTGTCGTCGGGCGGCCGGGTGCTGGCCGTCGTCGGAACGGGTGCCGACCTCGCCGAGGCCCGCGCGCAGGCGTACGAACGGCTCGCCGGGATCAAGTTGCCCGGCTCGCATTTCCGCACCGACATCGGTCGCAACGCCCTGGAAGGCAAGATCAGCATCTGACGGGTCCGAAAGCTGTACCTGGGAGCCGACCCGCGTGCACAGTGCACACGGCGGGTCTGAGGTGTACAGATTTCCGACGGCGTCGGCGAGGTCAGCTCGCGAGATTGCGGCCCAGGAACTCCACCTGGTCGGGGAGCACGCTGCGCCAGTAGCGGTTGGTGTGACCGCCGGCAGAGGTCCCGAACGCGGCGGGCGGGTGCAATCCGGCGGCCCACTGGCGCGTGTAGGTGAAGAACTGATCGCTCGACCCGACCGAGATCATCAGCGGGATTTTCGCGAAGGCGTCCTGGGTGCCGAACAGTGAGTTGGCCTGGTAGTCGGCCAGGCCGTCAAAGGCTCGGGGCGGAAAGTTGCGTGGGTCGGCCCAGAGTGCGGGTGAGCTGACCGCGACGGCGGCAACACGTGGCGCACCCAGCAGCGACGCCAGCCGCAGCGCGCCGTACCCGCCCATCGACCAGCCGAACAGGCCGATGCGCTCGGTGGAGACGTTCAGCTCGCGATTGTTCGCCAGCATCGGGATGAACTCGTCGAGCACCATCGCGGCGCCGTCGGTGCCGTCGGCGCGTCGGTGATAGTAGTTGCGTCCCGCGTCGGCGGCCGCGATCGCGAACGGCGGGTTGCCGGCATCGACGTAGCGCTGCAGGACCGACTGGATCTCCAGCTTCGACGAGAAGATCGACTTCTCGTTGGTGTTCAGTGCATGCAGGACGACGACAACCGGCATCCGTCCCGACACGCCGTCGGGGCGAACCACGGCCCAGCGCGTGTCGCGGCGCATCTTTGCCGACGGGAAGGTCCCGGTGATCAGCGGCGGCCCGGTCGCGATCTGCGGTGGGGTGGTCTCGGCGGGCAGTTCGTCGTCGGCGGCCCGCGACTCGAGTTTCCGCGGCTCGACCTCGGGGGTCTTCGCTTGTCCGGCGCAGGCCGCAAGCCCCAAGGCGGCCGATCCGAGACCCGCGGCGAGGACGGTACGACGACGCACCCGAACGAGATCACGTTCGGGTGCGGGATTCGGGGTCAGACGAGCCATCGAGTCAACAGCGTACTGGCGTGGGCGCCGGTTTCGCGAAACCAACGTGGTGTGCCACGCGCGAGTGTGACCGATCTTGCTCCGACGCTGTCACCACCGACGTCGGAACAGTCCTCGTCCACCGCCCGGCTCGTCGTCGTGGCCCGCGCACCACTGGCCGGCCGGAACCGCGGCCTTGACCTGCGCGACATGCCGTCCGCAGCCCGACCACGTGGTTTTGCCGCATCGGCGGCACCGCACCGCATGGCACATGTCAGGCCGCCCCCTTCTCGACGAGGTTCGGCGGCCCGCTGCGGGGTCGCTCCAACTGTGAGAACGCCGGCGTGGAGGCGACGGTGAGGAGCGCGTCGAGCAGCCGAACCGATTCGGCGTCGTCGGGTATCGACGTGAGGACCGGGCCGAAGAACGCATGCGAACCGACGACCGTGATCGGGCTCCCGCCCGTGGTGCCGAGTGCCTGCTGGCTCTCGTCGTGCCGGCGGCGCACTTCGTCGTCGAAGGACGGGTCGTCCAACGCCTGGGCAAGTGAGGTGTCGAGTCCACACTCGGCCAGCGCCCCGGCCGCCACGGCTCGAGGTAACACTTCCGCCGACCTTGCGGGATCGGTGTGGATGCGTCGGCCCAGTGCCATGTAGAGGTCACCTATCGACTCGTCGGGGCCGATCGCCGCGGCGAACAGTCGACCGGCCCGCCGCGATGCCTCGATGCGAGCCGCGTGGGCCCCATCGAGTTCCCGGCCTTCGTTGAGTACCGCCAGGCTCATCTGACGCCACGTCACCGCGACATCCGGTCGCGCGGCGGTCGCCATGGCCAGCCAGCGCGACGTCGCCCATGCGAAGGGACACACCGGGTCGACGTAGCATTCGATCTGCGTCGGTGTATTCGGAGAGGTGTTGGCGTTCATCGCTTCTCAGGCCTCGGCCTTGGCATCTTCCAGAGACGCGATCGCGGCCCGGATGAGTTCTGCCGCACCGGCGGCGACCTCGGGCAGGCCGGGCACGTCGGCGACGGCGACCATGATGTCGGGATTCATCGCCTCGACGATGACGGAGCCCTCGTTCTCGGTGTCGTCGCGAACAACGACGTTGCATGGCAACAACAGTCCGATCTGGCGTTCGAGTCCGAGTGCCTGGTGTGCGAAGTGCGGGTTGCACGCGCCCAGGATCAGGAACCGCTCCATGTCCTCGTCGAGCTTCTTCTTCAGCGTTGCCTGGACGTCGATCTCGGTCAACACGCCGAAACCCTGTTCGCTCAGCGCTTCTCGGGTCTTGGCGACGGCGTCGTCGAAGGTGGTGTGCAGTGTGGTGCGGATGCCCAGTTGCATGATCTTCCTTTCTCTTCGAGCCGGTCCTCAGGCGAGGGCCAGGAACAGCTTTTCGAGTTCCTCGGTGGTCATGGGTTCGGAGTTGCCGGCGTTCTCGCCGGTGAGGCACTGGCGTAGGCCGGTGGCGACGATCTTGAATCCGGCGCGGTCGAGAGCGCGCGACACTGCGGCGAGCTGGGTCACGACGTCCTTGCAGTCACGGCCCTGCTCGATCATCGAGATCACACCGGCCAGTTGACCGTGTGCTCGACGAAGTCTGTTGAGCACGACGGTGATCGATTCTTCGTCGCCGACCATGACGACTCCTCTCTTCGGCGCATTTCTGGCTTCTCATTATACCCTATGGGGTATCTGCTCAGTGCTGGAAGGTGATCTTCGGGAGCACTCGATCCAGCCATCGAGGAGTCCACCACGCGCCGTGCCCGGACAGGCGCAGCAATGCCGGCAGCAGCACCAGGCGGACCAGTGTCGCGTCGAGCAGCACCGCGACACCGAGGATGATGCCCATCTCCTTGGGTGGCAGCGGGTCGGCCAGGGCGAAGGTGAAGAACACCGCCACCATGACCGCCGCCGCCGCGAAGATGATTCGTCCCGAGTAGGCGAGGCCGTCGATCTGGGCAGCGTGCGGATCACCCGAGCGTTCGTAGTGCTCCTTCGCGGTGGCCAGCAGGAACACCGTGTAGTCCATGGCGATCGCAAAGATCATCGCGAAGAAGAACACCGGGCCCCAACCATCGAGGAACCCCTGTGGCTCGAATCCGAGAAGGCTTGCGCCATGACCATCCTGGAAGATCAGCTTCGCGACCCCAAAGGCCGCGCCCGTCGACAGCAGGCTCACCAGCGTGCCGATCAGCGCGATCGCCGGTGCGCGCAGGGCCACCAGCAGAAGCAGGAAACCGAGTGTCAGGATGACGGCGACGATGATCGGGAACCAGGTGTCCAGTGCCTGCTGCAAGTCGACGTTCTCGGCGGCTGCACCGCCGACCAGTGCACCGGCCGGTAGTCGATCGCGCAGCGTCGTGATCACCTCCTCGATCTGGGCAGCCGATGGGTCGATGGCCGGAATGGCTTGGAGAAGAACATGATCCGTTCCATCTGCCGACGGGATCGGGGGTGTGACCATGGCGATTCCCGGTGAGTTGGCCGCTGCGGCCGCCGCTGCGTCGGCATCCGCCCTGGTGGTCACGATCTGCAGTGCTCCGGGGGCGCCCGGACCCATCGCTTCGGCGACGACTGCGTAGCCCTGACGCACCGGCGCATCCTCGGGCAGCACGGCGATCGACGGCATGGCGACCTTGAGTCCCAGCACGGGTGCGGCCAGCGTGAGCAGGATGACGAGTGCTCCGATCGCGAACGGCCAGGGATGGCGATGCAGCAGACGGCCCCACGACGCGAAGAACGTCGAGTGGTGCTCCTGCTGCTTGGTCCACGGCAGACGACCGGCATTGACCTTGGGCCCCAATGCGCTCAGCACGGCGGGCAGCAGGGTCATGGTCGCGGCCAGCACGAAGACGACGGCCAGCATGATCCCGACGGCCATGGTGCGTACTGCCGGCGCCGGGACGAGTAGCACGGCCGACAGGCTGACGAGCACCGTCAGTCCGGACAGCAGTACGGCTTTGCCTGCGGTGTCCATCGTTTCGGTGATCGCCCGTCGTCCGCTGTCGTGCAGGATCATTGCGGCGCGGAAGCGCGAGACCATGAACAGCGCGTAGTCGATGCCCAGCGCCAGCGCGAACATCATCGCAAAGTTCATCGCCCACACCGAGATCGGCGTCGCCATGTTGAGCAGCACGAGTCCGCCTGCGGATGCGACCAGGCCTGCGATCGTCAGCAGCAATGGCAGACCCGCCGCGACGAGCGAGCCGAACGCCACGATCATGATCGCCAGCGTGATGGGCCACGACACCATTTCCGCCTTGATCATCGCGTCGTGATTGGCCTTGTTGAAGTCGCTCCACAGTGCCGACGCGCCGGTCGGATACACCGCGATTCCGTTGCCGGACAACGAGGCCAGCTCGTCCTTGTGGTCGTCGACGGCGCGGACCATGGCGTCGGTGTCGGCGTTCGCGCCGATGATCACCACGCCGGTGTGGCCGTCGCGGCTGATCGTCATGCCCGGCTGCGGCGTGACGACCTCGCCGAATCGGTTGTCGGAATGCGCAATTCGCTTGATCTCGTCGATCAGGCGGGCGACTTCTGGACTCGATATCTGGCTGCTGTCGGAGTGGATGACCACCTGGACGGCTGCCGACGAGTTGCCGCCGAAGTGTTCCTGAGCCAGGTTGCGCACAGCCACCGATTCCGAGTCGTTGGCCTGCCATCCCGCTCCCGCGAGCGACCCGAAGACGCTGGGCGCGGCGATGCCGAGGCCGATCACGAGCAGTGCCCAGGTGCCGAACACCCATCTGCGATGCGTGGCGGTCCAGGCGCCGAGCCGGCCCAGTGGGCCGGGGTCCGCCTCGGACGGGGACTGCGGTGGGGACTTCTCTTGCGTCGTCACGTGGGCTCCTTGCCGCCGGCCGTATCAGATACCCCCATGGGTATGTCAGAACGATGCCGAATATACCCATAGGGGTATGGATCAAGCAAGGGGGTGCGTTTGGTGAAGGCGGCGGTGAGATGCCGTGGAGAATCAGCCGGCCGCGGCGCCGAGGCTGCACCGGTAACTGCGCGGACGGCCCTTGCGATCGAAATCGATATGGGCAGTAGAGATTCCGTCGGTGATGTCGCAGGTGGGTGAACGCGTGCTGTCCTCGCCGGACGCCCAGGCAATGTGCCAACCCAACCGGGCGGCCACACCGTGAATGGCGACGCGATGGTCGTTGACCGCGAGTGTGTTCAGCACGCCCGGCATCGTCGTCGCGAAGTCGGCGAAGGTGGGTTCCGGGAGTGCGATGTCGTCGAGGAGGAGCACCGCCCGCGCGCCCCCGCCGATGTCCGCGGAGTGATACGGGCTGTGGCCGGTGCTGTGCACCGCTGCCGCGGCGACGATCTCCGCGGTCTCGCTCAGGTAGGCGTCGACCTCGGCCGGGGCCAGGTGAGCCGGCAAGCCCACTCGGGGCGAGACCAGGTCGGCGATGCCGTAGCGGTTGCCGGTGTCGCGCATGGCCGCGGCCAGCCCGCTCGGGTCGCCGAACGGGTGGGCCCAACCCCAGGTGATCTCGTCGGGGTCGAGCACGGCCGCCAGGGTTGTCGCCGAACGAATCTCGCTGCCGTCGGCAGCCGTGAACGACAACGTCTGACCAGCGACGTCCGCGTGCGTTTGATAGTCGCCGAGCTGACCTTCGAGATGTGAGGCGAGGGCGCCCTGACGGAGCACGGCATACAACGCCGCGTAGTCCGCGACCGCATGCAAACCGTCGAACTGCATGGGGCCACGTTATCCGCCGAAACGGCCGATCTCCGCAGGTGTCCCACATCCGACTGACAGCGCCTGAACAGTGCATATGGCGTTCGGACGACGCACTTATACGGTAGTTCGCGACCCTATGGACCGCTTTCGTGAAAGCAACCCGGCGGTCCTGATCGCTTTGGCAGCATGAGCACATGACATCGGCGGCGACGCCCAAGGGTGCGCGGCGGCGGTCTCTGTTGATCGAGGCCGCCGGTGCCCTGCTGCTCGAAGGGGGATTCGACGCGGTGCGTCACCGGGCGGTCGCCGACCGGGCCCAACTCCCGCTCGCATCGACAACCTATTACTTTGCATCTCTCGACGATCTGATGGCCGAGGCGGCGGCTCACCTGTGCCGCAACGACGAACAGGGCGTCGCCGCGCGCACCGACGCGGTTCCACGGAGACGACGCGGCAACAGTGCGACGGCCGGTGTGCTCGCGGAGGTGTTCGTCGGCGAGGCAACCTCCATCGAGGAGCTCGCGGCCCGCTACGAACTGATCGCGCTCGCGGCGCGCTACCCGCGACTCCGTGACGTGGTTACCGAGCGGCGGCACTCGCTCGCCGCGTACCACTCCGCTCTGCTCGCCAAGTCTGGTCGTATCGCCGAGCCGGTCCACGTCGGTCAGCTCATCGCCGTCGAGGACGGGGCCATCGTCGGCGCGCTCGGCCAGCCGTCGGTCAGTCCACTGGACGCAACACGTGATGCGCTGCACGAGGTCGTCGGCGTGCTTGCGCCTCAGGGCTGAGCCGATCGGGACAGTTGTCCCGATCCTGGGGTGCCCGGTATGCAAGCGTGTCAGGATGACCACGGTCACAGTGTGTGTCCGCGGTGGCCGGGGGAATGAACGCTTGGACGGAATTGGGGTGGTGACGGTGCAGGATTCTTCTCGCGTGCGCTCGGCGTCGGGTCGTCGGGCCGCCAGGACGATCGGTGCGGCGGTGCTCGCGCTCGTCTGCACCGCGACCGCCCTGCTCGGCGCGGGGCAGAGCAGTGCGGCACCGGCCGGAAAGCCGGACGCCGGTGTGCCGTTGTCGTCGGTGGTCTACGGCACCGGCTGCACCTATCCGGTCACGCTCGCCGTCAACAGTTCGGGCTGGGTCGCGTTCTACGAACAGCGCACCGGGTATCCGCCGATCTTCGTCGGCCGCGATCTGCCGCGAGGAGCGCTCGCCTCGACCACCTGGGTCCCGCGCCACCTCGGCGACCGCTACCTGTACGCCGTCCAGAACGGTCAGACGTCGGCGAAGACGCTGGTGAAGGTACGCAAGGGCTACGGGTCTAACGGACTCTGCTTCGGCTTCTGAGGAGGCCGCAACTACACTGGTGCGGTGCCCAAGCCTGCCATCGCCAATGTTCTGGCCAGCCGTTACGCCTCCGCCGACCTCGCCGAGATCTGGTCGGCCGGCGCCAAGATCGAGCTCGAACGCCAACTGTGGATCGCGGTCCTCAAGGCGCAGCGCGATCTGGGGATCGATGTGCCGGCCGACGCGATCGCCGACTACGAGCGCGTTGTCGACCAGATAGACCTCGCGTCGATCGCGGATCGCGAGCGCGTCACCCGGCACGACGTGAAGGCCCGCATCGAGGAGTTCAACGCTCTCGCCGGGCATGAGCAGATCCACAAGGGCATGACCAGCCGCGATCTCACCGAGAACGTCGAGCAACTGCAGATCCTGCGTTCCCTCGAACACGTGCACGCGCACGGCGTGACGGTGCTGGCCCGGCTGACCGAGCGCGCGGCGCAGTACGCGTCGTTGGTCATGGCCGGTCGCAGCCACAATGTCGCCGCGCAGGCGACGACGCTGGGCAAGCGGTTCGCGTCGGCCGCCGACGAGCTGATGATCGCGCTCACCCGGCTGCGCGAGCTCATCGACCGCTATCCGTTGCGCGGCATCAAGGGCCCGATGGGCACCTCACAGGACATGCTCGACCTCCTCGGCGGTGACTCGGGCAAACTCGCCGAACTCGAGCACCGGGTCGCCGACCATCTCGGTTTCGCGCGATCGCTCACCTCCGTCGGCCAGATCTATCCGCGGTCGCTCGACCACGACGTGGTGTCGGCGCTGGTCCAGACCGCGGCCGCGCCATCGTCGCTGGCACACACGATCCGACTGATGGCCGGGCATGAGCTGGTCACCGAGGGGTTCCAGGCGGGTCAGGTGGGGTCGTCGGCGATGCCGCACAAGATGAACACCCGCAGCTGCGAGCGGGTCAACGGCCTCGCGGTGGTGTTGCGTGGCTACGGATCGATGGCCGCCGAACTCGCCGGCGCGCAATGGAACGAGGGCGACGTCTTCTGCTCGGTGGTGCGTCGCGTCGCGCTGCCCGACGCCTTCTTCGCCATCGACGGACTGATGGAGACATTCCTGACGGTGCTCGCCGAATTCGGCGCCTACCCCGCGGTGATCGCCAACGAACTCGACCGCTACCTGCCGTTCCTCGCCACCACCAAGGTGCTGATGGCGTCGGTGCGGGCCGGCGTCGGGCGCGAAACGGCGCACGAGGCGATCAAGGAGAACGCCGTCGACGTCGCGCTCGCCATGCGTGAGGAGGGGCGCGAACCCGATCTGCTCGACCGTCTCGCCGCCGACGAGCGCATCCCGCTCGACCGTGCTCAGCTCGACGCCCTGCTCGATGACAAGTCCGCGTTTGTCGGTGCGGCGCAAGCGCAGGTCGCCGACGTGATCGCCGCGGCCGAGAAGGTCATTGCGCAGTATCCGGAAGCGGCGTCATACACGCCTGCCGCCATTCTCTGACTCCAGCTCGCGCTCGCCTCACCCGCTGCCTGAGGTACGCGGAGCGCAAGCGAAGCCCCTACCGCTCCTCGCACCTCAGCCATCGGTGGTGGACGCATCAGACGACAGAAGGGACTCAGCTATCGGCCTGCCGATCGGCATGCCCGAGGTTCCAATCCGGCAGCGCTTGATCTCGGACGAGTCGCTTCAGGGTGACGACATCGGGAAATCCGCCGTCGCGCTTGCGTTCCCACACCTGGGTGCCGTCGACGTCGATGTGGAAGACACCACCCGTGCCCGGGACCAGAGTCACCGACCCGAGTTCGGCACCGAAGGTGTTGAGGAGTTCGCTCGCCATCCACGACGCGCGCAGCAGCCAATTGCACTGGGTGCAGTAGGTGATGGTGATCTGTGGCCCGGTCATGGCTGCCAGCCTCGCATACGTTTACTGTCGTGGTCATGGCCCACCCAGACCTCGAGTCGTACCGTCACGTCGCGTCGGGCAAGGTTCGTGAGATCTACGAGATCGACGCGGACACCCTGCTGCTGGTGGCGTCTGACCGCATTTCCGCCTACGACCACATCCTGAGCCCCGTCATCCCCGACAAGGGCCGGATCCTCGCCGCCATGAGCTTCTTCTGGTTCGACGCGCTCGGCGTGCCCAACCACCTGGTCGGCGGGCCCACCGATGACCGCATTCCCGACGAGGTCGTCGGGCGCTCGATGGTCGTTCGCAAGTTGCCGATGGTCGCCGTCGAATGCGTCGCCCGTGGATACCTCACCGGGTCGGGACTGCTCGACTATCGGGCGACCGGGTCGGTGTGCGGCATCGACCTGCCCACCGGGCTCGACGAGGCGAGCAAGCTCCCGACGCCGATCTTCACCCCGGCGACCAAGGCCGAACAGGGCGAGCACGACGAGAACATCAGCTTCGCTCACGTCGTCGAACAGGAGGGCGCCGAGCGGGCCGAAGCATTGCGCGCGGCCACCCTCGACATCTACTCGCGGGGCGCCGACATCGCCGCAGAGCGTGGAATCATCCTGGCCGACACGAAATTCGAGTTCGGCATCGGCGACGACGGAGGACTGATCCTGGCCGACGAGGTGTTGACACCCGACTCGTCGCGCTACTGGGAGGCCGCCACCTACCGGGCCGGCGAGGTGCAGCCGAGCTTCGACAAACAGATCGTCCGCAACTGGCTCACCAGCCCTGCATCCGGGTGGGACCGGGCCTCCGACACGCCGCCACCCAGCTTGCCCGACGACGTCGTGGCACGCACACGTCAACGTTATATCGATGCCTACGAATGGATTTCGCAGTTGAGCTTCAACGACTGGCCGGGCGCGGAGGTGGAGCGATGAGCGTGCCCGTCGCCAAGAAGATACCCGCCGAGCGCACCCATCACGGCGACACCGTCGTCGACCACTACGAATGGTTGCGGAACAAGGACGATCCCGAGGTCATCGCGTACCTCGAAGCGCAGAACGCGTTCACCGAGAAGAACACCGAGCAACTCGCCGGATTGCGCAAGCAGATCTTCGCCGAGATCAAGGCGCGCACCAAGGAGACCGACATGTCGGTCCCCAGTCGCCGCGGCAAGTACTGGTACTACGGCAGGACGCACGAGGGCAAACAGTATGCGACGCACTGTCGTTGCCCGATCGGCGACGATGATGACTGGACGCCGCCGGAAGTCTCCGAGGACAATGCGCTTCCCGGCGAGGAAGTGCTGCTCGACGCCAACGCCGAGGCGCAGGGCCACGACTTCTTCAGTCTGGGCGCACTGTCGGTCAGTGACGACGGCAACTGGCTGGCCTACAGCACCGACGTGGTCGGCGACGAGCGATACACGCTGCGCTTCAAGGATTTACGCACCGGTGCATTGCTGGACGAGTTGATCGAGGACACGGCGGGCGGGGCGGTCTGGTCGGCCGACGCCCGGCACGTCTTCTACCAGACGGTCGACGCGGCATGGCGCCCCGACACCGTGTGGCGCCACGACTTCGGCACCGATACCGCCGACGTCAAGGTCTTTCACGAGCCGGACGAACGCTACTGGGTCGGCATGGGATCCACCCGCAGCGACCGGTATCTCATGATCGGGGCGGGCTCCAAGATCACCTCCGAGGTCTACGTCCTCGACGCGAACGACCCGACCGGTGAGTTCGTGAGCGTGGCACCCCGGGTCGACGGCGTCGAATACAGCGTCGAACATGCCGTGATCGATGATGCCGACTATTTCGTCATCGTGCACAACGACATTCGGGGCGGCAGCAAGGCAGAGAACTTCGCGATCGACATCGCGCCCGTCGACGATCCGACGAATCGACGTGAACTCTTCGCCCACGATCCCGGCCGACGTATCGAGGACCTCGACGCGTTCCGCGACTACCTGGTGCTGTCCTACCGTCGGGAGGCGTTGCCGCGCATCGCCATCGCAGATCTGCGGACCATCACCGGAATTCCGACCGAGGCGGATTTCCACGAGGTCACGTTTGCCGAGGAGTTGGGAACGGTCGGGCTGGCAGGCAACCGCGAGTGGACAACACCGCGGTTGCGCATCGGGTACGGAAGCTTCACCGAGCCGAGCGAACTGATCGAGCTCGACGTCACCACCGGCGAACGCACTCTGCTCAAGCGGCAGCCGGTTCTCGGTGGCTACGATCCCGCCGACTACGTCCAATCCCGCGAGTGGGCAACCGCGGCGGACGGTACGCGGATTCCGCTGTCCATCGTGCGGCGCAAGGGAACCGACGAGCACAAGCCGGCGCCGCTGCTGCTCTACGGCTACGGCTCCTACGAGGCGAGCATCGACCCGTACTTCTCCGTGTCGCGGCTGTCCATGCTCGACCGTGGCGTGGTCTTCGTGCTGGCGCACGTGCGCGGTGGCGGCGAGATGGGCCGCTACTGGTACGAAAACGGCAAAGAGCTGCAGAAGAAGAACACCTTCACCGACTTCGTCTCGGCCGCACAGTATCTCGTCGACGAAGGATGGACCACGCCGTCGCAGATGGTGGCCGAGGGCGGGTCGGCCGGTGGGTTGCTCATGGGGGCGGTTGCCAACCTCGCGCCACAACTGTTCAACGGCATCCTCGCTTCGGTGCCGTTCGTCGACGCGCTCAACTCGATCCTCGACCCGTCACTGCCGCTGACGGTGATCGAATGGGACGAGTGGGGCGACCCTCTGCACAACCCTGAGGTCTACGCCTACATGCGCGAGTACTCGCCGTACGAGAACGTGGTGGCCCAACCGTATCCGCCGATCCTGGCTCTCACCTCACGCAACGACACTCGCGTGCTCTACACCGAGGCCGCGAAATGGGTTGCCCGGCTGCAGGAATGCTCGACGTCGGACAACCTCGTGCTCCTGAAGACGGAGATGTCGGCCGGGCACGGAGGGGTGAGCGGCCGCTACAAGCAGTGGGAGGAGATCTCCTTCGAGATCGCCTGGATCCTGCAGCAGACCGGGGCGCTCGCGCCCACCGATCCCACCGCTCCCTGAGGTGCTCGAGGCGCTAGCCGAGAGCCTCGAAGGGCCTGGTGAGACAACAGCTCTCGTCTCACCAGGGGGCTTCGAGGCTCGCAAGCTCGCACCTCAGCCAGCGGTGGGCGCTCGCTCTTCGCACCTAGGGATGGCCTGGTGACAGACGAAAGCCCCGCCCGGAGGCCGGACGGGGCTGTCGTGTGTCGGCGTGCGCGATCAGTGCATGATGATCGGCGCGCGATCCATGTCCTCCTCGACCAATGGCGACTCGATCTTCTTGCGAGGCAGGAAGAATGCCGGGATGAAGGTCAGGGCGATGAGGATCACCGCGACCAGGAAGGTCGATCCGAAGATCTCGGCCGCGGACTCGAAGAACGACTGCGGCAGCGGGGCGTTCTGCATCTCCGGTGGCAGCTTGTCGGGCGCGGTGTTGGAGGCAATCGCGAGACCGGCCTGCATGCTGCCGGCCAGGCCGCTGGCGAGGACCACCGAGATGACCGCGGTACCGATCGACGATGCGGTCTGCTGAACCACGTTCACCAGGGTCGAGCCGTCGGGCACCTGCTTGTTGTTCAGGGTTGCCAGCGCGGCCGACATGATCGGCATCATCGTCATACCCATACCGAGGCCCTGCACGAACAGCGCGCTGCACAGAATCCAGTACGACGTGTCGGCGCCGAGGAAGATGAAGACTCCCATGCCGAGCAGGATCAGGACGATGCCGGGCAGGACGAACTTGCCGGGGCCCATCTTGTCGGTCAGCTTGCCCGCGATCGGCATGGTGAGCATCGCGCCGAGACCCTGCGGCGCCAGCAGCAGGCCGGCGGTCAGCGTGGACTCGCCGCGCACACCGATGAAGTACTGCGGGAACAACAGCGACGCACCGAAGAACGCGATCATGAACAGCGTCATGGTGACGACCGAGATCGACAGCGTCCGGTTTCGGAACAGGCGCAGATCCAACAGCGGATTCTTGGCCCGCAGCGCATGCCAGATGAAGGCCACGATGAGGATGGCGCCGATGATCGCCGGAATCAACACCGTCGGCGTGAGGAAGGTGCGGTGTTCGGCGCTCGACGAGATGCCGAACAGGAACAGCGCGAGACCCGGTGAGAGAAGCAGCAATCCGACGATGTCGATGGACGCCTTCGTCGTCTCCTCGTCGTCACGCAGGACGAACCACGAGTAGACGAGCGCGACGATGCCGATCGGCACGTTGATCAGGAACACCCAGTGCCACGACGTGGTCTCGATGAGGAAGCCGCCGAGGATCGGTCCGCCGATCGGGCCGAGGAGCATGGGGATACCGAGAACCGCCATCACGGAACCGATTCGCTCGGGTCCGGCCGCCTTGGTCAGGATCATCATGCCGATCGGCATGAGCAGACCACCGCCGAGGCCCTGGATCACGCGGAATGCGACCAGGCTGCCGATGTTCCAGGCGAGCGCGCAGAGCGCCGAACCCAGGACGAACAACACCAGCGACGTCAAGTAGACCTTCTTGGTGCCGAATCGTGCTGCGGCCCAACTCGACAGCGGGATGACCGCGGCCAGGGCCAGCGTGTAGCCGGTGGCCGTCCAGGCCGCGCCGGCCGCGTCGGTGCCGAACTCCTGCTGGAAGGTGTTCTGCGCCACCGCAACCACGGTGACGTCGAGGATCGACATGATCGCGCCGAGCACCACGACGCCGGCGATCATCAGGACATGACGATCGAGTTTGGTGTCCGGTGGACCTTCGTGAAGGTGGCCACCGGTCGAGGAGACTGACATGAGTGTTCCTGTCGGTTCGGGTTACGTGCGGAGAATTGGGAAGTCGAGAGTTACTGCGCGGGCTCACCGGGTTCCGAGTTGCTCAATTCGGAGAGCCCGTCGTGCGGAATGTCGAAGTAGTCGGTGTCGGCGCCGACGATCGGTCGCAGGGCTCGGCAGAGGTCGTCGCGAATGTCGTCGGGTAGTCCGGTGACGAAGCGGCGGACGATCTCCTGCTTGATGTTCAGCTGGGAGTCGATGAACCGCTGCCCGTCGGTGGTCAGCGAAACACGCTTCACGCGCCGGTCGTTGGCGTCCTCGCGCCGATCCACCAAGCCGTCTCCGACCAGTTTGTCGACGGTGCGTCCGGCCGCGGCCAGCGAGAGGTTGACGTGTTCGGCGATCTCGTTGACCGACATCGGCGCACCGTGGCCGCCGAGCGCGAAGATGACCTTCAACTGCGAGAAGGTGAGGTCGGTGGCGGCCAGGTCGTCCATCGTGTGGGCTTTGCCGAGGCATGCAAGACGATCGAGGAAGTCGATCAGGGTTACCTGCGCGGTGTCCACCGAGTTGCCGGGGGTGGCTCCGGCAGACGCGATCGCAGACATGGGTGTGGACACCCAGAAATGCTAACTTCCGTGCAACTATTTCTTCAACGCAAGCATTGGTGACCTTGCACATAGTTCGCAAAACTGTGTGGTGGGGCTCACATGGCCACTGTGTCGGGACACACCACTAGGCTCGGATGTCATGGGCAACATCAAGGACATCCCGGTCAACTCCCTCGACGGCAACACCGTGAATCTCGCGGACTTCAGCGGTCCGCTGCTGGTGGTCAACGTCGCCAGCAAGTGTGGGCTGACGCCGCAGTACACCGGACTGGAAGAACTGGCCAAGACCTACGGTGATCGTGGCCTCACCGTCGTCGGCATGCCGTGCAACCAGTTCATGGGCCAGGAACCGGGCACCGCCGAGGAGATCGCCACCTTCTGTTCCACCAGCTACGGCGTCACCTTCCCACTTCTGGAGAAGGCCGACGTCAAGGGCGACGAACAGCATCCCCTCTACGCCGAGCTCACCAAGACCGAAGATGCCGACGGTGAGGCCGGCGATGTGCAGTGGAACTTCGAGAAGTTCCTCGTCGACGCGAACGGGACGGTCGTCAATCGATTCCGGCCCCGTACCGAGCCCACCGACCCTGCAGTGGTCTCGGCCATCGAGGCGGTCCTCTGAGACGCGTGGCGAGTTGGCCCACCCGGTAAGGTGATGGCGAGATTCAGCGCATCAGCGAGAACGGAGCAAGTGCCCATGGCGCGAGTGGTGGTCGACGTGATGCCCAAGGCCGAGATCCTCGACCCGCAGGGGCAGGCGATCGTCGGAGCCCTGGGACGTCTCGGATTCAGTGGGATCGCCGATGTTCGGCAGGGGAAACGCTTCGAACTCGAGGTCGACGACACCGTGGACGACGTCGCCTTGGAGCGCATCGCCGAGGAACTCCTGACCAACACGGTCATCGAGAACTTCAGCGTCTCGCGGGTCGCGGAGTAACCGACCGAGATGACAGCACGAATCGGGGTCATCACCTTCCCGGGCACGCTCGACGACGTCGATGCTGCCCGCGCGGTCCGGATCGCCGGAGCCGAGGCCGTCGAACTCTGGCACGGCGACGCCGACCTCAAGGGGGTCGACGCGGTAGTCGTTCCGGGCGGCTTCTCCTACGGTGACTATCTGCGCGCAGGTGCCATCGCACGCTTCGCGCCGGTCATGGGTTCGGTTGTCGAGGCGGCGGCCAAGGGCATGCCGGTCCTCGGCATCTGCAACGGTTTCCAGGTGCTCTGCGAAGCCGGACTGCTGCCCGGCGCGTTGACGCGCAACGAGGGTCTGCACTTCATCTGCCGCGACCAGTGGTTGCGCGTCGAGTCGAACACCACCGCCTGGACCACGCGGTTCGAGCGCGGCGCCGAGATCCTCATCCCGCTCAAGTCGGGGGAAGGCCGCTACGTCGCACCCGAGCGCAAACTCGAAGAACTCGAGGGCGAAGGCTTGATCGTCTTCACCTACGCCGGCGGCAACCCCAATGGCTCGGCGCTCGACATCGCCGGCATCAGCAGCCCCGACGGTCGCGTCGTCGGCCTGATGCCGCACCCCGAACATGCCACCGAGGCACTCACCGGACCCAGCGACGACGGGCTCGGACTGTTCTACTCGGCGATCGACGCCGTGCTGGCCGCCACACCATGACCTCCGCGATCTTCGCCCTCATCGGCGTCGGCATTCTCGTGGTCGGGGTGTTGGCGTTTCGGATGCGGTGGCGGGTCGGGGAGATCGCGTCGGCCGTTGCGGTCATCTGCCTGGGTCTGGCCTACGACAACTTTGCGGTCGCGGTGGGCCGCTTCGTCGGCTACGGCGACGCGCTGATGGCGATCAACGTGCCGCGCTACTGGATACACGCATTCTTCGTGCCACTGCTGATTCCGATCGCCGGGGTGCTGGTGTATCGGTTGGGCGTCAAGCAGATCGGTACCCGCAACGTCGTGATCCCCGGTCTTCTGCTGGTCGCGATGCTGGAAGTGATCGGCATCATCACCGACATCGTGCGCCTGGACCTCGAGCCCGAGAACGCAGGTGACGCCCTGCGCTACGTCAACGCCGGTGCTTCGGGGCCGCCGATCGCATCGGTGGTGACGGTGCTGGCGTTGATCGTCCTGGGCGGGATGGCCGCGCGTTACAGCTACTTCAAATGGCTTCTCGTCGGAGCTCTGGCGATGCTGTTTGCGGCGGCCGCCGGTACCGCGGTGCTGTGGCTGGGCAACCTCGGTGAGCTGATCCTGATGATCACGCTCCTC
The DNA here is from genome assembly GCF_053588675.1 of Gordonia sp. NPDC003422. Taxonomy (NCBI): domain Bacteria; kingdom Bacillati; phylum Actinomycetota; class Actinomycetes; order Mycobacteriales; family Gordoniaceae; genus Gordonia; species Gordonia sp. NPDC003422. Next base: position 58,267 of record NZ_JBSFQL010000032.1, read on the forward strand.
GCGACCATGGCCAAGGTCGCCGACCGCGAGGCCGACCTCCGGCTGGAAGCGGCTGCCACGGAAGGCAACCGATGACTATCACCACGACGGCAACGGCGGCCGGGCTCGGCGAGTTCGTCGACGCCTCCCCATCGCCCTTCCATGTCTGTGCCAGCGTGGCGGCCGAACTCGAGCAAGCCGGCTACCGGCGACTGTTCGAGGAAAAGTCTTGGCCTGCACCGGATTCCGAGGGGTGGGGCCGCCACTACGTCGTCCGCGGCGGATCGATCATCGCTTGGGACGCCGGTGACGGCGACGAGTTCCGGATCGTCGGCGGCCACACCGACAGTCCCAATCTTCGCCTCAAACAACACCCGGACCGGACCTCCGCCGGTGTCGCGATGGTGGCGCTCGAACCCTACGGCGGTGCCTGGCTCAACTCGTGGCTCGACCGTGACCTCGGGCTCTCCGGCCGGCTCGCCTACCGCGCAGGCGACGCCGTGGAGCACACGCTGGTACACGTCACCGAAGCGGTGGTACGGGTGCCGCAGTTGGCCATTCACCTATCCGAGGATCGCAAGGGCGTCGCTCTCGACCCGCAACGACACCTCGACGGGATCTGGGGTGTCGGCGACACCGTGCCCGACGTGCTCGGCTGGGTGGCGCAGTATGCCGGCGTCGACCCCGACACTCTCCTCGGCTGGGAGCTGATGACTCACGACGTGACGCCGAGCCGGGTGCTGGGCGTCGACGAAAACCTGTTGAGCGCACCGCGTCTGGACAACCAGGGCACCTGCTACGCGGGTCTGCGGGCGCTGCTCGACGGTGGTGCGTCGACCCACACCAGGATGCTCGCACTGTTCGACCACGAGGAGGTCGGCAGCGGATCCGAACGCGGTGCCGCGTCGGACTTCCTGACGACCGTGTGTGAGCGAATCGTGTTGGCGCGCGGCGGTTCCCGATCGGACTATCTGCGCTCGATGGCGGCAAGTGTGTGCCTGTCCGGCGACATGGCCCACGCCACGCACCCCAACTATCCGGAACGCCACGAGCCGGGACACCGCATCGCCATCAACGGCGGCCCGGTCCTCAAGGTCAATCAGAATCTGCGCTACGCGTCGGATGCGTTGGGGGAGGCCATCTTCGCGCTCGCCTGCGACCGCGCCGGCGTGCCGATGCAGCGCTACACCCACCGCGCCGATCTACCCTGTGGCTCGACGATCGGTCCGATCACCGCCGCACGCACCGGGCTGACCACTATCGACGTCGGAGCGCCCCAACTCGCGATGCACAGCGCCCGCGAACTCATGGGCGTTGCCGACGTCGAGATGTATTCCGCTGCGCTGCAGGCGTTCTTGAACGGCTAGTACGACCGGGCAAACCCGAGCACGTCGTCGACGTAGGTCATGGAATTGTTGTAGCGCAGCACTGCGGTCACCAGCGACGCGTTGTCGCGCAGGTTCAGATTGCCGTCGCAGAGGTAGCGCGCGGTGGTCAGTGCCGCGTCGAAGATGTTCTGCGGGTCAATCTTGCCGTCGCCGTTGGCGTCGGCCGCGTAGTGATTCCAGGTCTGGGGAAGGAACTGCATCGGGCCGACGGCGCGGTCGTAGGACGCGTCGCCGTCGAGCGCGCCGTGGTCGGTGTCGGTGACGACCTGGTTGCCGGCCAATGTGCCGTTGAGCATCGGGCCGAAGATCGGCTCACGCAGGGTGCCGCGGGCGTCCACGTTGCCCTCGTCGGCATGGTGGGACTCGACCTTGCCGATACCGGCGATGACCTTCCAGTCGATGCCGCAGCGCGGCGTCGTGTGCGACATGATGTCGGCGGCGTTGCGGTACGCGTCGTAGTTGCTGGCAGGTACCGCGCCGTCGGTCACGCTGACCGGACGGGCGGGCACGATCGCGGGAATGCGCGGGGCAGGATCCGCGGTCTGGCGGGCCGACGGGCCGGTCACGTGGTGGTTGGCCAGCGCAACGGTGTGCGGGTCTGCCGCGGCGTGAGCAGCCTCGGTCTGCGGTGCCGCGTGCTGTGTGGGATCGGCTCCAGCGGTCGCCGCGGCTGCCAGAATGCCGACTGGCACCAATGCTGCGGCGACGAACGGTGCTCGTGCTTTCCGTGGTTTCGAGTGCTTACCCAAACTGATCGACCTCGCGTGTACTGCTCGTGTTGCTGCTGAAGAACTCGGCCGACCGTACATGAATCCGTTAGCTTGCCGTTATTTATCCGTTACCAATATGGCGGCAGCGACGCCGACTCGACTCGGTCGATGCAGTTAGCTGCGGTAAGGGACACGGTTTTGTGATTTGCCGCACACGCGGCGTATTCGATGCTCGAATAGGGGCGCCATCCGTCCCGTGCAGCGCCCGACCCGCCGACGTCGTCGGCGATCGTGGAGCCAGGAAGAGCCCTGGCCGCGATGCGACTCGGAGCTTCCGCGGCCGGCACCACGACAACCGGTGCCGAGTTGGAGGATGAGAGTGCTGCAGCACCCGCGTTCTCCAACTCAACTCTCGGGCCGGTGACTGAGATCGGGCCCCTGACGGTGGTCCTCCAGGTATGTCCCGGAAGCGGCCGCTGACAGGCCCGATCTCAGTCACCGATCGTCGGTTGTCGCGTTCCGCCGAACGCGACGCCAGGAACATGCGCCCACAAAAAGTAGGGGAAGAAACTTCTTCCCCGGCCCTTGGAGCCTTCCCCCAGAAAATTCTCGCGGACGACTACGAACCCCGGGGAAGAAAGTTCGGCCCTTCTGCTCTGAATGTGGATGGTTAGTTAGGCGTACGGGCCGGGTGTGTGCGGGTGGGCGCACGGGTGTCAAGGGACATCGGGAAGTGCCCACAGGCGGACGTGAAAACTGCCCGTAGACGGTCACGAAGGTGTGCCCGGTGGCGGACATGAATCTGCCCACTGGTCCACCACCGGGGGATGTCAGTTC
>NZ_JBSFQL010000033.1:0-59000 GCF_053588675.1 Gordonia sp. NPDC003422
CAATGTCTGGGCCCCATCAGCCCCACCACCGCATCACTGCTCACGTGCGACTCCACCGTCACCGACGTCGTCATCGACGGAGAAACCGTCCCCCTGCAGATGGGCACCAGCAAACGACTGTTCCCCGCACACCTACGGCGAGCCATCATCATCCGCGACCACTGCTGCATCAAATGCGGCGCCCCCGCTGGGCGCACCCACGTCCACCACATCACGTTCTGGAGCCACGGCGGCCCCACCGACCTCGACAACGGATGCCTACTCTGCCCGTCCTGCCACGCCTACATCCATGCCAGCGACTGGGACATCATCATGGGCGCCGACCGCCACCCCTGGCTCGTACCACCCGCCACTATCGACCCCCGACGAACCCCACTGCCCGCCTACAACCGACGCACCATGACCCTCGACGACCGCATCGCCGCCTGAGCCGAGATCCGTCGTAGGTTCCCTACGCCCGCTGCCTGAGGTGCGAGCCTGCGAGCCTCGAAGGCCACCGCCTAGCAATTTGACCGCCTGACACTTTGACCGCGCAGCACCTTCCGCGCACCCGACCCGTCGGGACCGCGCACGCCCTTTGAGAACTCCATAGACCTGACTTTTATCACCGAATCGGACATTGGTGGTCGGGATTGCGCTGACCTGCGGCGACGGCTTGGCGTGGGCTGGGATTTGCGCACTAATTCGGCGTTCGTAGGCTACGGGTGTGGCGTATGTGCGGACAGTGAAGACGGCGTCGGGAGCGACGGCGGTCCAGATCGTGCATTCCTCGCGACGCGGGTCACGCTCGATTGAGCATCTGGGGTCGGCGCACGACAAGGCTGCGATCGAGGCGTTGAAAGCTGTTGCGGCTCAGCGCATCCTCGGTGATCAGGGCGAGCTGGATCTGGGATTCGGGGCGGCCGGGGTGTCGGGTGGGCCGCTGCCGATCACGTCGTCGAACATGGCGCACCTGTGCGAGGCGCTGTCGGGGGTGTATCGCGAACTCGGTTTCGCCCGCGCTACCGGCGCTGACCAGGTGTTTGAGGAGTTGGTGATCGCCCGCATCCTGGAGCCGACCAGCAAACTCGACTCGCTAAGTGTGCTTGCCGAGGCCGGACTGACGCCGATGTCGTATCCCACGCTCAACCGGCGCCTGCCGATGTTTGCTGAGCCGGTGTGGCGGCAGAAACTGGCTGCGGCGTGCGCGGCGTATGCCGGCCTCGACTCGGCCACCCTGGTGCTCTACGACGTGACCACGCTCTACTTCGAAACCGACAAAGCCGACGGCTTCCGCGAGCCCGGATTCTCCAAAGAACGCCGCCTTGAACCACAGATCACTGTCGGGTTGTTGACCGATGCGTCCGGGTTTCCGCTGATGGTGGAGGCTTTCGAGGGCAACAAAGCAGAAACGCTGACGCTGATGCCGACGTTGCGGGCGTTCATGACCGCCCACCAGCTCACCAACGTGACTGTCGTCGCGGATGCCGGCATGATCTCCGCGGACAACAAGGCAGCGATCGAAGAAGCAGGCTTGTCGTTCATTCTTGGTGAGAAGATCCCGACCGTGCCCTACGTAATCAGTAAGTGGCACAACGACAATCCCGGTCGTGAGATACCCGACGGGCTGATCTTGACCCAGCCGTGGCCGGCAACCTCCAAGACCCGCCACCGCCGTAACCAGGTGGTCTACTACCAGTACAAGGCCGATCGGGCGCGGCGGTCACTGCGCGGTATCGACGAGCAGATCGCCAAGGCGCAGAAGGCAGTCGAGGGCAAGATTCCGGTCAAACGCAACCGATTCGTCACGCTCAAAGGGGCGGCCAAGAGCGTGAACCGCGAGTTGGAAACCAAAGCCCGCACTCTGGCCGGGTGGACGGCGTATGCCACCAATATCGACTCGCCCACAAGCGATTTCGTGATCGGCACCTACCATGAGCTGTGGCGGATCGAAAAGAGCTTCCGGATGTCGAAATCCGACCTTGCAGCACGCCCGATCTTCCACCGCAAAGAAGACTCCATCCGCGCACACCTCGCAGTCGTGTTCGCCGCCCTCGCCATCACCCGCATCATCGAAGCCCGCACCGGCTGGTCGATCAAGAAGTTCGTCACCACAGCCCGCCGCTACCGCACCATCACCGTCCAAGCCGGCAAGCACACCATCACCGCCGCCGACCCCATCCCCGACGACCTCAACGAAGCACTCCAGGCCATCCGCGAACCTACGCACTAATTGATAGAAGTCAGGAGCCTGCGAGCCTCGAAGGCCACCGCCTAGCAATTTGACCGCCTGACACTTTGACCGCGCAGCACCTTCCGCGCACCCGACCCGTCGGGACCGCGCACGCCCTTTGAGAACTCCATAGAGAACCCAGCCACGCCGCGGGTGAAAAGCGTTCAGCCCCACCGCCCGAGGTGGGAGGTGGGGCTGAACGCGACATCCGGCCCGCCGCCACCGGCGAAGGTCCGCCGGTACGCCGACGGTGACATGCCCAATTCACGTCGCAGGTGATGTCGGAGAGTGTCAGCCGTGCCCAGCCCCGACAATTCCGCCACCGCATCGACCGACAGGTCGCCGGATTCGAGGAGTTCACGGGCGTGGTCGACGCGCCGCTCCAATACCCATGCGCCAGGCGATTTTCCGGTCTCTGCACGGAATCGCCTGCTAAACGTCCGAGGACTCATCTGGGCGACCGCCGCAAGCGCCGGCACCGACAGGTTCGCGGTGAGATTCGACATGGCCCAACCGCGGACCGCGGCGGTACTGTCGTCGGTCTCGGGGACATGGCGATCGATGAACTGCGCCTGGCCGCCCTCCCGCCAGGGCGGCACTACGCAGTGCCGGGCAACCCGGTTGGCCACTGCGACACCGTGGTCACGCCGGATCATGTGTAGACAAAGGTCGATTCCCGCCGCGAGTCCGGCCGAGGACAACACGTCGCCGTCATCGATGAACAGCACAGACTCGTCGAGGTCGACGCGCGGGAACAACCGACGGAAGTCGTCCGCGTAGCGCCAGTGGGTGGTTGCGCGCCGACCGTCGAACAGTCCGGCGGCCGCGAGGACAAAAGCTCCGGTACAGATCGACACGATGCGTGCGCCCGGCCGTACGCTACGAAGAGCGTCCGCGAGGTCGTCGGGCAACCGCCCGTTGTGACGAGCGGTCGACAGACGAGTACCGGGGACGATCAGGGTGTCAGCCGACGAGACCGCCCCGACGCCCGCGTCTGCCACGAGCCCGTATCCCGATGTCGTCGGGAGCGGCTCGCTGCCCAGCGAAGCCAGGGTCACGTCGTAGAGGCGCCGACCCGCATCGTCCGTGGCCTGCCCGAAGATGAGTGGCGGAATCGTTGCGTCGAAGCCGACCACTGGTGGAACAAGCAATACAACCACCGAGTGCCGACGAGAGTTGGCATGATCTTCCGACATATTGGCGATTATGCCACTGGTATTGCGCCTCGGTCATGGCCGATTCTGATCAGGTGAAACCAACCGTGCCCTCGCCTTCATCCGGTCGGTCTGCCTCCGCGCCCGAATCGGCGATACGAGCCGGCGGCCGGCAGTGGGCGTGGATTGTTGCTGCGGTCAGTTTTGTCGCCATCCTCGGAGCAGCCGGATTTCGCGCGGTCCCCAGCGTGATGATGGATCCGCTACACAGCGAATTCGGCTGGTCACACGCCACCATCGGCGCAGCGATGTCGGTCAACATGGTGTTGTTCGGCGTCACGGCGCCGTTTGCGGCTGCGCTGATGGATCGTTTTGGCGTACGCCCAGTGCTGGTATCGGCCCTCCTGCTGATCGCGGCCGGAACCGGCCTCGGCGTATTCATGACCGCGAGTTGGCAACTGCTACTGCTGTGGGGAGTCTTGGTCGGCCTGGGCACAGGTTCGATCTCGATGGGCTTTGTTGCAACCGTCTCGACGAGATGGTTTGTGCGGCACCGTGGACTTGTCACCGGACTGCTGACCGCGGCGGGTGCGACCGGTCAGCTGATCTTTCTGCCAGTGGTCGCGCACATCACTGACGCATTGGGTTGGCGCTGGGCGTCGATCGTCGTGGCGCTCACCGCGCTTGCCGTGGTGCCCCTGGTGGCACTGCTCATCCGCGATCACCCGCGCGATGTCGGCACCACCGCCTATGGCGCGCCACCGGACGCGCCCGACGATCAGGTACCCAACGGAAGCTTCGGTGCGGCGGTGCAGGGTCTGCGCCAGGGCATGCGCGTACCGGCATTCTGGCTGCTGGCAGCAAGCTTCGCGATTTGCGGGATGACGACCAATGGGTTGATCGGCACGCACTTCATCCCCGCAGCTCACGATCACGGCATGCCGCCCACGGTTGCCGCGTCGCTACTCGCGACCATCGGCATCTTCGACGTCGCCGGCACGGTCCTTTCCGGATGGCTCACCGACCGTGTGGACCCGCGCATCCTGCTCGTGGTGTATTACGTCGGACGCGGGATGGCGCTGTTCACGCTGCCCTCACTCCTGTCCCCGCACGCCGAGCCGAGTACCTGGGTGTTCATCATCTTCTACGGATTGGACTGGGTCGCAACGGTTCCGCCGACGATCGCGATCTGCCGGCAGTACTTCGGCGCCAACACCCCGGTCGTATTCGGTTGGGTGTTCGCCTCTCACCAGATCGGCGCCGCGATCGCTGCGGTGGGTGCCGGCTACATTCGGGACACCAACGGCAACTACAACGCAGCCTTTCAGATCGCAGCGGGCCTATGCCTCTTGGCGGCAGTGCTCTGCGGAACGATCGCACGCGGACCAGCGTCAGAATCGGACACCGGCTTCGCACAGGAATCCGACGCCCTTGCGCCCGATCCGGGTCACCACCAGCGACAGCGGTCGTGAGCCCTTGAGCTTCAGCCGTTTCCGTAGTCGATCAGGGTCGACGTCGAGGCCGCGGACGAGGATCTCGAGCGTCCCGCAATCGTGGGCGGCGAGCGCCTTACGTAGTGCCTTCTCAGCGATGCCGACCTGCTCGACGATCCGAAACCCCCGCTCCCCCGCCGGTACGGAATCACCGGTGAGATAGGCGATCTGCGGGTCGAGTAGCCCAAGTCCGTGGCGGTATGCGTAGTGGCGGACCAGTCCCGCGCGGACGATCGCGCCATCCGGATCGACGATCCACTCGCCGATGTCGCCGACCGGAACATCGTCGGGCTCGCGATCGGTGACCTCGTCGGAGGTGACCAGGCCCTCGGCTTCGGTGCGCAAGACGGTTGCACGTCTGATGGGTTCCATTCCCGGACCCGACCACAACACCGCCTCGCGCACCCCGCCGTCGAGCGAGGTGACCTGCACCTCGCCGTCGAAGCCGAATCGATTGCGCAGCATCGAATAGTCCAGGCCGGGAGCACATTTCACGATGAGCGTGCGCCCTGAGTAGTTGGTCAGCAGGTCGAGTAGCGGCGGAGCCAATTGGTCGAGACGGAACACACGACCACTGCCGGAGCGACGCGCGGGGTCGGCGAGCACCACGTCGGCCGTCGACGTCGGGGTGAGTGCGTCGGCGACGAGGAGGGTCGCACCGGGAGCGTTGTGCTGCGCCATGGCAAGACGGATCCGATCAAGATCGCTGCCGATCACCCCGCGGATGCCGGCGCAGCGTTCCAACTCGATGAGTTCGGCTCCGATCGAACACGTGATGTCGTGTACCACCGCATCCGGGAAGCGGGCCGCGATCTCGGCCGCGCGATGCTCGGCAACCACGCTGTTGGTGGCCTGTTGCAACGCCTCGTCCGATAGCAGGAGGTCATCCGCGCCACGTAGTTTCCCGCGCGCCCGCCGGCGACACGTCACCGTCTCGATCAGGGCAGCATCATGGCCGGCGTAACGAGCCCGAAGTTCGGCGATGTCGGCGAGCATCGACGCCGCCGACAAATCCAGCGACGACGCCACCTCGAGCGCCTTCTCCCCGTGCCTCGACCGCAGAAACTTCACGTCGTCGAGGCTGAACGAATATGCCATCTCGCTCAGTCCTCTCCGGCTTCGGTCCGGCCCAGGTCCCAACTGCCGACCGGCTCTGCACCGACCGGCCACAGCCTCAGTTCGATGAAATGACCGGGCAGTTCGTCGGCCAAGCGGGACAACAGTTCCCGACCTCGGCGCTCGTACTCGTGTGCCCACGCCGGGTCGTCCCACCTCTCGCGATAGTGGAAGTGCTGTTCGAACAGTTCCTGCCAAGCAAGCAGGTCACGCGTCAACCCCGCCGACAACTCGAAGTGGTCGGGCGCCGCAGGCCCGTCGGTGATCCACAGCGGCCAATCGACGAAGTACTCGCTCATCAACCGCACCGACCGATCCGGCGGACTTGGGTCGGCGGTCGCGTTCACCGCGTCATTCCGGCTTGTAGCCGCTGACCACCACGTTGTAGAAGAACTTGGGCGGCACGATCTTCCGCAGCACGTTCTCGTCGAGCCAGGTCATGCGCTTCCAGCCGCCGAACGCGAATCCGGCCCAGCCCCAACCGAGTTTGTCGGCGGGTACCGCGGCCTCGAAGGTACGGACCGGCCAACCGAGCATCGCCGCGGCGAGTTCCTCGGTGGCGGTCTCGACCTTGTGCGCACCGGCGCTCGTGGCGATCCCGGCGAGTTCGTCGGGATCGAAGGTGTGGATGTCGACCACGGCTTCCAGCGCGGCCGCGCGCGACGACTCGTCGAGCTCCTCCTGCGGACGACGCCAGCCCTGCAGCGGACCGAACTTGGTGATGCTGGTTGTCGCCCACCAGGTTGCGCGGCTCATCCACCGTGCGTAGAAGTCACCGATGGTCGACGGCTCACCCGCGAAGATGAAGCGACCACCCGGCTTGAGTACTCGGAGCACCTCACGCAGCGCCTGCTCCACGTCCGGAATGTGGTGCAGCACAGCATGTCCGACGACGAGGTCAAACGTGTTGTCGTCGTAGGGGATCTTCTCCGCGTCGGCGACCCGGCCGTCGACATCGAGTCCGAGATTCTCGGCGTTGCGCAGGGCAACCTTCACCATGCCCGGCGAGAGATCGGTGACCGACCCCTTCTCCGCGACACCGGATTGCATGAGGTTGAGCAGGAAGAATCCGGTGCCACAACCAAGTTCCATCGCGCGGCCATACGGCAGATCCTCGGAAGTGGCGACCGCGTCGAATCGACCACGCGCATAGTCGATGCAGCGCTCGTCGAAGCTGATCGACCACTTCTCGTCGTAGGTCTCGGCCTCCCAGTCGTGGTAGAGCACCTGGGCGAGTTTCGTGTCCTCGAGAGCGGCCTTCACCTGCTCCTCGGTGGCGTGCGGATTCGGTTCCGGATCGACGTCCGGCGTCACGTTGGTCATCTCTGTCTCCCCTTGTCCCAGCCCTACTTGCCGAGGAATTCTGCCTTGCCGGGACCGTTCTCGACGAACGACTTCATGCCGATCGAGCGGTCCTCGGTGGAGAACAGCGCGGCAAACACCTGCTCCTCGATCTTGAGTCCGGTTGTGAGGTCGACGCCGAGGCCCTGGTCAACGGCCCTCTTACCTGCCGCGATGGCCAGCGAAGCCGCCTTGGAGAACTGCCCGGCCCACTTGAGCGCCGCGTTGTACACCTCGTCCGGTGCGACGACCTCGTCGACCAATCCGATCTCCAGCGCCTCGGCCGCACCGACGAAACGACCGGTGAAGATCATGTCCTTGGCCTTCGACGGTCCCACGAGGCGCGCGAGCCGCTGCGTGCCGCCGCCACCGGGAATGACGCCGAGCAGCACCTCGGGAACGCCGAGCTTGGCATTGTCACCGGCGATGCGGCGATCGGCCCCGAGTGCGACCTCCAGTCCGCCGCCCAGTGCGTAGCCGGTGATGGCGGCGACCGTCGGCTTGGGGATCTCGGAGATCGCACCGAGCGAGTCCTGCAGCCGACCGGCGATCTTGCTCATCTCGGCGTAGGTCATGTCGTTCATCTCTTTGATGTCGGCACCCGCCGCGAGGACCTTGGGTCCGCCATAGACCACGACCGCCTTGATGTCGTCGCGGAGGGTGGCCTCATCCGCCGCTGCCGCCAGCTCGGTCTGCACCTGCCGGTTCAGCGCGTTCATGGGCGGCCGGTTGAGCAAGATGGTGCCCACGCCGGGATGGTCTTCGGATGTCTCGAGGGTGACGAACTCAGCCATGGTCGAAGGCTACCGGGTGGGTTGTGCCCGCCGCCTCGCCGCCCCGATGACCGAGACCACAAGCAGACCTCGACCTATGGTTGAACCATGAGTCCCGACGCGTCCGCCGGGGAACCGGTCGTCCTCACCGTGGGTGAGCGTTCCGTGCGGATCTCGAGCCCGGACCGCGTGTACTTCCCCGAACGCGGCGAGACCAAGCTCGACCTCGTCGAGTACTACCTGTCGGTGGGTGACGGCATCGTGCGTGCACTGCGTGAACGGCCGTGCATGCTGCACCGTTTCCCCAAAGGCGTCGCCGAGAAAAAGGTTCATCAGAAGCGTGTTCCCGCCGGTGCGCCCGACTGGCTGGAGACCACCGAGATCTACTTTCCCCGCTACGGTCGCACCGCCGACGAGCTGTGCGTCACCGAATTGGCATCGGTCATCTGGGCCGTGCAGATGTCGACGGTCGAGTTCCACCCGTGGAACTCGCGCCGCGCCGACCCCGAGTCGCCAGATGAGTGGCGCATCGACCTCGACCCGATGCCGGACTGCGATTTCGCCCGCATCCGTCGCGTCGCGCACGTCGTCGAAGAGCTCCTCGATGAACTCGACATCCGTGGTTTCCCGAAGACCTCCGGCGGCCGCGGCCTGCACATTTACGTCCGTATAGAGCCGGAGTGGGGATTTCAGGAGGTCCGGCGCGCCGCTCTGGCGTTCGCGCGGGAGGTCGAACGCCGCGCGCCCGACGATGTCACCACCACGTGGTGGCGCAAGGACCGCAACCCCACGGCCGTCTTCGTCGACTACAACCAGAACACGCGTGACCACACGATGGCGTCGGCCTACTCGGTGCGGGGCAACCCGCGCGCGACGGTGTCGGCGCCGATCGCATGGTCGGAGATCGACGACGTGGTGCCCGACGACTTCACCATCGCCACCATGCCCGCGCGATTTGCCGAACTCGGTGATCTTCATTCCGAGATCGACGACGTCGCACACCGCATCGACACGCTCCTCGAATGGGCCGACCGCGACGACATCGACTCTCCCGACGACTGACAATCCGGAGCCCGTCGAGTCAGAGCTTGATATCGGGTACCTTCTGGTCGCCGAGTGCGGCGAAGTAGCGGTCGGAGCCGGGAAAGCTCAGGCCGGCAAGTCCCGCGCCCGGCTTGACGTCCGGCTGGATCGGTTCGATGGCGGGTTCGGCGGCCAGCAATTCTTCGACGGTGGTGAACTCGGCGATGTGGGTCAGCTGCGCCCAGGTCGGCGGAAGAAGGAAGTGCTTGCCCGACCGCCACGCGTCCAGCGCCGCACGTGCGCTCGCCCAGCGAGCGATCTCGGCCTCTGACGTCTTGTCGTCGGCGTCCTGGCCTTCCGGGAGTGCCGCGAGGAAGAACCGGGTGTCGTAGCGGCGCTTCTCGTTGACCGGTGTGATCCAGTGCGCGATGGGCCGCAGCAGGTCTGCACGCAGCGTGAGACCCCGTGCACGCAGGAACTCGGCGAACGAGAGGGATTTGTCGACGAGTTTCGTTCGGTCGTCGTCGAGCGCTCCCGGGTCTGCGAACACACCGTCATCGTCGGTCGCGAGCAGAACACCGCATTCTTCGAAGGTCTCCCGCACCGCGGCACACACGAGCGCCTGAGCGGTCTCCTCGGTGGTGTTGAAAGCGTCCGCCCACCACGCGGCGTCGGGTCCGTTCCAGGAGAGGTCGGCATCCGCGTCGCGTGCGTCGACCCCACCGCCCGGAAACACGGTCATCCCGCCGGCGAAGGCCATCTGCTGCACGCGCCGCTGCAGGAACACCTCGATTCCGTCGGCACCGTCGCGCGCGAGAACGACCGTGGCCGCATCACGGAGTGGAGCGGGTTGGGATTCCGACGACTCGACGGATGACATGTGCACCTCCACCTCACGCCGTGGAGTCAGATCACCGCGGCATTCTCGACACTATCGGCGGCGGTAGGCGCCATCCGCACCTGGGTTCCGGGATACCTACTGCGCGGCCCGTCGCCGATGTCCGCCCGCGCGACGCTTTCGCCGCGCGAAGTAACGACCGCCGCTGACTTTGCTCAGCGCGATCTGCTGGTGGAATGCCAGCGACAAGTTCTTCTCGTTGAGCACCTCGCTGAGCAGACCCTGCGCGACGACGCCGCCCTCGGAGAGCAACATCGCATGCGTGAACCCCTCGGGGATCTCCTCGACGTGGTGGGTGATGAGCACGATCGCCGGCGAGTCCGGGTCGGCTGCGAGTTTCGAGAGACGTTCGACGAGTTCCTCGCGACCACCGAGATCGAGACCGGCGGCCGGCTCGTCGAGGAGCAGCAACTCCGGATCGGTCATCAGCGCCCGCGCGATCAGCACCCGCTTGCGCTCGCCCTCCGACAGAGTCCCGAAGGTGCGGTCGGCGAGGTGCTCGGCACCCATCGACTCCAGCGATTCGAGCGCCTGCGCGCGGTCGGCGTCGTCGTACTCCTCGCGCCAGCGACCCAACACCGAGTAACCCGCCGAGATCACGACGTCGCTCACGACCTCGTCGGACGGGATCCGCTCGGCCAGTCCAGGACTGGTCACACCGATCCGGGTGGACAGTTCACGGACCTCCACCTTGCCGAGCAACTCGTTGAGGACGTACGCCGTCCCGGCAGTCGGATGGATCTCGGCACCGGCAAGACGCATCAGCGACGTCTTGCCCGCCCCGTTGGGTCCGATGATCACCCACCGTTCGTCGAGTTCCACCTGCCAGGAGATCGGGCCGACGAGCGTGTTGCCCCCTCGGACGAGCGTCACGTCGCGGAAGTCGATGAGCAGGTCGGGATCCGATTCGGTCACCTGCCCATCGTGCCCTAGATCATGGTCGGATCGCGCGCTGGTTCGGAATACGAGAGCGTGTGTCGGCCTTGGCATTGATATGTCCGTTGATCTTTCGATTCTCGATCTCGCACAAGTCGGCCCAGGCGAGACCGTCGCCGACAGTTTCGCCGCCAGCCGCGACATGGCCCAACGCGCCGAGCAGTGGGGTTACCGTCGCATCTGGTACGCCGAACACCACAACATGTCGTCGATCGCGTCGGCCGCCCCGGCGGTGCTGATCTCCCATATCGCCGCGCACACGTCGACGATCCGTCTCGGCGCGGGCGGCGTGATGTTGCCCAACCACTCCCCGCTGTCGATCGCCGAACAGTTCGGCACGCTGGCCGAACTGTATCCAGGCCGAATCGACCTCGGACTCGGCCGCGCCCCCGGCGGCGACCAGAAGACCTTCGCGGCGCTGCGCCGGACCATCGCCTCGGCCGAGCACTTCCCGACCGACGTCCTCGAACTGCAGGGCTACCTGCGCGGACAGTCACGTGTGGAGGGTGTTTCGGCCACTCCGGGCGCCGGCACCGATGTCCCGCTCTACATCCTCGGTTCGTCGCTCTTCGGTGCACAGCTGGCCGCCGCACTCGGCTTGCCCTACGCATTCGCCTCACACTTCGCACCACAGGCTCTCGAACAGGCCGTAGCTCTGTACCGCAGTGAATTCCAGCCTTCCGACGTACTCGCGGAGCCGTATGTGATCGCCGGTGTGTGCGTCATCGCCGACGACGACGAAGCCGTCGCCGCCGAGCAATTGCTGCGCGCCAAACGACAGCGGGTCACGGCGCTCTTCGGTCGCGGTCGACGGTTCACCGACGAGGAGGCCGACGCCATCCTCTCGGTGCCGCAGGGCCGTCAGATCGATTCGATGCTCACCTACGTCGGTGTCGGTACGCCCGTGCAGGTCCGCGAGTATCTCGACTGGTTCACCGACCACGCCGACGCCGACGAACTGATCCTCGCGTCGCTCGCGCCGGATCGGACAGTGTGGCGAAACACGTTGGCACACTTGGCTCCGGCGGCAATCCCGTCACCGACGGCCGCCCCCAGCGCCGGCTGAAGCTCCTTGAGGGAGTGGGTCCAACAACGCAGCCGGCCCACCTCCGCTCCCTGAGCTGAGTTGCTCGAGACGCTAGCCGAGAGTCTCGAAGGGCCGGTGAGACAAGGCAATTGGGGGCAAAGCAGAGACTGTCACCAGGGCGACGGGCCTGTCCGTCCATCCGCCGGATGGTTGGGTGCCGGCCGAGCATTTCCCCAGGTCACAGCGTTGGTCACTAAGGCTCTTCGGATCAGGCGGCAGCAAACTCAGGCAAGGCAGAAGTCGTCGAAGTCGAAGCCGGGCACGACGATGCAACTGACCAGCGACGCGTCATCGCCGACGCATCGTGCGCGCTGCCAGTGTCCAGGTGGCACGAGCGCCTGGGGTTGTTGTCCGGCAAGCACATCCGCGCCCACGAGCACTGTCGCGTCACGCCCCGGCTCGGCACCGTCGCCACCGAGATCCAGTTCGACGGGTGAACCTCGGTGATACAGCCAGAGTTCGGCGCCACGCACGGTGTGCCAGGCCGATTCCTCACCCGGCAGGAGCAAGAACAGGATTGCGGTACCGGCGGACCGGTCGGCGTCGTACGCGGGCAGAGCATCGGCCGGTAGCACCAGGTCACTGCGCCAGGTCTCCCTAAACCATCCGCCCTCGGGATGTCGCGAAAGACCAAGACCCCGAGCCCATTCCGGCAGCAGCTCGCTCACCGGGTCACCTCCGCGATCACGGTGACCGAGCCGGGCGCGATCTCGGTGAAACCCGCATCGCGCACCGCGACCGCCGCACCGCTCGCATCGGCAGCCAACAACGAACGCCAGCGCACAGAATCCGCGACACACACCGACAATGGACATCCGGACTCGCGCCAGGCCAGCGTCGACGCCTCGTCGAGGAGCCGTACCGCCAGCATCGACGCGTGCCCCACCTGGGCCGCAAGCTTTCCCACGGTCATCTCGAGATCCGGGTTGACCCAAAGGCACACACCGGTCGTCGGCGGATCTGCCGGGAGCCCGCCGTCGACCTCCGTGCCGCCGATCTGCAAGCGCGAGATCCGACGATCGACGTCACCGACACGGCCGGGCACAAGAGCTCGCGCCTGCGCAGCGCCTTCGCCGGCAGTGACACCCCATACCTCCTGCGCCGCAAGCCACTGCGCACCACGAGCACGACGCGCTATCTTGCGGATTCGCGCGTCGCACCACGCGTCGAGCGAGGGCGCCCACGGGCCGTCGCGACCTGCTCGGTCGTCGAGGCACAGCAGCGCCACTGCGCGTGCCGCGGCAACGAGGAGTTCGGCTCGGTCGGGCGGATCGGACTTCTCGATACGCAACACCATCTGCATGGCCAACACATCGGCCGGATCGAGCGGATCGTCGTGCCCGCCAACATGACCGGTCAGCCGACGGTAGTCGTCGGACAGCGGCGACCCATTCGGTTCGATCGTCATTCCAGTGGCACGCGCCGCAGCACCCCGTCGGCGGCGTCGGCGGCTTCGATCTCGTCGCGGGTGACGCCGAGGATGAACAGGACGGCATCGAGGAACGGATGGTTCAGGGCCGCATCGGCGACCTCGCGCAACGCGGGTTTGGCGTTGAACGCAATGCCGAGGCCTGCGACCGAGAGCATGTCGATGTCGTTGGCGCCGTCGCCGACCGCGACCGTCTGCTCCACCGGCACACCCACCTGATCGGCGAAGGAACGCAACGCGCGCGCTTTGCCCGGCCGGTCGACCACCTCGCCGATCACGCGGCCGGTGAGTCGCCCGTCGACGATCTCGAGCGTGTTGGCGCGCACGAAGTCGAGTTCGAGTTCATGCGCCAGTCCGTCGATGACCTGGCGGAAACCGCCCGACACCAGACCGCAGTGATAGCCGAGCCGATGCAGCGTGCGAATGGTGGTCCGTGCACCGGGTGTGAGCTCCAGGGACGCCGCCACCTCGTCGACCACCGACGCGTCGAGACCGGCCAGCGCCGCAACCCGCTGATGCAGGGATTCGGAGAAGTCGAGTTCGCCGCGCATGGCGCGTTCGGTGACCGCCGCGACCTCCGCTTCGCGACCGGCATGGGCGGCGAGCATTTCGATGACCTCGCCCTGGATCAGGGTGGAGTCGACGTCGAAGACGATGAGCCGCTTGGCACGTCGCGCGAGACCGCCTCGTTCGACGGCGATGTCGACCGCGTGCCTCGATGCGACCGTCGCCAGGCCCTTGCGCAGTGCGGCGTCGGCCGCCACGTCCGCGCGACCCTGAACACTGACCATCAGCTCCAGGCCCGTCAGTGGGTAGTCGGCGATCCCCCGGATCGAGTCGATGTTGCCGCCCTGGTCGGCAAGCTCGGTGGCGACCGCGCTGAAGGCCTGCGGAGTCACCGGACTACCGAGCAGGACGACCGCGTGACTGGACGGCGGCTGCCCGACCGTCTCGGCACCGACCTCCACTGCGACATCGATCCCGACCGACGCCATGGCCTGCTCGACGACGTCTTGCACGGCCTCGGCGTCACCGCTGGTGGCGACGAGCACACCCAGAGTGAGTCGACCGCGGATGACCACCTGCTCGACGTCGAGCAGGTTGACGTCCTGCGTCGACAGTGCGGCCATCAAGGCCTTGGTCACGCCCGGCTTGTCGAGACCGGTGACGGTGATGAGAACGGTGGTGAGTGACTTTCCCGAGTCCTTGGGCCCAGAATTCGATTCCACCGTGTCAGCGCGGGTCGCTGTCCCCGGACGCCTCGTGGCTGCCGGTGGTCAGCGGGTCGCGACGCGCATCCTCGACAACCTTGCTTTCGTGGCCGTGTCCGGGACCAACGTGCGCTTCGGCACGCATCCGCTCGATCATGTGCGGATAGTGCAGCTCGAATGCGGGACGCTCCGACCGGATGCGCGGCAGTTCGGTGAAGTTGTGCCGCGGCGGCGGGCAGCTGGTGGCCCACTCGAGCGAGTTGCCGAAGCCCCACGGATCGTCGACGGTGACGACCTCGCCGTAGCGGTACGAGCGGAAGACGTTCCACAGGAACGGCAGCGTCGACAGTCCGAGGATGAACGCACCGAGGGTGGAGATCATGTTCAGCGTGGTGAAGCCGTCCGACGGCAGGTAGTCGGCGTAGCGACGCGGCATGCCCTCGTTACCCAGCCAGTGCTGGACCAGGAAGGTGGTGTGGAAGCCGATGAAGGTCAGCCAGAAGTGCCACTTGCCGAGTCGTTCGTCGAGCATGCGTCCGGTCATCTTGGGGAACCAGAAGTAGATGCCGGCGTAGGTGGCGAACACGATCGTGCCGAAGAGCACGTAATGGAAGTGAGCGACCACGAAGTAGCTGTCGGAGAGGTGGAAGTCCAGCGGCGGGCTCGCGAGCAGAACACCGGTCAGACCACCGAAGAGGAAGGTCACGATGAAGCCGACGGAGAACAGCATCGGTGACTCGAAAGTCATGTTGCCTCTCCACATCGTGCCTATCCAGTTGAAGAACTTCACGCCGGTGGGCACGGCTATCAGGAAGGTCATGAACGAGAAGAACGGCAACAGCACGGCGCCGGTGACATACATGTGGTGGGCCCACACGGCCACCGACAGTGCGGCGATCGCGAGGGTCGCGTAGACGAGACCGGAGTAACCGAAGATCGGCTTGCGGCTGAACACCGGGAAGACCTCGGACACGATGCCGAAGAACGGCAGCGCGATGACGTACACCTCGGGGTGACCGAAGAACCAGAACAGGTGCTGCCAGAGGATCACACCGCCGTTGGCCGGGTCATAGAGGTGGGCGCCGAACTGGCGGTCGACCTCCAGGCCGAGCAGAGCAGCCGTCAGCAGCGGGAAGATCAGCAGGATCAGGACGCTGGTCACCAGGATGTTCCAGGTGAAGATCGGCATGCGGAACATGGTCATGCCGGGGCAGCGGAGACAGACGACGGTGGTGACCATGTTGACAGCACCGAGGATGGTGCCGAGGCCACTGACACCCAGACCCATGATCCACAGGTCGGCACCGACGCCGGGAGAGTGCACCGCGTCGGTGAGCGGGGTGTAGGCGGTCCATCCGAAGTCGGCGGCACCGCCGGGCGTGATGAATCCGCCGATCGCGACCGTCGAGCCGAAGACGAACAGCCAGAAGCCCATCGCATTGAGTCGCGGAAACGCGACGTCGGGCGATCCGATCTGCAGTGGCAGCACGAAGTTCGCGAAGCCGATGACGATCGGCGTCGCATACATCAGCAGCATCACCGTGCCGTGCATGGTGAACAGCTGGTTGAACTGCTCGGTCGACAGGAACTGCATACCCGGATGGGCGAGTTCGCCACGCATCAGCAGAGCCATCAGGCCACCGATGAGGAAGAACGCGAAGCAGGCGGTGATGTACATCATGCCGATCAACTTGTGATCGGTGGTGGTGATCAGCTTGTAGAAGAACGAACCCTTGGGCTGGTAGCGCTCCGGGAACGGACGCACTGGAGCCACTTGCGTGGTGGGCTGGTCTACCGCGGTCACAGATCCTCCTCTTGCCCGACCATCTCCAGCGAATCGGACGACGACTCCACAGACGGCCGGCACATGAACAAACCGAGCGCTGGTAACTGATCCTAAACCCTTGCGGGCGCCCCGGCCGACCGGGTCCTACGATCTGTCGTAATTGATTTCCGAGGGGGTGGGTCTGCGCAGCTCAACGCCTATTTGCGGATGCGACGCGCGCAGTCGAAAGGGGCCCGCCGGAGCGGCCCGCGTCGGACCCGCGGCGCCACGACGGTGCGGGCGCACCCCGATGCTAGGTTTGGCGGGTGCAACGCAGCGTTCGTGACAGCGATGATGATGGGCGTGGCGTGAGCCGCAGCCCCCGATCGGGCCGACGTTTTCGCCGCGCCGCCCTCGCCGCGATCGCCCTTCTGTCGCTGACCGTCGCAGCCTGTTCGTCCGACGACGACACACTCCGAACCCCCGACGGAGCGCCGATCTCCACCTCGACCACGCGCATCGCAGAGGTCAACGTGGTGGCTCCCGAGCGCGACTTCTCGGAGACATGTCTGCAGCCGACCACGCCTGACCCAGGCCAACCGGACGTGACGCGCATTGTCGTCACCGATCCGTCGCTCCTCGATCCGATCTGCGCCCTTGGGATCGGTCCGAAGGTGGTGGCGGTGACCTCGGCACCAGGCAGTGTCATGGCCTATCTCGGCCCGCAGCTGAACTCGGTGCCGACGATCGGCTCCACCCCCGACGCCGCCGCGGTGACGGCCGCGAAACCGGACGTCGTGCTCACGACGCCGACGACCACGTCATCGGCCGCGGCTTTCGGCGGTGTGCGCAGCGTCGAGGTCGGTCCGGGCACGTGGCAGGAGCAGTTCCAGGCCGTCGCCGACGGTCTGGGCCGCAGCGAGTCGGGCGTCCGACTGCTCAAGCAGTTCACCAACCGTGCCGCGTCGGTGGGAAAGTGGACCGACGCCGCCCACACCTGGGTGTCGCTGGTCCGGTTCACCGCCGACGCCGAGGTCATCGCGGGGACAAACACATTCGCCGGCCAGATTCTGTCGATGATCGGTGCGCAGCGGCCGCCGGCCCAGCGGGGTGCCGAGTCGTTCACCGTCACCGACGAGAACTTCCACGCCGCCGACGGCGACCTGATCTACGTCGGCTTCGACGGCGCGAAGGGCCTCGAGCACGGGAAGCAGGTCCTGCTCAGCGACGCCTGGCTCGATCTCGGGGCACCGACCTGGAAACGCGTCCTCGCCATCGACGATCAGGTCTGGTACCAGACGTCCGGCCTGGCCGCGGCCTGGCTGGTCCTCTACGACGTGCGCGACTCACTGGCCGACGGATCCTCGGCAACCTACTGACGCGACTTTCGCGCCGGGTGAGGCAAACCCTCGTCTTCGACGCGGCGACGGATGAGTGTTGACGCATGTCTGTCACCGATGAATACCTCGCCAACAACGTCGAATACGCCAAGTCCTTCTCCGGGCCGCTCCCCTTGCCGCCGAGTCGGCACGTTGCCGTCCTCGCCTGCATGGACGCCCGGCTCGACGTCTACCGGATTCTGGGAGTATCCGACGGCGAGGCCCACGTCATCCGCAACGCCGGTGGCGTCGTCACCGACGACGAGATCCGTTCCCTTGCCATCAGCCAACGCCTGCTGGGCACCACCGAGATCATCCTGATCCACCACACCGACTGCGGCATGCTCACGTTCACCGACGACGAGTTCAAGCGCGAGATCCAGACCGAGATCGGTCAGAAGCCGAATTGGGCGGCCGAGTCGTTCACCGACCTCGACGAGGATATTCGCCAATCACTCACCCGCATCCGCAACAGCCCGTTCATCACCAAGACCAGCTCACTGCGCGGATTCGTCTTCGACGTCGCGACCGGACTGCTCCGCGAAGTGGAGAACTGACACTCCTCGCTCGGTCATGGCCAACCGGGTTCGGCCGCGATCGAACCCGACGCGACCGCTTCCGCCAGCTGGGAGTGGTCGCGTTCGGTTTGGTCGGCGTAGGCATGGGCGAAGGACAGCACCGATTCCTCGACCTTGCCGCCATCCCCCAGGTAGGAGTGGATCATGCGCGCATCGCCACTGCGAGCGTGCGCCCGAGCCAGCACATGCCCGCACGCGGCGGCGAACTCGGCGAGTCGGCCGGCGATGGTCTGCCCCTTCGGAATCACCTTGCCGTCGCGGAACTGGCGCACGTAGAAGTCCATCTTCCCGATCCGCGTCCAACCGACGAACATGTCGGTCGCGCTCTGGATCAACCGCTGCCCATTGACGACCCGCGCACCGTGGTTGTCGTACCGACTGCGACGCACAAAGGGTTCATACACCGAGGAACCGGCCTGTTTCACCTGGAAGAACAGCGGGTCGCCGGTGGCGCGTTCCTCCATCAACAGCAGGAAGACCCGCATGCCGACGCTACCGACGCCCACCACCTGCTGGACCGCGTCGACCAGGTCGAAGTGGGACAGCAAAGCCGAGATGTGGTCGGGGATGCTTGCGTTGTAGGCATCGACCACCCCGGCCAGGACGTCGGCATGCTCGGCGAGTGCATGCACCCGGTAGGGCGGGTCCTCGATGATCTGGCGCCGACCGTCGACGAGTTGGGTCAACTTCTTGGCGGCGCCGCGGCTGCTACGTTTGCGGGCCTGTTTCTCCAGGATCTTGTCGGACTGGTGCTCGGAGTCCTCGGGGGCGAGGTAGGTGACGAGGTGCGCCAGGTCGATGATCTCGGCCCAGACATCGAGCTCAGGCCACCCGGAGTACGTCTTCATCCAGGTGCGGTAGCCGTGCAAACCGGCCCGAACCGAGGCGTCGGCGACCTCGGCGGGCACTCCGTTCTCGCGGGCGAGCACCACCAGGCTGGTGAGGAACCGGAGCAGATCCCATTCGAACGGGCCCGGCAGCGTCTCGTCGAAGTCACGCAGATCGAACGCCAAGGAACGTTCCGGCGTGTTCCACAAGCCGAAGTTGAGCACATGAGCATCGCCGCACATCTGCACGGTGATGCCGGTGTTCGGCCGCGAGGCGAGGTCCGCGGCCATCACCGCGGCGGCCCCGCGGTAGTAGGTCCACGGCGACGCCGACATCCGACCGTGCCGGATCGCGATCAGTCGCTGATCGCGCATCGTGTTCTGCGCCAGAATCGTGGCCAGAGCGTCGTGTCCTCGGCGGCTCGGATCCCAGTCGCCGAGGTGGCTGCGCGGCACGGTCTTTCGCGCCGCCCGGCCCCGAGCGACGGGATCGAGACGCTTTCCTTTGTCACCGGCCATAGATCAAGAGTCTGGCGGATAACACCAGAGGCGCGAACTCGAATCGCCGAAAGCGCCGTCTCGCGGATGATGGCTGTCGGTCAGGACCACTAAGGTGGACGTATGGCCACCACAGTTCCCGAAGGCTATGCCGATTTGCTCGACCGACCGGTCGTCGGCGTGCTCAGCACCGTCGGCCCCGACGGCATCCCGAACGCGACGCCGATGTGGTTCGCGTGGGACGGAGAGCATCTGCGCTTCACACACACCAAGGCGCGCAAGAAGATCCGCAATCTCGAGGGCAACCCGAACTACTCGTTTGTCATCACCGATCCTGACAACCCGTACCGCTACCTCGAACTTCGCGGGCAACTCGAATCGGTCACCGACGACCCGACCGGCGCCTTCTACGTCACGCTGGGCAAGCGCTACGGCAACGCCGACCAGCAACCTCCGCCCGACGCCGCCGACCGGGTGATCTTGACGCTGACTGCGTCCTACTTCGGCAAGAAATAGCGTCATCACCGCGTCGGCACCTCCTGACACCGCAACCCTGCACCTGCTGTGGCGGACGGGTGTGGGTATGGCCGCGTGGGTCGACGATCAGCACGCCACAAGCGGGCAGTTGCCCGGGCCGCTGGCCGAACTGCTCGCCGGGAAGCGGTTTCGACGCGATATCGCCGTGACCGACGACGCCGGCAAACGACGATTCGTCGCGACAGCGACTCTCGGCGTCGCTTCGACTGTCGCACTTCTCGACGCGTCACGTTCGATCCCGACCGCCGGCGACGTGCGCTGGTATCGGTATCTGCTCGACGGTGTGCGCCGATTCGTGGCATCGGCGGCGGTCGCACCGACGGTCGTGGAGGTGGCAGGTGAATGGGTGATGCGCTGGCAGGTGATCCCTACCCCAGCGTGGCGCAGTTGGGCGGCCGTGGCCACCGGCGGGGCACCCTCCGCCCTCCTGGACAACGGCGGACCCGAAGCGCTCACCGACCTGCTGGCCGAGCTGATCGATCACGAAACCCGCTCGCGCATAGCCACTTCGGTCCCACGTCTGGGACCCCCGGCACCCCGAAGTCCCGTCGTGCGGACACTCCTCCCCGACACGGACGCAAGCGCCCCGTGCGCGCCGGCGCGGCTCGCCGCCTCGGCGTCGGCCTTCCAACGATGGAATACCAGCCCGCGCAAGGACGACCACACCCTGCTGTTCCGTCTGCACGAACCGGAGCACGACGAGCCCGATGGCACATGGTGGACGGAC
Organism: Gordonia sp. NPDC003422; assembly: GCF_053588675.1. Classification (NCBI taxonomy): domain Bacteria; kingdom Bacillati; phylum Actinomycetota; class Actinomycetes; order Mycobacteriales; family Gordoniaceae; genus Gordonia; species Gordonia sp. NPDC003422. Next base: position 20,985 of record NZ_JBSFQL010000033.1, read on the forward strand.
GACTCCTGGTCTGTTGAATCACCGCCGGATACCGAGAAGAGTGTGGCGACAACCGAATCTGCACGCTGGCGGCTCCAGGTGTGCCGGCGCAGCATCGATGGGCACGTCGCCCCGGTCCAACCGCATCGGCTCGACACCGAAGACCTCGACGAGCTCACCACCGCCCTGGCCACCGCGGTACGCGCGTTCCCCGGACTGGCCCAAGCGGATCCGGACCGCGGATCGCTCGACTTCCTGCTGCCGACATCGCTGGCCGAGGAGTTGTTCGCCACCGGTGCCGTCGCGCTCGGCGAAGCGGGCTTCGCAGTGCTGTTGCCCCGCACCATCGCCGAGGTACGGCCGACCCTCGGCATCCGCGCGGTGCCGGTGATGGGCGGCGGAGCCCCGGCCGCCATGGTCGGGTTGCGCGAGATCCGCGAGTTCGAGTGGCGCCTCGCCCTCGGCGACGCGCCCGGCGCCATCACCCTGACCGACGCGGATCTTGCCGAATTGGCGGACCAGAAGGGCGATCTCGTCCGCGTCCGCGGCGTGTGGATGCGTGCGGAGTCCGGCGCCCTGTCCCGCGCGGCGGCGTTCGTCACCGCCCAGCGTGCCCTCAAGGCCGACGACCGGCCCGCCGACATGGGCGAGCTTTTCGGACTGCTCACCGGGAGTGCCGATCGCCTCCCGGTGCCGGTGAGCTCGGTGCAGGGCCTGTCCTGGCTCGACGACATCGCCGAACGTGGCGCCCTGCAACCCAGCCCACTCCCCCCACCAGCCGGACTGACCGCGACCCTGCGGCCCTACCAGCAGCGCGGAGTCGAATGGTTGGCTCATCTCGCCTCGTTGGGCATCGGCGGGGTGTTGGCCGACGACATGGGGCTCGGCAAGACGATCCAGATCATCGCCCTCGAGTCCCACGAAAGATCCTCCGGATCAACGCCTCCCACGCTCGTCGTATGTCCGATGTCGGTGGTCGGCAACTGGGCACGCGAATTCCGGCGGTTCGCCCCGCATCTGCGAGTGATGATCCATCACGGTCCGGATCGACTGTCGAGCAAGCATTTCGAACACGCGCGCGCCGCACACGACGTGGTCCTCACCACCTTTGCCATTGCAAGCAGGGACCGGAGCCTGCTCGGCGGGCAACGCTGGCACCGGATCGTCGTCGACGAGGCGCAGCACCTCAAGAATGTCAACACGATTGCCGCCAAGTCTGTCCGGGCGCTGACCAGCGGCCACCGGATCGCGCTCACCGGTACGCCCGTGGAGAACCGGCTCGAAGATCTGCGCGCTGTCATCGACCTGGTGAACCCGGGCCTGCTCGGTTCGGCGTCGGTGTTTCGCGCACGCTATGCCGAACCGATCGAACGTGATCGGGACCCGGCAGCGTTGCGTCGTCTCACCGCGATCACACACCCGTTTGTGTTGCGGCGTGAGAAGACCGATCCCACCATCGCCGCCGAGTTGCCGGAGAAGGTCGACATCACGGTGCGTGCCAACCTCACCGTCGAGCAGGCCGGTCTGTATCGGGCGGTCATCGACGAGCTGATGGAAGCGTTGCGCGACAGGCAACAACGCACGCTGCGCCGCCGCAACGTGCTGGCCGCCCTCACCCGCCTCAAACAGATTTGCAACCACCCCGCGCACTACCTCGCCGACGGTACCGATCTCGCGCCCGGTGGTGTTCATCGGTCCGGCAAAGTGGAGCTCCTGGCAGACACACTCACGACGCTGATCGACGAGGGCGACCGTGCCCTGGTGTTCACCCAGTTCGCGGCGTTCGGCGAACTGCTCTCGGGGTGGCTCGGCGAGCTGCTCGGTACGCCGATTCCACTTCTGCACGGCGGGCTCGGCCGGCGCGATCGCGACCGGATGGTCGCGGAGTTCACCGAATCCGACGGCCCGCCGATCATGCTCGCCACCCTCAAGGCCGGCGGCACCGGCCTCAACCTGACCACCGCCAATCACGTTGTGCACGTGGATCGGTGGTGGAATCCCGCGGTCGAGGACCAGGCCACCGATCGGGCCTACCGCATCGGCCAGGATCAGCGGGTGTCGGTTCACCGGTTGATCTGCGTGGGAACGATCGAGGAGCGCATCGATGACATGATCGCCCGCAAACGGGAACTGTCGCGGCTCACCGTCGCATCCGGGGAGAACTGGGTCTCCGATCTCGCCGACGACGAGTTGTTCGAACTCGTCCGCCTCCGCGACGAGGCGGTGAGCGAGTGAGCAGAGGGCAGAGTCGCGGCCCCATCGCGGTTCGCGGATACGCGCTCACCCCGTGGGCGCGGTCCTTTGTCGACGTGGTCGAAGGCCGCACCACCGGCAGCAGTACCGACGCGGTCGCCGACAGCCGGCATATCACCAAGGCCCGCAGATACTTTCGCGCCCGCCACGTGCACGGACTCCGGATCCGACCCGGCCGCGTGACTGCGTCGGTCGAGGGCAGTCAGCTCGACCCGTTCGACGTCATCCTCACCACCCGCACCGTCGACTCCGGCACCGTCGCCGAGCTGTTGCGTGCGCGTGGCGCCGTCATGGAGCTCATGCCCCTGACTCGCGGCGAACAGCCTGTCGTGGTGGGTGAGCTGATCGGCCCCACCGAATCGGCCGACGTGATGACCGACTGCACCTGCCCCGACGAGGCGGTCCGGTGCGTGCACGCACTCGCCGTCGCCTACGAGGTGGCCGCCGAGATCGACCGCTCCGCGTTGACGCTGCTGACTGTGATGGGGACCGACCTCAAGTCGCTGCTCGACAAGGTCGGCGACGCACCGACGCCGACGCGGGAGTCCGACGTCGGTTCACTGCCCGGGCCGGACTTCTACGGCACCACTTCCCCGCTGCCGCCGCTGCCGTCACCGCTGCGCATGAACCCGCTGACCGATCTCGACACCACCGACCTGCGTCAGGCGCTCCGCGCGGTCGGCGTTGTGCCGGCGGACATGGCCGAGACCTTGGACGAACTCGGCGATCTCTACGACCGGTTGACTGGCGAGCCATAGGCGTCACTCGACCTCACAACATGCCCGAGAGTTTGTACGCGACAAGCGATCCGGCGACCGCGACGTTCAGACTCGCTCCCCGTCCGATCATCGGGATCTCGACGACGGCGTCCAGTTCGTCGATGATGTCCTCGGGTATGCCGCCTCGTTCGTGACCGAGGACCACCACCGTTCGTCGCCGCGCGGGCGGTAGATCCGCCAAACGTAGTGCACCTTCGGCAAGTTCGACGCCGAGGAGATGCGATCCGGTCTCGCGCTCGCGCGCCAGCCACCGGCGCGGGTTTCCGGTCCGATGGATGCAGGATCGGCCCGGGACGGTGTTACCTCGGCGCAACGCTTCGGGCACCCAATCGTGGGGCGGTACGGCGAGACATGCACCAACCGCATCGCAGGTGCGCAGAAGGGTGCCGAGATTTGCTCCGTGTTGCGCCCACAGGGGCGCGAGAATCAGGTGACCCCAACAAGAATGGGACCGGGATCGTCGTGACTTGCGGATCTCGTCCGGCCTGCGGACGCGGGTGCCGGCCATCAGTGCTGGTGAGGCGCAGCGCCCCTTTCGGTGTTCGACATTCTGCGATGGTAGCCGATCCTCCTCCGACCACCTATCTGGTTGCCATCGCTCTCGGAAAGCGAGCGCGATGGCAACCAGTTCCGCAAGGCTAGAAGTCCCAGTCCTCGTCCTCGGTGTTGACGGCCTTGCCGATGACATAACTCGAGCCCGAGCCGGAGAAGAAGTCGTGATTCTCGTCGGCGTTCGGCGACAGCGCCGACAGGATCGCCGGGTTCACGTCGGTCTCGTCCTTCGGGAACATCGCCTCGTAGCCAAGGTTCATCAGAGCCTTGTTCGCGTTGTAGCGCAGGAACTTCTTGACGTCCTCGGACAGACCGACCTCGTCGTAGAGCGCCTCGGTGTAGTCGGATTCGTTGTCGTAGAGCTCGAAGAGCAACTCGAAGGTGTAGTCCTTGAGCTCCTGCCGACGGTCCGGGCTCTGCACCTCCAGCGCCCGCTGGTACTTGTAGCCGATGTAGTAGCCGTGCACAGCCTCGTCGCGGATGATCAGGCGGATCAGGTCGGCGGTGTTGGTGAGCTTCGCGCGCGACGACCAGTACATCGGCAGATAGAAGCCGGAGTAGAAGAGGAACGACTCGAGCAGCGTCGAGGCGACCTTGCGCTTGAGCGGATCGTCGCCGCGGTAGTAGTCCATGACGATCTGCGCCTTGCGCTGCAGCTGATCGTTCTCCTCCGACCAGCGGAACGCCTCGTCGATCTCCTTGGTGGAGCACAGCGTCGAGAAGATCGAGCTGTAGGACTTGGCGTGCACCGACTCCATGAACGCGATGTTGGTGAGCACCGCCTCCTCGTGCGGGGTGGTCGCATCCGGGATCAGCGATACCGCGCCGACAGTCCCCTGGATCGTGTCGAGCAGCGTCAGGCCGGTGAACACCCGCATGGTCAGCTGCTTCTCGTACTCGGTCAGCGTGTGCCACGACGGGATGTCGTTGGACACCGGCACCTTCTCCGGCAGCCAGAAGTTGCCGGTGAGGCGATCCCACACCTCGGCATCCTTCTCGTCGGGCACACGGTTCCAGTTGATCGCCGAAACCCGGCTCACCAGTTTGATCGGTGCGCCATCGGCGGGGCTATGGGTACCTGCGGTCATGGTGGTCGCCTCCTGCGGCATGGTGTCGGTCTTGGAAGTTGGTGGGTGTCAGGTGACGTGGACGAGTCCGAGCGTCGGCTCGACGACGGACTCGTCGCCGACGATGTCGAGATCCTTGTACGAGCGCCGATGCCACAGGGCGAGAAGCAGATCCGACGTCGGCCCGCGGAGCGCGGCGTCGGCCTTCGCGTGTTCGCGGCGGTGCACGATTCCCTCGGGCGTCAGTTCGAGGTACCACTCCGCGTCCGGGTCGTCGGTGCTGTGCAGGTGTAGCGACCGCCCGACGAGTTCGTCCGGCACGCCCGTGCTCTTTCCGATGAAGCGCGGCGCGAACACCTCCAGCCACTCGTCGACACCGTCGGCCGCAAGGTTGGCCTTTATGGGACTTTGCTTGCCCGGCCGCAGTGCCGACTCCAGGTCGTAGCGGTGCACTTCCAGTTCGTGTGCCTGACGGCGATACCAGAAGCGCACGGTGCGCTCACCGACGAACGTCGAGACTGGCTCATCGGGTTCACGAGAGGTCAACGCCGCAACCAACTGATCGCGCGTGTCCGCATACCACCCGACGACCTCTGCACCGTCAGGAAAGGCGATGCCGTCGTAGCCGCGGTACTGCCGGGTGCCGTTGAGTCGATCGGCTACCCAGAGGTGGACGGCACCAACGTGACCCAGCAGGTCGTGGACCGTCCAGCCCGGGCAGGCCGGCACGGCAAGATCCATGTCGTCCGCGGGCGTACTCGCGAGGATCTCGCTCTCCTCGTTGATGGCGGCGAGCCACAATTCGGGAGTCATATCCGAACACTCCTCACAGCATGCAGCTGACGCAACCCTCGACCTCGGTCCCCTCGAGCGCCAGCTGACGCAGCCGGATGTAGTAGAGCGTCTTGATGCCCTTGCGCCACGCGTAGATCTGCGCCTTGTTCACATCGCGGGTGGTGGCGGTGTCCTTGAAGAACAGGGTCAGGCTCAGACCCTGGTCGACGTGCTGGGTGGCCGCCGCGTAGGTGTCGATGACCTTCTCGTACCCGATCTCGTAGGCGTCCTGGTAGTACTCCAGGTTGTCGTTGGTCATGAACGGCGCCGGGTAGTAGACGCGCCCGATCTTGCCTTCCTTGCGGATCTCCACCTTCGCCGCCACCGGGTGGATGGAACTCGTCGAATGGTTGATGTAAGAGATCGAGCCGGTGGGCGGCACTGCCTGCAGGTTCTGGTTGTAGATGCCGTCGCGTTGCACGTCGGCCTTCAGCTCGCGCCAGTCGTCCTGGTTCGGGATGTGAATTCCAGCCTGCCCGAACAGATCCCGCACCTTGTCGGTCGCCGGCTCCCACACCTTCTCGGTGTAGCGGTCGAAGAACTCGCCCGACGCGTACTTCGAGTTCTCGAAGCCGACAAACGCACGACCACGCTCGCGCGCGATCCGGTTCGACGCGCGCAGCGCGTGATACAGCACCGTGTAGAAGTAGATGTTGGTGAAGTCCACACCCTCCTCGCTGCCGTAGAAGATGCGCTCGCGTGCGAGGTACCCGTGCAGGTTCATCTGCCCGAGGCCGATCGCGTGAGAGTCGTTGTTGCCCTTCTCGATCGACGGCACAGACGTGATCGCGGTCTGATCGCTCACCGCGGTCAGGCCCCGGATCGCGGTGTCGATGGTGTGGCCGATGTCGGGTGAATCCATCGTCTTGGCGATGTTGAGGGACCCGAGGTTGCACGAGATGTCCTTGCCCACATGGGAATAGGACAGGTCGTCGTTGAAGGTCGACGGCGTCGAGACCTGCAGGATCTCCGAGCACAGGTTGGAGTGGGTGATCTTGCCGGCCACCGGGTTGGCTCGATTCACCGTGTCCTCGTACATGATGTACGGGTATCCCGACTCGAACTGCAGCTCGGCGAGCGTCTGGAAGAACTCGCGGGCCTTGATCTTGGTCTTGCGAATCCGCTTGTCCTCCACCATCTCGTGATACTTGTCGGTCACGTTGATGTCGGCAAACGGCACCCCGTAGACGCGCTCGACGTCGTACGGGCTGAACAGGTACATGTCGTCGTTGGCCTTGGCCAGCGCGAACGTGATGTCGGGGATCACGACGCCCAGGCTCAGCGTCTTGATGCGGATCTTCTCGTCGGCGTTCTCCCGCTTGGTGTCGAGGAAGCGGTAGATGTCGGGGTGATGCGCATGCAGGTACACCGCGCCCGCACCCTGCCGGGCACCGAGCTGGTTGGCGTAGGAGAAGGAATCCTCGAGCAGCTTCATGATCGGGATGACGCCGGAGCTCTGGTTCTCGATCTTCTTGATCGGTGCGCCGTGCTCGCGAACATTGCTCAGCAACAGCGCGACACCGCCGCCGCGCTTGGACAGCTGGAGAGCCGAATTGATCGATCTCCCAATGGATTCCATATTGTCTTCGATGCGCAGGAGAAAACAGCTAACTGGCTCACCGCGCTGCTTCTTACCCGAATTCAGAAACGTCGGAGTCGCCGGCTGGAAGCGCCCCTCGATGATCTCGTCGACCAGGTTGCGCGCGAGCGCGGTGTCGCCGTCGGCCAGCGTCAGCGCGACCATGCACACCCGATCCTCGAACCGCTCGAGGTAGCGCTTGCCGTCGAAGGTCTTGAGCGTGTAGCTCGTGTAGTACTTGAAAGCACCGAGGAAGGTCGGGAACCGGAACTTCTTGGCGTAGGCATGGCCGAACAGCAGCTTCACGAACTCGCGGTCGTAGCGTGCGAGCACCTCGGGCTCGTAGTAGTTCTCCTCGACGAGGTAGTCGAGCTTCTCGTCGAGATCGTGGAAGAACACCGTGTTCTGGTTGACGTGCTGCAGGAAGTATTGGTGTGCGGCTTCCTTGTCCTTCTCGAACTGGATCTTGCCGTCGGCATCGTACAGATTCAGCATCGCGTTGAGCGCGTGGTAGTCGAGCTCACCGGGTTCGTGTCCGGCGGGACCGGCGTGCACTCCCGACATGCTGGCTGACGTGGTGTCCGATACGGCGGCGGTTGGCGACACGAAGAGACTCCTGGGCTTGGTCGTTATGTGTGAAGAAGAATAGGTATGGGGTCTGACACTCAGGCCGGCATGCCGGTCAGCTGCGCGCTCGTCGGATCGGCGAAGGCCGCGGAAGCGGCGAACTCAGCCAGTCCGGCCCGGACACGATCGACGTCGTCGGCCGTGCCCATCAATTCGAATCGGTACAGGTAGGGCACCATGCATTTACGCGAGATGATGTCGCCGGCATGACAGAACTCGGCACCGAAGTTGGTGTTACCCGCGGCGATCACGCCACGGATCAACGACCTGTTGTGTGGGTCGTTCAGAAAGCGGATGACCTGCTTGGGCACAAAACCACTCGGCTTGCCCGTGGCCTTGTGTCCGCCGTAGGTCGGGCAGATCAGAACGAAGGGTTCGTCGACGGTGAACCCACCGGCCCGATCGGTCAACGGGATGCGCTCGGCGCGCAGGCCGAGTTTGACGACAAAGCGGTGGGTGTTTTCCGAGACCGAGGAGAAGTAGACGACCAACGGCGCCTGCGCTGCCGACATCATCACCCTCCCATCCCCATCTCTGGCCAACTATCCGTTTCGAGCTGGGCCGCCGCGGCCCAAACCGTGACGACAAGAGGTTCAACGCGCTTGGATGACTCCGACTTCCCCAATCGGACCGTCCCGTCGTCGCGAACCTCGGTTCGAGCAAACGACCTCAGGCGGCGTTGGTGGCGAGTGCCTTGATGCGGTCCGGGCGGAATCCCGACCAGTGCTCGTCACCGACGACGACGACCGGCGCCTGCAGGTAGCCCAGCGCCATCACATAGTCACGCGCCTCGGGATCCTGGCTGATGTCGACCACCTCGTAGGACAGCCCCTGCTTGTCGAGGGCCTTGTAGGTCGCGTTGCACTGGACACAGGCGGGCTTGGTGTAGACGGTGATGGCCATTCGGAGCTTCTCCCTCATATCGGTATTCGCTGTCGGTGGAATCTCGTGGTCGGAAAACTGCCAGTGACGTGCACTTTCCCAGCGTGAAGATAGTGATCTGGATCACCATCTTTGAGGTGGTCTCCGAGCCATTTTCGAGCGTCTCGTCGTCTGCCTCTCTGGTGTTCCAAACACTACACCTAGTGGCTGACATTTCCGCCAACCACAATAACTTGTGAATAACATTCATGAAAGTCGCAGGTCGCAGGGCATGCACGATCGTGAAGTCCGGCGTGTCCGGCGTGTCGTCCACAACGCTGTCCCATGCCAGTCCACAACATGGCACCGACAGTCCACAGATCCGACCCGATCCATCCACAGCCCGCAACGGAAACCGCCCCCGAGCGCACTCGCGTTCGGGGGCGGTGAGACCAAATCAAGTCACGCTCTGACAGCGACCTCGTCCACGAGGCGGTTGACGGCGACGACAACCTGCTCGACGAGCGCCGGATCCTCGACACCCGCGTCGGGCAGCGCCGACGTCTGGACTCCGAGCTCCACATCCTCGATCACCCGGCCGCCGGCGATGCCGACGGACTTGCGGGTGTCCTCGCGCGACCAGGTCCCGGCGTACCGACCCAGCGCTGCGCCGATCACGCCGACCGGCTTCCCCTGGAGTGCGCCACTGCCGTAGGGCCTCGACAACCAGTCGATGGCGTTCTTCAGCGCGGCGGGGATCGTCCCGTTGTACTCCGGTGTGACGATCAACACGCCGTCGGCCCCACCGACCACGCCGCGCAGACGGGCGACACCCGCATCAAGCTCGGTATCGTCGGCCGACGCGGGGTCGACGTCTTCGCTGTAGAACGGCAGCGTTCCCAGATCGTCGACCACCGTGACATGGACCCCACCCGGAGCGTTCTCCGCGGCCAGCTGCGCCAGCCGCCGATTGATCGACGCTTCGCGGAGACTTCCCACCAGCGCCACCAATTCGACCACTCGATCCGACATCACAATCCTCTCGTTCGACACGCGTACATCAACCGGACCAGGGTCCGATTAATTTCCTCTCAGCGTCAAGAGTTAGGCTCGACACGTGTCGAACAGCCCTGAGGGCATGCCCATCCCCATTCGTCTCACCGGCCGTGAGACCGAGCGTGCCGATGCCGCCCGGAACCGCCGGCTATTGCTTGCTGCCGCGAAGAACCTCATCGACAACCACGGCGCTGCCGCGGTGACGATGGACGCGGTCGCGCGCGAGGCGGGCGTGGGCAAGGGCACCGTGTTCCGCAGATTCGGCAGCCGGACAGGGCTGATGCTCGCGCTCCTCGACCATTCCGAATCGGAGATCCAGCAGGCATTTCTGTCCGGACCCGAACCCCTCGGCCCCGGCGCGCCCCCACTCGAGCGCCTTCTCGCCTACGGTCGCGCCCGACTCAAGATGACCGCCGACCACCTCGACATCCTCCTCGAAGCAGGTGCGGCAAGCGATGACTTCATGAGCCACCCGGTGTGGCGCGCGTCGACCCAGCACGTACAGATCCTGCTCCGGCAGCTGGGCTTCACCGATCAGGTCGACGTCTTGTCGGTGGCAGTACAGGCGCCCCTCGCGGCGAGTGCCGTCAAACATCTCATGCACGACCTCGGAATCGACGTGAACACCATTGCCGCACAATGGCAACGCATGGTCGTGACGCTCGTCTCCGGCGTCGGGCCCGCTTGAGCCACCATCGCTCGACGCGCGCCGACGCCCGATCGGTCCTAGCCTGAACAACAGGTCGGCGAAAGTACGTGCAGAGAGGATCGACCCGTGAAGGCTGTGATCATCGGTGCCGGTATGGGCGGTCTGAGTGCCGCCATCGGACTCAAACAACTCGGGATCGATGTCGTCGTCTACGAACAGGTCACCGAGAACAAGCCGGTCGGCGCCGCGATCTCGGTGTGGTCCAACGGCGTCAAATGCCTCAATCACCTCGGCCTCGAAGCCGAGACCGCGGCACTTGGGGGCATCGTCGACACCATGAGCTACGTCGACGCCTTCACCGGTGACACGATGTGCCGCTTCAGCATGCAGCCCCTCATCGACGAGGTCGGGCAGCGCCCGTACCCCGTGGCACGCGCCGAACTGCAGCTGATGCTGATGGAGGCCTACGGTCTCGATGACATCCGATTCGGTAAGAAGATGGTGTCGGTCAGTGACGGACAGGACGCCGCGACCGTCGAATTCGCCGATGGCACCACCGATTCCGGCGACATCGTCATCGGCGCCGACGGCGCCAAGTCGCTGACCCGCGAGTATGTGCTCGGCGGTCCCGTCGATCGCCGGTATGCCGGCTACGTCAACTTCAACGGTCTGGTCACCGTCGACGACGAGATCGGCCCGGCCACCGAGTGGACCACCTATGTCGGCGACCACAAACGCGTGTCCGTCATGCCGATCGCCGACAACCGTTTCTACTTCTTCTTCGACGTACCGATGCCCGAAGGCACCCCGTTCGAAAGGGGCACCGCTCGGGAGGTTCTCGCCGAGGAGTTCGGCGACTGGGCCCCGGGCGTACAGAAGCTGATCGCCACCCTCGACCCGGCCACCACCAATCGCGTCGAGATCTTGGATCTCGACCCGTTCCACACCTGGGTCAAGGGACGGGTGGCGGTCCTCGGCGACGCCGCGCACAACACCACACCGGACATCGGCCAAGGTGGCTGCTCGGCAATGGAAGATGCCGTGGCCCTGCAGTTCTCGTTCCGCGACAATCCCGACGACGTCTATGCGGCACTCGCCGCGTACGAAGCCGGACGGACCGAGCGTGCAGGGGAACTCGTGCTGCGCGCCCGCAAGCGATGCGACGTCACGCACGGCAAGGACCCGGAAAAGACTGCGGCCTGGTACGACGAACTCCGCACCGAAGACGGCACCAACATCATCCGCGGCATCGTCGGCAACATCGTGGGCGGACCGCTCACCTCCTGATCGTGACCTCCCTGAGGCCAGGGCGGCGCATGAGTCGCGGCTTCGTCAATTCTCGGGCGGGTTCACCACGGCGGCGTCGGGGTCGGGAGCGATGCCGTCGTGCGAGACCAAGGCAGCCTGACGCGACAGCGTCGGCCCTGGCGTCAGTAACGACACCACTGCCCACGGCGCCGGACGCGGCTTGTCGCCAAGCCCCAGAACCGCGCCGGTCGCCGCGTCTGCCACGCCGAAGCGCACCCCGGCGTCGCTGACGTAGAAGGCCGATTCGGCTCGTACGCTGTCGATTTCGTTGCCGGTGACACGAATGTAGGCGCCACTACCGGGACGCAGATACACCTGATCGACGCCCGGGCCCGGCCCGTCGGCGGTGGTCAGCCGCACCGGCGTCGCGTTCGATGCGAGCGGCAATCCGTGGCCGGCGAGCAGCGCCGTTGTCGCGTGTGGCTCATCGGTGTCTCGTGACCACGACCGGCACAGCGTCGGATTGGTGGCGACACCAAGAAGATTCGGCGCTCGACGCGGAAAGTCTTGTACCGCGAGTGTATTCGAGGTCGGCATGCTGGCGAGTCGGCCCGGTGCCACCGCGATCACCGGCGTCGTCCCATCTCGGTCGGCAAGCCGAACGATCTCGGCCGTCGCCTCGCTGATCTTCTGTATGCCATCGGAGAGAACGACGTGATAGGTCGTATCATCATCGAGCCCAACCGATTTGACGACCGAACCCACCATCGCACCGGGAATGTCCACGGCGCCGGGGCGGCCCGAATTCGGGATGACCGGCACGGTGATCGGTTCCGCCAGCGGGAAGGTGTTCAGGAGCCCGGCACTCATCTGACGTGGGGTCGCACCCTCGAGTCCGAGCGCACGCATGACGGGAACACTCGCGGTGTCGACGGATGCACGCACCGGCATCCATTGGCCGTCCCGCTCGATCTGGTACACCAGGTACGTCGCACCGCCAGACGACACCAGGACAGCGTCGTCGGCGGTGACCTGCCGGCTCGCGTCGCCCAGCTCGGGCCGCGTGCCGATGACGGTGAGATCGACGGATTCGCCGACCGAGTATCGCGAGGACGTCGAGGAGTCACACACCGTCCACGTCGAGTCGGCCCCGGCGGGACCGGGAAGTGCGTCCGGTGCCCCTGGAATGCCCAGCAGTGGGCCACGCGGATAGTCGGCGAGTTTCTTGTCGCTCACCGACGTCGGCGATGCGTTTGTGCCGGCGATGAGGCGCGCCGAGGCCAGATTGAGCACGGGATGCAGAGTGTCATCGACGATGACGTACATGGCGCCGGCGCTCTTGCTCATCACGATCTTGGCATCACCGACCGAACCCTGCGGACGAATCAATCCCCAGATTCCGCAGCCTCCGAGCAACAGCAGGCCCAGGACCGTCCCGACCACCAATGCCTGCAACTGGGAGCGCATCGGATCGTGCAGCATCCGGACGTCGCGTCGGACGAGCGCGTGCTCGAGCCGCCTCAGCAGAAAGCGGTACCCGTTGACTTGGGCCTTTGTCGTCAGCTGACGCGCCATCGATCCCCCGATTCCCACGAACTCGATCCCCGCTGTGATCACAGAAGATCCGGACCGCTCCAGCGGTAGTAGCGTAACCGAAAGATTCACGCGCACTCGGCGAGTCTCCACCGGCCGGCAATCGCGTCACCGGATCGGGCGGCATCTATCGCGACATCAAAGGGGGCTGTGATGCTCACACGGCAGACCGACATCGGGACGCGACGCTCCCCGACCGTGGACACGGTCCGGCGCCGTGAGTCCGGCACGGGTCCGCGTATGGGTCTGGCGTCCGTCGTGCTGATCGAAGCCGTTCTCGCCGGCGGCCTCATCGTGTGGGCGGTCATCGGCAATCCCTGGGGAATCGCGGCGATGGCGCTCGCTCTCGTCGCATCGCTGGGCGTGGTTCCCGTGGGAACCGACGGCTCGATCGCGCAGCGGCTGCACCGCAGGCTGTCATTTCGCTGGTCTCGGTGGCGTCGGACAATTGCCGACCTGGCCCCGGCACCGTTCGACATCCCGGCCTCCTCCGGCCGGGCGAAGCCGACGGCACCGACAGCCGACGTCATCGGTGCCCGCTGGGTCGCAAGGACATTGGTGACGATGATCAGGGTCGAGCCGGGGGGCCACGAGCCCACCTTCCTCACCCCGAACGGGGCCGACCCGCGCACCGAGACCGGTCAACTGATCCCCTTCGACGTCCTGGCGGCATGCGTACAGACCTACGACATCCGACTGCGGTCGATCGATGTGATCAGCCACAGCATGCGTGCCCATGGCACCGGCCCGGTCACCGCCACCTACCTACGCACCCTGGGCCCCCTGCCGGCGATCGCACGACGATCGACCTTCGTCGTCCTGCGGCTCGATCCGCTGGACTGTCCCGATGCCGTTGCCCGTCGAGGCGGGGGCGCGATCGGCGCACTTCGCACTGCGACGACCGCCACCCGACGCGTCGCCGCTCGTCTCACCGAACACGGCCTGCACGCAACGGTGCTCTCGGCCGCCGAGATCACCGCGGCCGGCAGCCAACTACTGGATGGCGCGCCGCTGGAATCGGCCGCCGAGGACTGGCGTTCGGTGTCCCTCGGCGCGCTGCGAATGCGGACCGGCGCCATCGACCCCGCCATGCTCGCCGGACTGCGTGACTTCTGGGTCGCATCCGCGGTATCGACGACGGTGACGGTACGGATGCGCCGCAGCGGCGACGAGGTCGAGGTCGCGGGCTTCGCGCGGGTCGGCGAGACCGGCGCCAACAGCGCACAGTGGCCTCATACACCGTGGCCCCACGCACTGCGCCCGCTCGACGGCAGGCAATTCGATGCGCTGGAACTCAGCCTCCCCATCGCCAAACCCGCTCATCTGGACCGAAACATCGCGACCCTGCACGGTGACGCAGCCCTCGCCGCGCTGCGGTCACTGAAGCTGCCCGTGACCGGCTGCGGACAGCTCATCGGCGCCGACCGATCTGGGCGAGCCGTCGCGATGCGCGTTGCCGGACCGGATATTCCGTCGGTGATCATCGCCGCCGATCTCACGTTCCTCGTCCAGGTTCTGCTGCGAGCGGTCGCAATCGGGGTCTCGGTGGTCGTGTACACCGATCGTGCGCACCGATGGGCACCCGCGATGGCGGCAGTCGGAGATCGGAGTGCCTTCGGCCTGGCGTCCGACCAGTCTCGGCCACGGGGGCCGGCGATCATGGTCGTCGTCGACGGGGTGCCACGGCCACAGACGCCTCCAGGTGTCACCGTCGTCACCGCGCTACCGCCCGGTGTCGGTGTTCCTCCCGTCGGCGACGCAACACTCACCCTGCAGCAGAATCCCCGTGCACCCCATTGCATAACGTTGACGACACCCACGTCTGAGTTGGACATCACGATGGTCGCGACACCGGACGAGTGGAGGTTGATCGGCGCCCACCCCGGGCCGATCGCACCGGTGGCGCACTGACCGGGCCACCGGACCTTTAAGTCGTCACCACCGCTTGGGCGTTGACCGCGACGGGTACCAACGCGCGGAAGAAGACTGCCCGCGACGAGGCCGCCCGGACCACGACGTCCGGGTCGGCGTCGGAAATCCATGCCGCCTGCCCCGCGGGAATGGTCAGGGCCGGGCCCTCGGGTGGCCGCACCTCGACCGTCCCGCTCAGGACCGCCAGGATCTGCGGTCCCGGCATGTCGAAGGAGATCGACGACGCACGATGCAGACCGGTTCCGTCCAACTCCACACGAGACAACCGAAACTCGTCGGCCGGTGTGAGATAGACGCGTTCGGCGCCGACGGTTCGGATACTCGGCGACAGGTCACCGATGTCCACCGGCGTGAAGTCGAGCACCCGCAGCAATTCCGGTACGTCGATGTGTTTGGGCGTCAGGCCTCCGCGCAGCACGTTGTCGGAGTTCGCCATGATCTCCACACCGGTGCCGCTCAGATAGGCGTGCAGGTTGCCGGCGGGCAGGTACACGCCCTCACCCGGCTCCAGGTGAACCCGATTGAGCAACAACGACGCCAGCACGCCAGGATCGAGCGGATAGGACTCACCGAGTTCCAGCACCGTGCGCAACTCGGCGGAGAAATCCGTCGACTTGTTACCCAGCTGGGCGATCGCACCGGCCAGCACCGCCGGGATGAGGAGCTTGATCGCGGATTCCGGCAGGGTCAGCCACGTGGTGAAGAGCGCGCGCAGACCTTCCGAATCCGGTTGACCGACAAGCATACCCAGGTAGGGATCGAGTTCGCTGACCTGTAGCTCACGCAGCAACCGAATGGTGTGGTGCGGATCCCGAAAGCCGGCGAGCGCGTCAAAGGGTGTGACCGCGACGATCAGTTCCGGCTTGTGCCAGGGGTCACGATAATTGCGATCGCGCGCGTCGAGGCCCAGTCCACGTGCGTTCTCGTGCTCGAATCCTTCCCGAGCCTGCTCTGCGGATGGGTGCGCCTGCAGTGACAACGGCTCGTCGGCCGCGAGTACCTTCAGCAGGAATGGCAGCCGGTCTCCGAACGCGGCCACACTTGACTCACCCAGCGCCGCAACGGGATTGGCGCTGATTGCCGTCAGTAGGTCGGTCGGCGGATCGGACTCGACCGAATCGTCGGGCCCCAGACACCGCGCGGAACCCGCGGGGTGCGAACCGAACCAGAGTTCGGCCTCGGGATGAGCCGAGGGCACCGAGCGGCCCTGCATCGCCGCAATCGCCGTCCGAGACCCCCAGGCATACGGACGTACGACACCTTCGAGCCGCTTCATCTCACCGCGTTCCCCACCAGGCGGAGGTACACCGCCGCCATCTCGACCCGCAACACCAACACCAAGTACGACAACAGGTCACCCGGACTGTCGGAGGCAACATCCTCGGCCATCGGCACCGAATACGGCTGCCGGGGCGGCGCGTCGGCCCCCGGATTCACCGCCTGGCCAAGCGTTTCGGTGTCGTCGCCGACCACCAGGACGACATCGCCGATACCGCCGATGCGCTGGCGTGTGTACCACTCGCGGGCTGCCGTCGTGGCAACCAGGATGCGTGGTGATACCTCCATCGGACCGTCGATCTCGGGATCGTAGAAAATGGAATCCGCTGATGCGTCACCCGTGCGGCGGTCGGCGACCACTGCGGACAGCCGCGCCGCGTCGCCGAGATCGGTTGCGGCACTGACGATACCGGCGATCCCGGCGAAACTGGTGGCCGCATGGGCCGCGACCACCACCCCGGCCGGACTGTCACCGGTCCACACGGTCGGTCTCGCCGCAACGGTGATGGCCAGCGATTTCGCGCGATTGTGAAAACTCTCACGAGCCGGGTGGGCCGACGACGCCTCCGCATCGAGGGCGTCGGCCACCTCGTCGAGCACCGGCACCCCGCCGCCGAACCGGATCTGCGTCAAAGCCGTGAGCACGGCGAGCAACGCCGCCACAAAACCCACAAACCGCAGGCTCGGCTCGACGTCCACGCGTGGAGACAGGTCGATGCCATTGCCGCCCAGGGCATCCCGCAGGGGCCCGGCGATCGGCGCGGCCACCACGACCTCGGCGCGGCGCCGGAGCGCACGCGCAGCGGCGTCGGCGAGAGTCATGTCTCCCGCGTCGTCGCCGGCAACCACCACCACGTCGAGTGGTCCGATCCACCCGGGCAACGCAGGCCCCGTCACCACCGGGACGTCGATTCTCGCTGCCACGGTGGCCACGACGAGACCAGCGGCACGGGCAGCTGCGCCACCACCGCCGTACACGATCACCACACTGCGCGGCCGTACGTCGGAGAGCGGCGCCAGCACACCCTCACGGGCCGCCTCGGCAATGGCACGCACCTGCGCGCCGGCGAGCGCGGCGCTCGGGAGCAGCCGGTCGATGTCCGCGGAGAGCAACTCCTCGGGATCGTCGAGATCGGGTGTACCGGTGCGCATGAGACCAGCGTAGCCAGGCATCCGGGTCGGCGCGCACAGACCGGGCACAGATCGTTTGCACGTCCGCCCACGGACTGATTCGGCCTCGACGGATCAGTCGACGGGATCGGGCAGGACCCGCAGGTGTCCGCGGCGCCCCGGGCGTGGCTTGTGCACCGAACTCGGCGGCATCAGGGCTGAACCGTCCACCGGACCGGACGCTCGATGCCGCCCGGGACGCACGTCTTCCATGCCGTCCACCGGCTGCGACGTGCCGCGTGGATAGCCGAACTGGTCGACATAGGTCTGCGATGAATGGTCGCGATCGAGGAAACCCCCGCTCCGACCACCACCGGCGACACCGACCTCGCGGACAGCCTCGGCAAGGGCCGTCAGTTCGTGATCCTCGGCCAGCGGCGCCGAGAAACCCCGCTCGCTACGCAGCATCTCCCAGCCGCGCGGCACGGTGATTCGCCGGGCATGCTCGTCACACAGATCCCACGAATGAGGTTCATCGGTGGTCGACAGTGGCCCGATGACGGCGGTCGACTCTGCGTACACGAAGGTCAACGTCGCCACCGCGGACCGGGCGCAGCCAGGCCTGCAGCACTGTCGGGGAAGCTTCACGTGACGAGATTATCCCGGCATACCGCGCACGGCCGCCACGACACGCGGCCGCACACCACTAGACTCACGCCATGCGATTCGAGCCGTCACCCGCACGCGACCGAGCTTCCCGCCGCTCACCCCGCCGGCGCCGGCCCAGCCACCGGGACCGGCGCGGGCGCGGCCTGCGAGCCCCCCTTCTGCCACAGTCCGTCCCGGCCTGGAACAGCAGATCCGACGAGTTCGACGCCGTGGCACTCGAGGCCTTCGCCGAGATCGACGCCCGCTGGCACGACCAGATCTCCGGGCTCGACGTCGCCGTCGACGACATCCCCCGACTCCTCCCCCGCGACCCCGAAACCGTGCAATGGCCCGACGAGGTCACCGCCGACGGGGCCGTGCCGCTGGCCCGACTCATCCCGGCCGGTATCGACGTACACGGCGCCCCCACCCGCGCGCAGATCATCTTGTTCCGTCGACCCCTCGAGAGCCGCGCCAAACGCGGCGCAGATCTCCTCGAACTCGTCCACGAAGTGTTGGTTCAGCAAGTCGCCACCCACCTCGGCGTCGACGAGGACACGGTTGATCGCGGGCCGGAGTGATCAATACGTTCCCGAGCGCGGCCAGCGTTTCGTTGGATCGCGGGCCGGAGTGATCAATACGTTCCCGAGCGCGGCCAGCGTTTCGTTGGATCGCGGACCGGAGTGATCAATACGTTCCCGAGCGCGGCCAGCGTTTCGTCGGATCGCGGACCCTTCCGCTGGTCGAGCCGCTACCGAGCCGCCAGGCGAGGAAGCGTGTCGAGACCACGTGACGGATCACCAGTGATCTCGACACGGTGCCTCGCTCCGCTCGGTACCGGCTCGATCAGCGGTCGAGGGTCGC
The DNA here is from genome assembly GCF_053588675.1 of Gordonia sp. NPDC003422. Lineage (NCBI taxonomy): Bacteria > Bacillati > Actinomycetota > Actinomycetes > Mycobacteriales > Gordoniaceae > Gordonia > Gordonia sp. NPDC003422. The sequence continues at coordinate 39,894 of NZ_JBSFQL010000033.1, forward strand.
CGGAGATCTGGAGAGACTCAGATGATGCCGCGCTTCAGGCGGCGACGCTCGCGCTCGGACAATCCGCCCCAGATGCCGAAGCGTTCGTCGTTGTGCAGTGCGTACTCAAGGCACTCGGCCTTGACCTCGCAGCCCTGGCAGATGCGCTTGGCCTCGCGGGTGGAGCCACCCTTCTCCGGAAAGAACGCCTCCGGATCGGTCTGGGCACACAGCGCGCGGTCTTGCCATTGATCTTCGACAGCGTCGAAGAGATCGTCGAAATCGTTGGGCACCAGCGAGAGATGCCGACGCTGGGAAGCCTCACAAGGCTCGCCGACCGTCGGCGCGGTGCGCACAGCGGTGCCACCGATCATCGAATCATCAACCGGGCCAAGGCTGTTGAACAAGCCATCGTTACCGGCGTAGCCGTCCGTGGTTTCGGAAGACGACGAAGGATCTTGGGATTCAAAAGGATTGCCGATCGCGTTGTCGAAAGCCATCGTCGGCGCCTCCTAGCTCTGGGAAGTCGTAGTCTGTCTTGTTGCTCGTCGTTCCGGCGCCCTTGCCCCGCACAATCAGCGCCGCACTCACCACCCCTGCCACACCAATTCTCGATCTTCACCATGTGCCGAGGGCCTTCGCCGCCGAGACCTCGCCGGGCGCCAACCCATCATCCGGATTCGAACACCCGAGCGAAACCGTTGCCCTTCAGCGGTTCTCGATATCAAACCAGGAATGACACTGATGTGATTACACACGCCCGGGGCGGTCGCGGTCAAGCCGAACGAGAAAATTCCTTAATACCATCGCGATCCGTCATTGGAGGGATCGACACGACGGTCGGCGTTTCTGACCGCGTACCTCACCCATTTTGCCCCTCAGTAGAGTGGCCGTGTGAAGGTGACCGTTCTTGTCGGAGGCGTCGGTGGCGCACGATTCCTGATCGGCGTGCGCGAGATGCTGGGTTCGACACCCTTTCCGCCGCCACCGGATGATTCGGGATCCGACGCCGTGGCCGAACACGAGATCACCGCGATCGTCAACGTCGGTGACGACGCCTGGATGCACGGCGTTCGGATCTGTCCCGACCTCGATACCTGCATGTACACCCTCGGCGGCGGTATCGATCCCGAACGCGGTTGGGGCCGCATCGACGAAAGCTGGCACGCCAAAGAGGAACTGGCCGCCTACGGCGCCGATCCGGACTGGTTCGGACTCGGTGACCGCGACCTGGCCACCCATCTCATCCGCACTCAGATGCTCGACGCCGGCTACCGCCTGTCGGACGTCACGGCGGCGCTGTGCCGCCGCTGGCAGCCCGGCGTCCGACTGCTTCCGGCCACCGACGACCGGCACGAGACACATGTGGTCGTCGCGAAACCCAGTGGCGCGGAAGGTGAGCGAGTCGCAATCCACTTCCAGGAGTGGTGGGTTCGGCATCGTGCCCAGATCGACACGTTCGGATTCGCCCAGGTGGGGTCGGACGACACCACCGCTGCTCCGGGGGTGACCGAGGCGATCGCCGAGGCCGATGTGGTGCTCCTCGCGCCGAGCAATCCGGTCGTCAGCATCGGCGCCATCGTGAGCGTTCCGGGACTGCGTGCAGCCCTGCGTAACACGTCTGCGCCGGTGGTCGGCATCTCCCCGGTCATCGACAATCGCCCGCTCCGCGGTATGGCCGACGAATGCCTGTCGGTGCTCGGCGTGGAGTCATCCGCCCAGGGCATCGCCGAGCACTACGGCCCGCGCAAGGGCAACGGGATTCTCGACGGATGGCTGATCGCCGATGGCGACCACGCCCAGGTCGACGGTATGACCGTCGGTTCGGCCCCGCTGTTGATGACCGACCCGCCGACGACCGCACAGATGGTGCGGGCCGCATGCGCACTGGTCGGTGTGCCCACCCCGGAGGCGAACCTCCGGTGAGTGACGTACCCCGTCAAGTCGACCTCCGACCCGACCATCGCGCACCGGGCAGCATCGAGATCCTGCCTGTCGCCGACCTGCCCGAGTTCTCCGGCGACTCCGACCTCGCAGCTGAAATCGTTCGCGCCGCACCGTGGCTCCGCTCAGGCGACGTGCTGGTGGTGACGAGCAAGATCATCTCCAAGGTCGAGGGCCGGATGGTGCCCGCCCCCACCGACCCCGACGAGCGGGACACGTTGCGCCGCAAGCTGGTCGACGACGAGTCGGTCCGCGTGTTGGCCCGCAAGAACCGGACGCTGATCACCGAGAACCGAATCGGGCTGGTCCAGGCTGCCGCGGGCGTCGACGGTTCCAACGTCCCCGCCGACCAACTCGCGCTGCTGCCGGTCGACCCCGACCTCAGTGCGGCGCAACTGCGCGAGGCACTGGCGCGATGCCACGGCGTGGACGTCGCCGTGCTCATCACCGACACCATGGGCCGGGCCTGGCGCAATGGACAGACCGACGTCGCCATCGGGGCGGCCGGGATGTCGGTCTCCCACCCGTACGCCGGCGGCGAAGACGCACACGGCAACGAACTGATCGTCACCGACATCGCGGTCGCCGACGAGGTCGCTGCCGCAGCAGATCTCGTGAAGGGGAAGCTGGCCGGCGTGCCGGTCGCGGTGGTACGGGGACTCGCTCCCGTCGACAACGGCACCACCGCAGCGGATCTGATCCGGCCGGCCGATGAGGATCTGTTCCGGCTCGGCACTGCCGAGGCGATCGAGCAGGGCCGTCGTGAAGCGGTGCGCGCACGACGTTCGGTGCGCAACTTCGCACCCGAGCCCGTACCCGCGGACGACCTCCGTGCCGCACTCGCCGAGGCACTGACGGCTCCGGCACCGCATCACACCCATCCGGTCCGCTTCGTGTGGCTGCGGTCGCGCACCCGAAGACAGCAACTCCTCGACGCCATGACGGCGGCATGGCGCGGCGACCTCGAATCCGATGGCAAGAGCGAGGATTCGATCACCCGCCGACTCCGGCGCGGCCAGATCCTCTACGACGCTCCGGAATTGGTGATTCCGTTCCTGGTTCCCGACGGAGCACACCAGTATCCCGACATCCGCCGCAACGCCGCCGAACACACCATGTTCACCGTCGCGGCCGGCGGCGCGGTCGCAACTCTGTTGATCGCCCTTGCCGTGCGCGATCTCGGAAGCTGCTGGGTCGGTTCCACGATCTTCGCTGCCCCGACGGTGCGAGCGGCACTCGAAGTTTCCGACGATTGGGAACCATTGGGCGCCATCGCCATCGGCTACCCTGCCGCACCCGCGGGGCTACGCCCGTCGGCGCCGACCACCGACTGGGTGATCGAGTTGTGAGCAGAGAGTCACTGCACACCTCCGCCGTCGAGGCGCTGACCGCGTGGAACGCACCCGACGTCGAGCAGGACGCCCTGCGGCACGCGTATCTCGCCTTCCTCGCGTCCGCGCCGGATGCGTGCCTGCGCCGCTGCGTCGCCGGTCACCTCACGGCGTCGGCGGTGGTCTTCGACGCCACCCTCGACCACGTGCTGTTGACGCTACATCCCCGCGTCGGCAAGTGGATTCAATTGGGCGGGCACTGCGAGGAGACCGACGACCGCCTCGCCGACGCCGCGTTGCGCGAGGCGCGCGAAGAATCCGGGATCGCCGACCTGGCACTGTCGGGTGGCATCGTCACCCTGCACACCCATCCGATCAGCTGCTCGCTCGGTGTTCCGACACGGCACCTCGACGTGCGCTACCGAGCAGTGGCTCCACCGACCCACGACGGCAGCCTGCCGGACATCGAGTGCAGCGACGAATCGGTGGATCTGCGCTGGTGGCCGGTGGCTGCGCTTCCGGAGACCGCACGCACCGGTGACATGTGGACGCTGATCACTCGGGGCCGCGCACGCCGAGTGGCATAGTCTCAACTGTCACCAGGCCCTTCGAGGCTCGCACCGCTCGCACCTCAGGGGGCGGATGGGACTCTTCGGACCTGGCTGCGGTGGATCAGACGCGAATTCCCTTGCCGACGGTGACCACACCGCCGGCGCTCACCGAGAACCGGTCGCGATCGTGGTCGGCGTCGACGCCGAGGTGCTCGCCCTCGCCCACGATGACGTTCTTGTCGAGGATCGCGTGGCGGACCACCGCGCCCTTGCAGACACGCGCGCCAGGCATCAGCACGCTGCCCTCGACAATGGCTCCGTCCTCGATGATCACATTCGAGGAGAGCACCGAATCCCGCACTGTGGCAGCGGAAACGATGCAACCCGCCCCTACGACCGAGTCCTGCGCGATGCCACCCTGGACGAACTTGGCCGGCGGCAGGTTGTGCGTCTCGCCGCGGATCGGCCAGCGACGGTTGTACAGGTTGAAGATCGGGTGCACCGACACCAGATCCATGTGCGCGTCGTAGAACGCGTCCAGGGTGCCGACGTCGCGCCAGTACCCCTTGTCGCGCTCGGTGGCTCCGGGCACCTCGTTGTTCTTGAAGTCGTAGACGTAGGCCGCATTGCGGTTCACGAAGGCCGGGATGATGTCCCCACCCATGTCGTGGTCGGAGTCGGGGTTGGCGGCATCGGCACGAATCGCCTCCACCAACGCCTCGGTCGTGAACACATAGTTGCCCATCGACGCGAACGTCGCATCCGGGTCGTCGGGCGTCCCCGGCGGATCTTTGGGCTTCTCGAGGAACCGGGTGATCAGTCCCGATTCGTCGGAGTCGATGCACCCGAAGGCAAATGCCTCCGAGCGTGGCACCCGGATCCCGGCGACCGTCACGTCTGCGCCTGCCTGGATGTGCGCCTCGACCATCTGCGACGGATCCATGCGATAGACGTGATCGGCTCCGAACACCACGATGTACTCGGGTTGCTCGTCGGTGATCAGGTTCATCGACTGGAAGATCGCATCCGCACTGCCGGTGTACCACCGCGGGCCCAAGCGCTGCTGCGCCGGCACCGGCGTGATGTACTCACCGTGAAATCCCGATGTCCACCAGGTCTGCGAGATATGACGGTCGAGTGAATGCGACTTGTATTGCGTCAGCACGCAAATCCGCTCATAGCCGGCGTTCACCAGATTGGACAGGACGAAGTCGATCAGGCGGTACGCACCCCCGAAGGGCACCGCAGGCTTCGCACGGTCCATCGTCAATGGGTACAGGCGTTTACCCTCACCGCCTGCGAGAACGATTCCGAGCACGTGCGGCTGTGATCTCACACGTCAAACTTAACCGCGATCGATGCTCGAGGCCATACGAATCGACCGGCAGGTCGCAGCCTCTTACGTGTTTCGCGACACCGTTGGCGAACTCGGCTCGTTGGCACTAGCGTCGTCACCATGAGGGTGGCCATGATGACGCGTGAGTACCCACCCGAGGTGTACGGCGGCGCCGGCGTACACGTGACCGAGCTGGTGCGCCACCTCCGAAGCCTCGCCACCGTCGACGTGCACTGCATGGGAGCGCCCCGAGAGACCGCGCATGTCTACGAACCGGATCCGGGGCTCGCCGGAGCCAACGCGGCCATCACCACACTGTCGACCGACCTGCGGATGGTCGTCGGCGCTGCCGGTGCCGACGTGGTGCATTCGCACACCTGGTACGCCGGGCTGGCGGGGCACCTGGCCGGCGAGCTCTACGGCGTTCCGCACGTGCTCACCGCTCACTCGCTCGAGCCGATGCGCCCCTGGAAGGCAGAACAACTCGGTGGCGGCTATCGCGTATCGAGTTGGGTGGAGCGCAACGCCGTCGAATACGCCGACGCCGTCATCGCGGTGAGTTCGGGTATGCGCAACGACGTCTGCCACACCTATCCCCGACTCGACCCCGATCGAGTCCACGTGGTGCGCAACGGGATCGACACGACATCCTGGTACCCGGTCGACGACCCGTTCGGCCCGGAGTCGACGCTCGTGTCCCTCGGCGTCGACCCCACTCGACCGATCGTCGCCTTCGTCGGGCGGATCACCCGCCAGAAAGGCGTCGCCCATCTCGTCGCCGCGGCGCACCATTTCGATCCGTCCATCCAATTGGTGCTGTGCGCGGGCGCACCGGACACTCCGGAGATCGGCGCCGAGGTGGAGTCGGCGGTGGCCGCGCTTTCCGAATCCCGACCGGGTGTCTTTTGGGTGCGGGAAATGCTGCCCCATCCACGCATCCGCGAAATCCTCACCGCAGCAACGGTCTTTGTGTGCCCATCGGTGTACGAGCCGCTCGGCATCGTGAATTTGGAAGCGATGGCTTGCAGCACAGCCGTGGTCGCATCCGAGGTCGGCGGCATACCTGAGGTCGTGCGCGACAACGTCACCGGTCGCCTCGTCCGGTATGACCCGGTGGACCCGCGCGGGTTCGAAGCAGGTCTCGCCGACGCCGTCAACGCGGTCGTGACCGACCCGCAGACTGCGGAGGCCATGGGCATCGCGGGCCGAGAGCGTGCCGAATCCGAATTCTCCTGGGACACGATCGCGGCACAGACACTCGAGGTCTACCAGTCCGTCATGCACTGAAGATGCACTGACGATCAGCAGATCGGTTCACGCCGATCTGCCGCACACGGTGATGGCCACCGACACCGTGACCTCGACGACGCCGTCGCCGGCGAGAGCATGTGCGAGCGCATCGATCTGGCCGGCATCGAGATGGAATGCCGACGGACCCATCCCGGCCAGGTCGGCCACCACGGGCGCCGGAATCCGGACCGAGTACGTCAGCTCATTTTCGACGAGAACCTCGACGTGATCGTCCAGAGCGGCGTGCACGCGTGCGGTCTTGGCGTCGTCCACCGACAACATGTGCATCGGCGCGATGATCTCACCGAGGTGCCCGGGTAGCGGGCGAACCACGATCAGCCGGCCGTCGGGGCTCAGCACGCGGGCGAACTCGGCTGCGTTGCGGGGCGAGAAGATCGACAGCAGTACTGCGACACAGTCGTCGGCGACCGGCAGGCCACGCCAGATGTCGGCGGTCACCGCGGTCACCGCGGGTTCACCACGCACCAGTGCTCGCGCGCATTGCCGCGACAGGTCTATCCCCAGACCACGTGCGTCGGCACCTCGATCGGCCGCCTCCCGTAACACGGCCCGCAGGTAATGCCCGCCACCTGCACCGGCGTCGAGAACCAACGGGCGCCGCCCTGGATGCGCGCCGACGATGGCCACCGCACCCACTTGCGCGGCTGCGTCCACCACGGGATCGAACACGCCGGCGCTGTGGACACGGTCACGTGCGGCAACCATGTCGGCGGTGTCGGCGCGAAGAGCACCAGATCGTCCGTCGAGCAGCGAGACGTACCCCTGGCGGGCGACGTCGAAAGAATGTGCCGCACCGCATCGCAACGAGCCGCCGACGACATCGAAGGGTTCACCACACACCGGGCAGCGCAGGACATCGAGCGCCTGCGCGATCCCGTCGAGACGACCCGGTCGCGCGTCGCGTGAGTGCGGCACCGGATCGGTGGGCGACGTATGGGCGGTCAGTGTTGCGGGGTCAGCCGGTGACCCCGCGCAATTCCTCCCCGAGCGCGGCAGCCTCGTCGGCCGTCAGCTCGACGACCAGGCGTCCGCCGCCTTCAATCGGAATCCGGACAACGATCCCACGTCCTTCCTTGGCCGCTTCGAGGGGCCCGTCCCCAGTACGTGGCTTCATTGCCGCCATTCTCAAGCTCCCTTCAACGACGACCTGCTAGAGACATGATACGTGCCGAGGTCCTCCGATCCTGCCAGGCATGCTGCGTGCGCCGATCAGGTCTGCGCAGGATCGGCGACGTCGACCGGTCCGGACGTGGCCGAATCCACGTTTCCGACGGCCGCGTCGGACGAGTCCTGAGATACGTCCGCGTCATCGTCATCGGGTTCCCACGTCTGGAACGCCGGCTCGGCGGCACCGACATCCGCGGTGGCATCGGACGGGCAGACACGCTCGTTGCGTGCGTGCAGATCGGCGAGTGAGCCACGGAGTTCGTCGATCTCTGCGGCCAGGCGGGCCAGCGCCCAATCGACCTCGGACTGCTTGTAGCCACGCAGGGTCTGTGCGAAGCGCAGTGCACGGACGTCGTCGCTCGTGATCCCCGAAGGCGGCAACGTGGTCAGCGTCGTGCCCCGTTCGATCGGCGGCAGATCCTCGCCCCGACCGAACGCAAACCACACCACAGCGAAGACAGCCGCGACGACGATCGCCATGATCAGCAAATACAGCAGTATCGTCTGCATGCGTTCAATCTTGGCAGACGGCCGTGGCGGCACCGTTGGGCGCCGGGGAACTTGGCATCATCGACACTGTCGTCGGCCCCGGCACACCGGTAGGGTCAGGCCGTCGTCAGGAAGCCATCTCCTCGTCGTCGATCTCCGCGGGGCGGATGGTGTTCATCGGCGGTCGGTCTTCGAGATAGACCTCGGTGGTGTGCGGCGTGAACGAACCGTCGGGTTCGGCGGTGAACTGGGTGAGGCCCACCCCGGAGTCGTCGAGCTTGCAGCGGCGCATCAGCGTCCCCACAATCTGTCGGCTCATGACGCCGAGCTCGATGAGCGGACGATTGCGATGTGTCCGCACACCGAGGTTGACCTGGCCGATACCGGTGAGGCCGTACTTGTCGTAGGTGTCGATCAGCAGGCCGATCTCCACGCCGTAGCCGGGCGCGAAAGGCACCGACGACAGCAGTTCGCGAGTGCCGGCGTATTCGCCACCCAGCGGCTGCAGCACCGCCGTGAGGTCCGGCTTCTGCGACGCCAGTAGCGGGCGGGCAACGAGTTCGGTGACCCGGCCACCGCCGTTGGCATCCTGGGTGCCGCCGGTCCGCAACGGGCGCCGGTAGTAGCCCTTGACCAGATGGATGTCGGGGTTCACGAGCAGCGGGCCCAGCATCTTGGGTACGAACATGGGGTCTGGGTCGATGAGGTCGGAATCGACAAAGGCGATGAGGTCGCCGGTCGTCACCGCGATCGACCGCCACAGCACCTCGCCCTTCCCCTTGATGGGGTCGAGTTCGGGCACGGCCTCCTCACGCGAGATCACCTCGGCACCCGCGGCGCGGGCCCGTTCGGCGGTCGCATCCGTCGAGCCGGAGTCGAGGACGATGAGTTCGTCGACGAGCGTGCCCAGCAGCGGACGGATCGTGGCGATCACGTCGGCGACGGTCTCCTCCTCGTCGAGCGCGGGCAGGACCACCGACACGGTGCGTCCGTCCTTGGCTGCGACGAGTTCGTCGATCGTCCAATCGGGCTGTTCCCACGTGTGAGTCGACGACCAGCGCTGCTTGCTGGTCGCGGTCTCGGCGGGAGTGGGCCAGATCGCTGTCCGGTCCCGGTTGTTGACGGCGCTCGGATGGGTTCGTCTTACCTGTTTGGTCATGCGAGTCCCCTGACTGTTCGGGCGGGAGGTCTTGTTCCCGCTATGGCAGCGACCATGTCGACCACGCGACGAGTGGCAGCCACCTCATGCACACGAAAGATCCGGGCGCCGTGTTCGGCACTCAGAGCGGTCGCAGCGAGGGTGCCCTCCAACCGTTGTTCGAGATCCACACCCAGAGTCTCCCCCACAAAGTCTTTGTTGCTGAGCGCCATCAACACAGGCCAGCCCGTATTAACAAGATCTTTTACGTGGCGTAACAAGGCCAAACCGTGGTGGGTGTTCTTGCCAAAATCGTGCGTCGGATCGATAACGATCGAGTCTCGGGCAACTCCGGCGTCGGCTGCACGGGCAGCGGCCGTGGTGAGTTCGGCGACCACTTCGCCGACGATGTTCTGGTAGCCGACGCGGTGTGGACGGGTGCGGACCGTGGCGCCACCGGTATGAGAGCAGACGATGCCCGCACCGCGGGTCGCGGCCACGTGCACGAGGTCTGGGTCGGAGCCGGCCCAGGTGTCGTTGATGAGATCCGCACCGGCCGCGCATGCGGCATCGGCCACGTCCGAACGCCAGGTGTCGACGCTGATGAGCAGGTCGGGGTGCGTCTCACGAATCCACGCGATCATCGGTACGACGCGTGCGGCTTCGGTGGCGGCGTCCACATGCTCGCCCGGTCCCGCCTTCACACCGCCCACGTCGACGATGTCGGCGCCTTCGTCGACCACACGGGCAATGCGGGCCTGCGCGGCGTCGTCGGCGAAGCTCGCACCCTTGTCGTAGAAGGAGTCCGGGGTGCGGTTGACGATCGCCATCACGAGAGCGCGGTCGGTTGGGACCGGGCGTCCACACAGCGTCGGCGACAGAGCCGGCGTCGAGATCATGTCGCCCACAGTAGTGATGCGGCCGGGCAACCCGTCGCGCCAGTCCCGCCGGCTGAGGCGCGAGCCTGCGAGCCTCGAAGCCCCTGGTGAGCTGACATTGTCGCCTCACCACGCCCTTCGAGGCTCGTCGCCAGGGCTCCTCGCACCTCAGGGAGCGGTTGGCGGTTTGTGCACCTGAGACCCGACTCTGCAGATCAGTTCTTGGGCGCCTTCGCGGCTGCCACATCGTCGGGATAGGAGTCGTAATACTTCACGTACCCATCGGACCGGCCGGCCAGTGCGAACAACGTGTCGTCGCCGGTCTTCTCGTAGGCCTCCTCGCGCAGTTCGACCTTGCGACTCTTGAAGGTCGAGGTCTGCTCGAGCTGGTCGACGACGCGGATGAACAACGGCACGGCATAACCCGGCAGTACGTCGTAGAGGTGGTCGGCGATCTTCTTGCCGTCCAGATCGGCGCCGTCACGCACGGTCACCGCGGCCATACCGGCCTTGCCGTCGGTGCCGGGGATCTCCACCCCGAACACCACGGACTGCGAAATGGCGTCGATGCCGTCGAGTCCGGCCTCGACCTCGGTGGTCGCCACGTTCTCGCCCTTCCAGCGGAACGTATCGCCCAGTCGGTCGACGAACGCGATGTGCGAGAAACCCTGATCGCGGACCAGGTCACCCGAGTTGAACCAGGAGTCGCCGTCCTTGAACGCGTCGCGGATGATCTTCTTCTCGGTCTCCTCCGGATCGGTGTAGCCGTCGACCGGCACGCGATCGTTGATCCCGGAGATGAGCAGACCGGTGCCACCACGACCGACCTTGGTCAGCCGGCCGTCGGAGTCACGCTTGGGCGCGCCGTCCTCGTCGTACTCGACAATCGCGTACGGCAGCGGACAGAAGCCCGCGGTGCGGCTGGCGCTGAACGCATTCACGAACACCAGATTGAGTTCGCTGGCGCCATAGAACTCGACGATGCGGTCGATGCCGAACCGCTCCCGAAACTCGTCCCAGATGTCAGGTCGCATACCGTTGCCGACGCAGAGTCGCACCGAATGCTGCCGGTCGGTGGGCTTCTCGGGCTGGGCCAGCAGGTAGCGGCACAACTCGCCGATATAGCAGAACGCAGTCGCCCGGTTGAGGATGACGTCGTCCCAGAACTTCGACGCCGAGAACTGCTTGCCGATGGCGATGCAGGCACCGGCCGCGAGGACCGACGACAGCGACACCGATAGTGCGTTGTTGTGGTACAGCGGCAGCGGCACGTACATGGTGTCGCTGTGCCGCAGCCGTACGGCCAGCCCGCCGATACCCGACATGCTCGCCAGCCAGCGGTTGTGGCTCATCACGCTGGCCTTGGGGAGTCCGGTGGTTCCCGAGGTGAAGATGTAGAAGGCTTCCGTCGCCGCCGGCAGTGTCTCGGTGACCGAGGGGTCGGTCTCCGGCTTCCCGTCGGCCTCGGCGTCGAACTCGGTGAAGTCGAAGACATGCTCGGGCAGTGCCTCCGACGGAATCGACTCGAAGGCCTCGGCGCACTGCGGGTCGTGCACCAGCACGCGAGCGCCGAGCAACGTCATGCTGTGCTCGATGACGCTGCCACGCTGGTTGTAGTTCAGCATGCCGGCGATCGCGCCCAGCTTGACCGTCGCGAGCATGAGGAACAGGTCGGTCGGACAGTTCTTGGACAGGATCGCGACCACATCACCCTTGGCCACCCCGTTCTCGGCCAGCACCGCGGCGTAGCGATTCACCCGGCGATTGGCCTCACCGTAGGTGGTGGTCTTGCCCTCGAACCGCACGAACGGCCGATCCGGATGCGCTTGCGCATGCCTCTGGAAGATCGACCCGATGGTGCGTTTGGCATCGGCGGGACGACGGATCAGTCCCGGCGCGTGCTTGATCATGTGATGGGCCTGTGGCGCCATCTTCACGACACCTCTGACCAGGTCCTTTATTCCAACGACAGACTTGGTGTCGTGAGAGGGCATTTGCAGGTCTCGCTCTCCGGTAATGGATGACGACAGTGGACGACGACAACGCGCGTTGACGATGTCAACACACCTTACCGGTCAGTAGCAAGAGGCTCCGCGACAACATCCCCTCGACCCGCCACAAGTGCGAGCGCCCCCGCCACCGAGTCGGTGACCAGGAGCCGATCGAGCGATCGACGCGCGACAAACCCCTGCCCGGCCAAGTCTTCCAGCCAGGTGCGCAACGGCGCATAGAAATCGAAGGGATCGAGCAGGATCACCGGTTTGTCGTGCATTCCGAGGTATCCGGCCGTCCACGTCTCGAACAGTTCCTCGAGTGTCCCGATGCCGCCGGGCAGCGTGATGAACGCATCCGACCGCTCATCCATCATGCGTTTGCGTTCGCGCATGGTCTCGGTGATGACGAGTTCGTCGGCGCCCAGATCGGCGACCTCGCGTTCCATGAGTGCCCGCGGGATGATGCCGATCGTCGTGCCGCCCGCAGCGCGAGCCGCCTCGGCCAGCGCACCCATCATCGAGATGTTGCCGCCGCCGGAGACGGTCACGTGGCCGGCGCGGGCCAGCGCACCGCCCACCTCGGCAGCCAGGTCGAGATAGCGCTGCTCGACGCGCCCCGACGCGCAGTAGACACAGACCGCACTCATGGCTTGACCGACCCGCTCGTCGATCGTCCGGCTCGCGCTGCGTCGATGATCTCGACCGCCTCGGCCGGCTCGTCGACCAGATACAGGAGGTCGAGGTCGTCGGCGGAGATCATCTGCTTGGCGAGCAGCACGTCGCGCATCCAGTCCACCAGACCGGACCAGTGGTCGCGTCCGACCAGCACGATCGGGAACCGCACGACCTTCTTGGTCTGCACGAGCGTGAGTGCCTCGAACATCTCGTCGAGGGTGCCGAATCCACCCGGCAGGCACACGAAGGCCTGTGCGTACTTGACGAACATCGTCTTGCGCACAAAGAAGTAGCGAAAGTTCATGCCCAGGTCGACCCACGGATTGAGGTGCTGTTCGAAGGGCAGCTCGATGTTGAGTCCGATGGACTGGGCGCCGGTATGGAACGCGCCTTGATTGGCGGCCTGCATCGCTCCCGGTCCGCCACCGGTGATCACCGCATAGCCCGCCTCCCCCAGCGCGCGGCCGACCGCCACCGACAGGTCGTAGTCGGCAGTTCCCGGAGCGACCCGCGCCGAACCGAACACGGTGACGGCCTCGGCGACCTCGCTCATCGCGTCGAACCCTGCGACGAACTCCGACTGGATTCTCAGCACGCGCCACGAGTCACGCATGGTCCGTTCGGCGCGCAACGTGCTGTCGCGGGGATCGATCCATTCGAGGAGACGGCGGTCGGTGGTCTGACTGCGGCGGCCGTCGTCGCGTCGCACCCGCATCGGCCCGATGTAGCAGGTCTCAGGGGTCGGGTCGTCCTCGGGCGAGGAGGTCGGCTGGTTTCCGGTGCTGGGCGCCATGCCGTCACGGTAAGGCATGCGGGGCCGGGGCACGATCAGGACAGGTAGGTGCGCAGGATCTCGGCGACCTCGGTGATCTGACCGACCGGGACACGTTCGTCGACGCGGTGCGCGAGATTGGGGTCGCCGGGTCCGAGATTCACCGCCGGGATGCCGCGCGCCGAGAACCGGGCGACGTCTGTCCAGCCGTATTTGGCGCGAAAACGTCCGTCTGCGGCAGCGACCAGTTCGGCGGCGGCCGGATTACTCAAGCCGGGCAGGGCGCCCGGAGCCGAGTCGGTCACCGCCAATTGCACTGTCCCGGCGGCGAGGTCGGCGGTGAAGACCTCACGGATGTGCTCGACGGCCTGTTCCTCGGACCGGTCCGGCGCGAATCGGAAGTTGACGTCGACGTAGGCCTCGTCGGGGATCACGTTGCCCGCCACACCGCCGCCGACCCCGACCGCCGACAGCCCCTCGCGATACTCGCAGCCGTCGATGTCGACCCGCCGCGGCGAGTACGACGCCAGGGTGGTGAGCACTCCACCGAGTTTGTGAATCGCGTTGTCCCCCATCCACGATCGCGCGGAATGAGCGCGGGTCCCGGCGGTCGACAAGCGAACTCGGACGGTGCCCTGACAGCCGGCCTCGATCTGTCCGGCGGTCGGCTCCCCCAGGATCGCGACATCACCGGCCAACCACTCCGGCAGTTCACGCTCGAGGAAACCCAGCCCGTTGTAACGTGCGGCGATCTCCTCGCAGTCGTAGAAGATGAGGGTCAGGTCGGGTTCGGGATCGCGCAAGGTCGCGGCCAGATGCAGGAACACCGCATCGCCCGATTTCATGTCGACCGTGCCGCATCCGTGCAGGACATCCCCCTCGGCCCCGTCGCGCTCCCGGCGATGCGGCAGGTTTCCCGCAACCGGGACGGTGTCGAGGTGGCCGGCCAGGATCACCCGTCGGTCGCGTCCACGATTCGTCCGCGCGAGCACGCGGTTCCCATGCCGCAGCACCTCGAATCCCGGCGCCTGTGCGCGCAGAGCAGCCTCGACCGCGTCGGCGATGCTCGCCTCGTTGCGCGACTCGCTCTCGATATCGACCAGCGCGGCGGTCAGATCGATGGGGTCGGCGGTGAGATCGAGTTCGACGCTCGGCATGGGTTCACCGTAGCCGCCGGGACCTGCGTGTGGTCGGCTCCCCTCAAGGCGCGGTGAGCTTGGCTGCGCCAAACGCAACTGTGCAGGCGCTCCTCAGGGTGCCGCGAGTGTGGCCGCGCCAAACGAGACGCTGAAGCGAACGCACCAGAGGAAGACGGCCGGATAATCTGCCAGGTCGACGTTGGCGGGGATGGCGTACACCTGATTTCCCCTGTTCCCCTTGATCGGTCCGAGGTCGACGTTGTTCGCGTCGGCCGCGGTCCGCCAGCCGCCGACGCCTTCTTTCACCTCTCCGTCGGACAACCATACGTGCACGTCGGGACCGGTTGTGGTGTCGAGATTCTCGATCGCGAGAACCCTTGTGCCGTCGGGCTTCTTGATGACCGACACCTTGCCCGAGGTGTCGTGCTCGTGGCTGATGAGGGTGCCGGTGGACAAGATCACGGAGGCGCCGGGTTGCGGTGTTCCCGACGCGTTGGGCGGCGCGGTCACCGCCACCGGGATCTCGTCGTCGACCTCGTTGTCGACGAAGATCAGCCAGGGCTGAAACAGGAAGGCGCCCACGGCAAGCGCGATGACGAGAAATACGCCGAGGAAGCCGAGAATCCACGGCCAGCGCCGCTTGCGACGTGGCGGAGCCTGAGGAGAAGCCAAATCGGACATATGCCGAGATTAGGGCGCGAGGTTCCGCTCCACCAGATGGTTCGCCCGAATGCATGACAGCAGCCGTCTTTCGGGCGCCGCTCCTGTGTCCGAAACGTTCATGACCGCACGCCGTGGACGACGCTAGCGTCGATGCCATGAGTGCAATCGATCGCAAGCCCACCGCGAACGCGCTGTCAGTGGTGGTCGAGGACATGGCCGCCGCCCTCGACTTCTATCGCATGTGCGGACTCGACATCGCCGAGGGCGCCGAGGCCGCACCACACGCAGAGGCGGCGATCGGCGGCTTTCGCATCATGTTCGACACCCACGACGTCGTGAGGACCCTGCTACCTGGATGGGAACCCGGTCACGGCGGACACAAGATGGCGCTGGCATTCGAATGTGACGAACCGGACGGGGTCGACCGCATGCACGCGGCGCTGATCGGTGCGGGCCACCGATCGTCTCTCGCACCGTTCGACGCCGTTTGGGGCCAGCGCTATGCGGCAGTCCACGATCCGGACGGTAATGTCGTCGACTTCTACTGCGCGCTCGGCACCTGAGTGGTGCTGTTCATAAATCCGTCCGGGGTATTCGGTGGAGCGATGGACGACTGGCAAGGCGGAGGAGGGAGCGATAGCGGCGCTATCGTGACCGACGACAACGCAGCCAGTCGTTCATCGAACGCCGAAGACCCCCGACGAATTTCTGGACAGGACCACTAAGTCCGAGTCGAGAGTATGAACTGCGTTGGCGCACAACCCGTGAAGCCGACGAAGTCGCGATACATGTGTGCATAGTCGGAGTACCCGCAGGCGGCCGCGATATCGCTGAGTTCGACGTCACCGAATCGCGCAGACCTCACGGACATCATGGTCGTCGCGCGCCGCATCCGCAGGATGCGTGCCAACGTCTTGGGACCATAACCGAAGTACCGCAACGCCTGTCGGTGAAGCGAGCGCTCCGACAGCGCGGCATCGTCCGCACATTCGGAGACCGTCCGACCGCTCGCGAGCGCGTCGACGACCCGCGGTACCCAGTTCGGCGGTGGCCGACGTCGCTGCGCGCACCACAGTTCGAGATCACGATCGGGTGCGACGGATGCACGCAGCCGGTCCTCGAGTCGCTCCACGTCACTTCGCGACCAAATGTCGGAGCCCGCCACCTGCGAACCAACCAGTTCGGCAGCGGATACGCCGAGAAGGCCGGGGGCGTGACCGGGGTCGAACCGTATGCCGGTCATCGTGGTGGCGGAGCGGACGACCGAAACGGTCGACGAGCGGTCCGGTCCGGCAACCAGCACCGAATCCCCCGTCCAGATCACGTCCATGCACCCGTCGGGGTCGATACGCACCGGTCCCGCAGAACGCTTCGCCTGCCACACGACTGCCGGAAGCGTGGCACAACGCCACTCGCCATATGAGCCAGGTGATTCGGCCGTCACGGATTCCAGTATGACGCACCGGTAGACTGACCTCCCGTGACTACAACTGGCGCAATCGCAACAGGTATCGCGACCGTGACCAACGGCGGATCGGCCGATCCGGGCGTTGTTCTCGACGCATGGTTCCCCGAACCCGAACTCGACACCGTGCAGGCATCGGAAACCGTCATCCTCGACGCCGACAGCACGCCGGCGCACCTGGCCGAATTGGTCGGGGTCGACGAGGCGCGTGGGGTCAAGGTTGTGGCGATCCGCACCACCATCAGCGATCTGTCGTCGGCTCCAATCGACGCCTACGACGTCTATCTGCGGCTGCATCTGCTCTCCCATCGGCTCGTCGAGCCGCACGGTGCCAGCCTCGACGGGCAGTTCGGCCTGCTCTCCAACGTGGTGTGGACCAATCACGGCCCATGCGCCGTCGGCAACTTCGAGTCGGTGCGCGCCAAGCTGAAACTGCGGGGTCCCGTCACCGTCTACTCGATCGACAAGTTCCCGCGCATGGTCGACTACGTGCTGCCCGGCGGCGTGCGCATCGGCGACGCCGACCGCGTCCGTCTCGGGGCGCACCTCGCGGCAGGCACCACCGTGATGCACGAGGGTTTCGTCAACTTCAACGCGGGAACGCTGGGATCGTCGATGGTCGAGGGCCGAATCTCCGCGGGTGTCGTCGTCGGTGACGGGTCCGACGTGGGCGGCGGTGCGTCGACGATGGGCACGCTGTCCGGCGGCGGCAAGGAGATCATCTCGCTGGGCAAGCGGTGCCTGCTCGGTGCCAACTCGGGTTGCGGTATTCCACTCGGCGACGATTGCGTCATCGAAGCGGGCCTCTACCTCACGGCGGGCACCAAGGTCACGGGTCCCGACGGCACCAGCATCAAGGCGCGCGAACTCGCCGGTCAGTCGAACCTCCTGTTCCGCCGCAACAGCCTTACCGGCGCCGTCGAGGTGGTGCCGTGGAAGGGCGACGGCATCGCATTGAACGAGATGCTCCACAAGCACAACTGAGCGCCAACGCGCGCCACAGAGTCGTCCGGCCGATCGACTGACGGTCGGACGACGCCTGCGCTTCCTTCGATCCGGATGCCTCGGCGACGACTCCCCAGGAGGAAACGTGCCGCTACAGCCCGGATCGACCTTCGCGGGATATCAGATCCTGACCCTGCTCGGAAGCGGCGGCATGGGCCAGGTGTTCCTGGTCGAGCATCCGCACCTCAAGCGACGGCAGGCACTGAAGGCGATATCCGGTGCCGGTCAGGGTAACCCGGATTTCGAACGGCGGTTCACCACCGAAGCCCAGACCGCTGCGGCGCTGAGCCACCCGGGCATCATCACCATCCACGACTTCGGCATCACTGAGTCGACGCCCTGGTTCACGATGGAATACCTTGCCGGACAAGACCTTTCCGGACAGGGTCTGTCGAAGGCCGAGGTGTTGCGGGTCATCACCGACGTCGCTGCGGCCCTCGACTTCGCCCACCGCAATGGTGTCATCCATCGAGACATCAAGCCCGCCAACATCATGACCCCGCGCAACCCTGACACCGGCACCATCGAACGCGTCGTCGTTCTCGACTTCGGGATCGCCAAGCTCGCTGAGGCCAGATCGGCGACGCCACCGAAACCAGTCGGCCCACTCCGACGCGCGTCTCCGGCCTCACCACTGCCACGAGCATCAGCACCGACGCGAAGACGACCTGTGTGACTTCCAACGGGTCCGCCTACTGCTGGGGGTTGGGCACTTCGGGTCAACTCGGCGACGGTACGACGACCGACCGGACTTCCCCTGTGCGCGTGGGCACCCCGGCCACGTGACAGGTAGACAGCGGACTACATCGCCGATCCGAAGAGTACTGCTGGTGAGTCGATAGTGTCCTCTCACCAGGTCCCCGCGGCTCGGACTCGCGCCCGGCGGGGGTGTGCCGACGAGTCAGCGACCCACCCGCGGACGTCGTCGGCGATCGTGGAGGTGGGAAGAGTGTCGTCGTCGAGCATGAACGCACGATCCGTTTGAAGTTGAGCCCGGATCCCGGGCTCAACTTTAAACGGATCAATGGCCGGCCGACTACGCGGTTGCCATGAGTGCGCAGCGGCGGCATTCTCGTCGGCGGCGCGAACCGGCGCCACAAAAGTAGGGGAAGAAACTTCTTCCCCTACCCTTGGAGTCCTCCCCCAGAAAATTCTCGCGGACGACTATGAACCCCGGGGCAGCCTCAATCGGTCGACGCAACAGGCCTCGTGTGAGAGGTAGCCGGTATGGGCAGGGCGGTAGCGCCGGAAGCGTTTTGGGTAGCGATCG